>CACAKI010000016.1 GCA_902533035.1 uncultured Bacteroidota bacterium | reverse complement strand
TACTATTGGCCCAATTGACTTATCGAGTTCAGAAACTAATGCTTTAGTATTGCAATTTTATTCATATTATAGAATCTGTTGTTATTATGCAGGTAATGGATCTAATGATTTAAATGTTTATATAAGTACAGATGAAGGAGTAACATGGAGTGATTTAAATTATATAGAAGGTGATATTTATGAAGTTAATGTTGGAACACAAAAATTAAGTCAAATTCCATTAGGAGGATTTGGCCCTAATGTTGAGAATGTTCATTTTAAATTTGAATGGATTGGAACACATTATTTTTGGATGATTGATGATATGTCAGTAATACAACAACCAGCTTATGATTTAAAAATGTTGTCTTCATGGTTAACAATGGATGACCCTGCTGGTATTGAGTATTATTCTATTCCAGAAAGCCAAATGCCAAATGAAATGTTATTTGGAGGTGAAATTTACAACTATGGATATAATGATGAATTTAATGTAAAATTAGATGGTTTAATAGATGGAACTAATTTAATGGCAGACGTAACTTATGATATGATTGAAAGTGACTCCACAAGATTTGTAGAAACTGGATTTTTTGACATCAGTTCTTTAACTGCTGGAACATATACATTCACCAATACAATTGAATCTAATGGAGATGATGCTTTAATTAATGATAATTCAAAAACTAGAGAATTTTTAGTATCAGAAAACGAATATAGCATTGATGGACTTTACGAAACATATGACTACATGGGGACAGGTTGGCCTGGTGGTGATGCTCAATCTGATGGAATGAGATTTGCAAATTATTTTGACATAAAAGAAAGCACCACCTTAAGTTCTGCAAGAATCGGTCTATACCTTAATGCATTTGATACAAGTTTAGGTAATTTTGAAACAACTTCAGGTGGTGAAATTATTTTTTATCTATGTGATACAACAGGAATATTTGATCCAGCTGTAACAACATTAGATATGGATTTTGGAGGAGTAATCTGGGAAAGTGACTTTATTATGGTAGAAGACTGGATGCTGGACCCCCAACTTCAAGTAGAAATAACTCCTAACTCAAGTATGGCTTTCGTAAATGTTGAAATCCCTGATATTGAATTAGAACCTAATGCTTATTACTTAGTAGTAGAATTATATAGTAATGGTTTAGAAAGTGATATTATTATATATGATGACACTTCAGTAGTTCAACCCTGGTTTGCTTCACTATATTGGAGTACAGAAGATGCAACTTGGTATTCCAACCCAAATGCCATGGCTATTCACATGGGTATAAATGGATTAAACTATGCTGATGTAAATGAAGAAAATACGTTAACTGGAGTTGAAGTATTCCCTAATCCAACTAATGCATCAATAAGCATTTCTAGTAATGAGTTTTTAAAAGGGGAAACAACCATTTCTATGTATAATATTTTAGGTGAAAATATTAAAACTTGGAACATTAATGATTTTGGATTTTCTAATTCTATTAACATAGAAGAATTTCCTACAGGAAATTATATTTTAAAAATCTCAAATGAAGAAAAAATCATTCATGAAAAAATAGTGAAAGAATAATCTAATACAATTCTTTAAATAAAAAACCCTCCTTTTGGAGGGTTTTTTTATTCTTCAAAATAATCTTCGGGATTTCGGATCAAAAAATCTATTTCTTCATCGATAACTCTGGAAAGAAACAATCTGATAGATTCTATTTTTTTTTCATCTGTATTTTCAATAGAAGCTAAATAATCTAATGCTTTATTAAGTGTTTTTTCATGATTAGCAAGAATTTCCTTCTCTCTTGAAACTCTAATTCTATTTAAAATATCATCCATCAAAAAATTTGTTTTGGGTTGATGTTAAATATAAAAAAATATTATTAAATTTTTGTGATTTTTGCTTTAAACGACCAAGTTATATTAAATTCTGCAACACAAATTCCATTTTCATCATAACCTTTAGATTTAGTCATAATAATTTCTCCCTCTCCACTTTTTAATGATTTATTTATAACATCAGATATTTGATTTCCATTTTCACAAATAAATTTAATTTTTGTAGTTGCTTTCTTGTAAAATTTGGACTCCATTTTAACAACTAACATTGAAATCTTTGTGTTTTTTTTATCAACATGCATCAATGCTAAAATGCCTGTGGAAAGTTCTGCTGCCATAGAAAGAACAGCAAAATAAATAGATTTAAACGGGTTTTTATTCCAAAAACTAAATGGTGTTGTTACTATAGCTTTCTCAAAAGAAATTTCTTTTATTCTTAACCCCGCAATAAAAGCCATAGGAAGTTTAAAAAATAAGAATACTAAAAACTTCCATCCTTTTACCTTTTTTATAAATTTTTTAATTCTTTTTGATTCAATATCCATTTAATTTTAACTTTAATTAATCCTCTTTTTTCACTACTTTAGTGAACTAAATATAACATCATTTTTTGAACAACTTAAGTGAAGAAAATATAACTTTTGAACAATTTAAATCTTCCATCATAGAAGATTATAAAATTGCTGTCAAAAGTCGACAAGCTAGTCTAATTGGCCGAAAAGAAGTTTTAACTGGGAGAGCAAAATTTGGGATTTTTGGAGACGGAAAAGAAGTAGCTCAACTAGCTATGGCCAAAGTCTTTAAAAAAGGTGATATTAGATCTGGATATTATAGAGATCAGACATTTATGATGGCAAAAGGTTTATTGTCAATAGATGCATTTTTTTCACAATTATATTCAAATACTAATTTAAATGAAGAACCTGCCTCAGCGGGAAGACAAATGAATAGTCATTTTGCAACTAGAATGCTTGATTCAAATGGCAACTGGAAAGATTTAACAAAAACATATAATTCTTCTGCTGACTTATCTCCAACAGGATCACAAATGCCTAGGTTACTAGGATTAGCTCAAGCTTCCAAAATTTATAAAAAATGTAAATTAAATTCTCCTAAATTTAGTAAGGATGGTAATGAGATTGCTTTTGGAACAATTGGGAATGCAAGTACTTCCGAGGGCCTTTTTTTCGAAACAATAAATGCTGCTGGAGTATTACAAGTACCCATGATAGTATCAATATGGGATGATGCTTGGGGAATTTCCGTTTCTAGCAAATACCATACAACAAAAGAAGATATTTATGAAATTTTAAAAGGTTTTGAAAGTACAGAAGAAAAAAATGGAATCACATTATTTAAAGTGAAAGGATGGGATATAGAAAATCTCTATAAAACGTATGCAAAAGCAGAAAGAATTGCCAGAAAAAATCATCAACCGATTATCATTCATGTTGAAGAAATGACACAACCACAAGGACATTCCACTTCAGGCTCACATGAAAGATATAAAAGTAAAGAAAGATTAAAATGGGAAGAAGAGTACGATTGTATTCGAAAAATGAAAGAATGGATTATTTCCAAAAATTATTCTAATCTAAAAGATTTAGAAAAATTAGAAGAAGACATACAAAAAGAAGTTGTAGCACAAAAAAATAAAGCTTGGAGAAATTATATAGAACCAATTAATAAAGAAAGAGATAATACTTGTCTAATACTGAAAAAAAATATAGCAGATGGTTCTGAGAAAATTAAAAAAATTCATAACGAATTATTAAATACAAATCCTGTATCTAGAAGAGATCTTATTCAAGCAGCTAGAAGCGCTATTTTTTATGCTAAAGAAGGGAATAAAAAAGAACTATCTGACTGGATAAAAAAACTTTTAAATGAAAATAAAATTCGGTATAATTCCTTTCTTTATAGCCAATCAAATAAAAACTTAAAAGCTATTTCTAAAATTGAACCTATTTTTTCCGAAGAAGAAATGGTGGATGCAAGAATAATATTAAGAGATAATTTTGATGTCTTATTAAATACTCATCCTGAACTTTTTATTTTTGGAGAAGATTGCGGAAAAATAGGAGATGTCAATCAAGGACTGGAAGGATTACAAAAAAAATACGGAGAAAACCGTGTTTTTGATACAGGAATAAGAGAAGCAACAATAATAGGTCAAGGTATAGGTCTAGCTTTACGTGGGTTAAGGCCTATAGCTGAAATTCAATATTTGGATTATTTATTATATGCAATTCAAATACTAAGTGATGATTTGGCAACTTTACAATATCGAACGTTTGGAGGACAAAAAGCACCTTTAATTATTAGAACAAGAGGGCATAGATTAGAAGGCATTTGGCATTCTGGCTCGCCAATGGGAGGAATTATAAACTTATTAAGAGGGATCAATATTTTAGTGCCTAGAAATATGACAAAAGCTGCTGGATTTTATAATCTTCTATTAAAAGGTGATGAACCAGCATTAGTAATTGAATGCTTAAATGGATATCGATTAAAAGAAAAAATGCCAAATAATTTAGGTGAATTTACAACACCAATTGGAGAAGTAGAAATCATAAATCAAGGACATGATATTACAATTGTCACATATGGCTCTTGTTGTAGAATTGCATTAGAAGCATCAAAAAAATTAGCAGAATTCAACATATCGGTAGAAATTATAGATATCCAATCATTAATCCCATTTGACATCAATCATGATATTGTTAATAGTCTTAAAAAAACAAATAGAATTATTTTTCTTGATGAAGATGTGTCTGGAGGTGCATCTGCATATATGATGCAAAAAGTGCTGGAGGAACAAAATGGATATCATTATTTAGATAGTAAGCCGAAAACTATATCTAGTAAAGATCATAGACCTGCTTACGGTGATGATGGTGATTATTTTTCTAAGTCTAATGTAAATGATATTATTGAGACGTGTTATTCTATAATGACTGAACTAGATGAGAATACTTTTCCTGAATTATATAATTAATGAAAACTACTGAAACAGATAGCCTTTATAATAATTTAGAAAAAATGAGTTTTTTAGAAATTATAAACGCTATAAATAATGAAGACAAAAAAATTGCTCAAGTAATTAAAAAAGAAACAAAAAAAATTTCTTTATTATCAACAAAAGTATTTGAAAAAATAAATACTGGAGGAAGATTGTTCTATATAGGATCTGGGACTAGTGGTCGATTAGGAATTCTAGATGCCTCTGAATGCCCACCTACATTTGGAGTAAAAAATAATATAGTTATAGGACTTATCGCAGGAGGAGATGCGGCAATACGAAACGCCACAGAATATGCGGAAGATAATTTAAAATCTGGATGGAAAGATTTGAAAAATCATCACATAACCACTAAAGATATTGTTATAGGAATAAGTGCTTCTGGAACAACACCATATGTTTTAGGTGCATTGCAAAAATGTAAAAAAAATAAAATTATAACGGGCTCCATTACTTGTAATAAAACAAGTCCTATATCCAAAATTTCAAATTATGATATAAAATTAATTTTAGGTCCAGAGTTTTTAACTGGTAGCACTCGAATGAAAGCTGGAACAGCTCAAAAGATGTGTTTAAATATGATAACAACTAGTGTTTTTATTAAACTTGGTCATGTTTTAGATAATAAAATGGTTGATATGAAAATAAATAATGAAAAATTAAAAAAAAGAGCAATAAATCTTATTATTGAACAAACTTCACTGAACAAAAAAGAAGCAAAAAATATGTTAGAAAAATTAAAAAGCGCTAGACTTGTAATAGAACATGAATGTAAAAAAAATGACAAATAAAAAAAAAATAAAAACTGGATTAACAATTATTGCATTTATCTTCCCATTTATTTTCATTGGACCAGCAGTTTTTTTAAGAGGAAATATGAACAACTTGCAAAGTTTAGATTCAAAAAATATACTTTTTTTAATAGCTGGAGGAATAATAATGCTAATTGCTATCCTTGGTCTTTTTATAGGACTTAAAAAAATACTAGATGCAATATTTGAAGAAAAACCTAACGAATAAATACTAAGTTATTCTCATCAGATCTTGTAGAACAAAATTGATATTCCAGGCCATTAAAGTCACGTAAGTCATCAAGATTTTCAATTTTATTTTTAATTATATATGAAGCCATAGAGCCTCTTGCTTTTTTTGCAAAAAAACTAATTACTTTATAATCGCCATTTTTTTTATCTAGAAATTTAGGAGTTATGATTTTTTTCATCAGTTTAGCCTTTTTAACTGAATCAAAATATTCATTGGAAGCTAGATTGACTAAATACTCATTATTTGTTGTAGTGAAATTTTGATTTAATTTTTCTGTTATTTTATTTTCCCAGAAATCATATAAATTTTTACCTCTTTCTGTTTTTAATTTTACCCCCATTTCCAATCTATATGGTTTCATTAAATCTAAAGGCCTTAAAACACCATACAAGCCTGAAAGTATCCTTAAGTGGTCTTGAGAATACTCCAAGTCATCAGAAGAAAAACTGTTTACATCAAGGCCTTTGTAAACATCACCTGTAAAACAAGAAATCGCATGCCTTGAATTAGTAAGATTAAAATCTTCATTCCATGATCTATATCGATCGTAGTTTAAGTTTATTAGTTTTTCACTAATCCCCATCAGTTTACCTATTTCCTCTTTTTTCATTCTAAGCAAATAATTAATTAAATTCTTACTTTCTTGAAGAAAAGAAGGTGTCGTGCTTTTCTTATAATTTAATTTTCTTTCAAAATCTAAAGTTTTTGCTGGAGATAATACAATTAAAAACATAAATTAAAGTTATGGTTGAAAGTCTGTATTTTGAATAAATTCTTCATCAGACAAAGTTAGTAAAAAAGCCTTTAAATTATTTTTTTCCTGTTGGGTTAACAAAAGGCCTGTTTGACCAGGAATCCCATATGGATTTGAATTTACATATTTCATTAATGGGTCAACTGTGGATGAATAAACTCCACCAGAATTATAATGATCAATAACTTCATCTAGCGTATTGAATCTACCATCATGCATGTATGGAGCACTAAATTCTACATTTCGAAGAGTCGGGGTTTTAAATAAGCCTTTATCTAAATCATTTCCTGTAACTTCATATAAACCTAAATCTGAAAAAGTTTCATCTAATGCATTGTTATGAAAAGAATTATCCATAAAATTAATATTTCCGTGACAATGAAAACAATCACCTCTTTCTGTTGTAAATATATTCAAACCATCTAATTCTTCATTTGTAAACATAACTTCACCTCTAGACCATTTATCATACCTAGAGTTGTAAGAAATTAATGTTCTTTCAAACTGAGCAATTGCTTTAGCAACATGAGTTGAATCAATGCAATCAATATTAAAGGCTTGTTTAAAAAGATCTCTGTACTCACTACTTGCATTTAAATCAGCTTCAACTTGTTGCCAATTGTTGGCCATCTCTATTGGATTAGAAACTGGTTCAAAAACTTGATTTTCTAAACTCGATGCCGAGCCATCCCAATTAAAAGAACTATTCCATCCAATATTTACTAAAGAAAAGGCATTTCTAAATCCTAAATCACCATTCACACCAACACTAAATTGATTTGGGTCAGAAAATGAGTGTTCTTGAATATGACATGATGCACAAGATATACTATTATCACTACTTAATATTGGGTCAAAGAATAACTTTTTACCTAAAAAAACTCCTTCTTGTGTAAGAAAATTATCTTCTGGCATTAACATTATAGGAAAAATATCTGAAGGGTATATTAGTGAGTATGGTGTGGTTTCAAAATCATTATCATCACCATCTGGATCACAAGAAACAATCAGTAGAAAAAAAATTAAAAACTTTTTCATATAATTTTTTAGTTTTATGAAACTGAAAAAACATCTTCTAATACATTGACCTGAATAATAGACTGCGCTTCTTCTGAACTCATAATTGCAGATCCATAATAATTAAAATCATAAACAGGGTCGTTATATATATTATTAATATTCATGTCTATATATATATATGACTTTTCTTCAGAAGCCTCAATATCAAAAAAGTAGCTTACTGAATAATCATTTCCATTTAAACCACCTGTATGAGTATTATAAAATTTTTGTTCTCCATAATTATCTAGATATTTACCCTCTAATTTCATATAATGATAACCCCCTCCTAAAGTAGTTGGCCAAAGCATTAAATTATGAAAATTATTTTCATCATTTAGATACAAATTTGTGATATTTTTATTTTGAGGAAAACCATAAGTAAATGAAACTGAAACACATGGACTTGGAATATCAATATTCTTTACTTTTAAAGAATTTTCATCATCTAGATTAATAAAATAATAATTATCCAAAACCATAAAATCTCCATTTTCAAAATACAAAGTAAGATCTGAAATAACATATAAAAATCTTTCAACACTATAAAGATTACCTGCTTCATTTTCATAAGTTATATTATTTAACTCTAATTGATTTTCACCTACAAATTGTCTAAAACAAATATCGATTTGAATTTCATCATCTGTTTCACAAGAATTAAAAAATATAAAAGAAAAAATAATTAAAACAAATGCTCTCATAGATTTATGATTGAATATATTAGACAAAAATAGTTTATTTTTAAGTAATATTTTATTACTTGCCATGATGAAAAAAACATTTATTTATTTTATTCTTCTTTTTTCTTTTTCTTATTCTCAAAATATTTCTCCTTATTTACAAGAAAAAATATCTATTTTATCCGACAATGAATTTATTCCCATTACTATTGAATTAAAAGAAAAAATCGATATTACAAAATTAAAAAATGAATTCGAAGCCAATAAAACTCCAATCAAAAAAAGAGCAAGTATAGTTGCTGAAAAACTTCAAAAAAAATATAAGAAAAGTCAAGAAAAATTATTAGAACTAATTCTTTTAAATAAAAATAACTATAAAAATTTATATACATTTTGGGCAGTAAACATGATATATTTAGAGGCAAAACCTCTTTTAATAAAACAATTACAAAACAATCCTCTAATCAACAAAATAGATATAGAAATTGGACATATGGAGCCAATACCATATGAAAGTGTTTCTAATTTACAACTACATGGTGGAAACAGTACTGAGCCTGGAATTGAAGCTATAAATATTCGACCTCTTTGGGATATGGGGTACACTGGAAAAGGTACTTTAGTTTTTAATTATGATACTGGAGTTTGGCCTACACATCCTGCTTTTTCAGAAAGATTCTTTGGAAATTTTTATCCTATGGATCAATGTTGGGATGGTTATTTCAGTGATACACCAAATGGTGTCAACGATCATGGCACCCATACAATGGGAATAATTGGAGGATTAGTAGAAGAAACTAATGATACTATTGGAAGTTCTTTTAATTGTTATTGGATTGCTAATGACTTTGTCACATCAACAGTTGAAGAGTTGCCACCAGTAGTAGAGATGGTTACTTCATTTGAATGGTCTTTGAATCCTGATGGAGACTTATCCACTGATTATGATGTCCCTGATGTGATTAACAACTCATGGAGATGGTACAATCCAATTGACACAGTGCAATGTGAAGGATATATAGTTGATTTAATGAATGTAATTGAAGTTGCTGGTATTGGAAATATTTTTTCTGCTGGAAATGATGGGCCAAATAATCAAGGTGTAAAAGCTCCTCAAAGAATTAATTCAAATGTAGTAAATACATTTTGCGTTGGGAGTATTAATGCTAATACCGAAGAACTTATGATAAGTACTTTTTCAACTAGAGGGCCTACTCAATGTCCAAGTGAAGGAGGTTCATTAGAAATATATCCAGAAGTTTCTGCGCCAGGACAAGCAGTTAGATCTGCTTCAGGTGAAAATGGATTTGATGTAAAATCAGGTACTTCAATGGCAGCACCACATGTTACCGGTTGTTTTTTATTATTAAAAGAGGCCTTCCCTTTTTTAAGTGGAGAAGAAATTTTATTAGCAATATACTATACTGCCATAGATTTAGGAGAGGAAGGGGAAGATAATATATATGGAATGGGAATTATTGATGGCTTAGCTGCATTTAATTATTTAGCAGAAACATATGAACCAATTATTCCTAATAACAACCTAGAAGATCTTTCTATAATTAATATATTAAACACTCCTGAAAAAATATCATGTCAAAATTCCTTCACTCCTACAATTATTATAAAAAATCATGGAGACTCTATAATTGAAGGTATAAAAATATCTTATTTCAATAATGAAATATTCCAAGATCAATTTATTTTTTCGGACTTAATACTTAACTCTGGGGAGGAAATAGAATTAAATTTACCTGCAATAGAAAATTACAACTATGGTGATGTTGAATTATTCTTTTTATTAGAATCTTTAGACATCATGGAAGAAATAGATTATCATAATAATCGTAGAATGGTTAGATTTAAATATAAACCAACTTTTGAATTACCATATTATGAAAATTTTGAAACTGGAATTAATTTAGATAATTGGCATATAATAAACTCTGATTTTAGCAGAACTTGGGAAATTGTTGAAACTGCAGGAATAGAAAATAGTGACAGCTCGATATATGTTAATCTTTTTGGTTACAACCCAAGAGATGGACAAAAAGATGAACTCATTGGACCTGTAGTAAATTTATCTGGTGATTCTGTGCAAATGAATTTTTCTATCTCTTATCAAAAATATACTAATTCTTCAAAACAAGACACACTACAAATTTTTATTTCAAATGATTGTGGTAATTCATTTCAAAATATGATTTTTGAAAAAGGTGGAGATGATTTAAATACTTTTGATATCCAAACCGAAAACTTTACACCATATGAGGAAAATCACTGGAGAGAAGAAAATATAATACTAAGTGATTTTACAGATCAAGAAGTATTATTGAAATTTGTAACAACAAACTATAGAGGAAATAATATTATTGTAGACAATATTAATATTTATAGTGAATCTAATATAAATCTAAATGATTTTTTGATAGAAAACTCAAATATGTATCCTAATCCAACAAATGGAAAAATAAATATAGAATGTGATAAAAAACTAATTCATAGTTTTATCGTAAGAAATCCGCTTGGTCAAATAATTATCAAAGAAAAAATTAATGATTCTAAAGTTGAATTAGATTTAAGTAACCAGCCAAAAGGAATTTATTTTATAAATTTTTTAGGAAATAATAGATTTGAAAGTAAACAAATTATTTTATTTTAAAAAGCATTTAGAATTCCTGAAACCTTAACTTCTATTTTTTCAGAAATATTATCTTTTAAAAGCTTCGGAATCTTTATATTAAAATCCTCTGTTTTAACAAAAAAAATAGAAAAAAACCTTATCCTATCTGATTTAGGATTAATAACCACCTTGATTTTTATATTTTTTTCTTTACCATGAATACTTAAGATTCCTTCTACCAAAACACCTTGCTCAAAAACTTTTTCTAATTGTTTTGAAATAAGACTTTTCTCAGAATTATCAGATAAATTATTGTTTAATGTTTTTATAATTTTTGTTATATGCTCTTTTAACTCATCTGACTTGCCTTGAAAAATAGCATTAGGAAATTTATCAGATTCCATGTATTTGTCATTAAAATGTGTTTGCATTAGGGATCTTTTAAATGAAAAAGATTTAATTGGTAATCTAAAAAAAAACTCTCCGCTGGAAAGATCAATAATACCTTGTAATTCTTCAGAAGAAGCCGTAATATTTTCTAATGGAGCATAAGAAAAAAAAGAAACTTCTGAATCAACTACCTTATACTTTTGACTAAAACAAAAAATCGGTATACAAATAAATAATATTAATTTTTTCATTTCAAGGTAAATTCTCTACTTATATTAAACCCAAAATGTACTCCTCCGTCACTCCAGTTTTGATTTGTTTCAGTAAGAAAGCCCACTTCATACATAGGTAATGAGTTGGTCACATGTACTTGAAAAACATGACCTCCTGTTTCTATATCAAGTCCAATAGAAAATGAATTATAAAATTCATCTTGATTTATCATAACGCCGTCTTTTTCTGTAATTCTATAATAATACTCTAAATTTAAAGATGTGCTTTTAGTAATATTATATTTTAAAGCCGATCCTAATAAATAAACATCATTGAAAAAATAAGGAGATTCAACCATGTTTCTGTGTATAAAAGTAGGCATCAATTGTATCGATAGTTTTTGATTTAATTTTGAGGCAATTAAAAATTGATGACAATATGAAACTCTTCCTAAAAAAGGATAATTTTCTTGACTTTTTCTTATACTTTCAATTGAAAAACTACTAAAATAAACAAGTGATATAGGTATTTTTTCTTTTTTTGTTTGTCTAAGAATAGAATATTTAAAAAACCCATCATAATTTTTTCTATAACTACTTCTTCCTAATCCTAACATTATATTATTTGAAAAACCATATTCTAAACCAATTCTAATTGTAGCTTGATCTAATCCAAAAAGTTCATAAAACCCTGTGTTTAAAGCTCCAAATCGGTGAGATATTCTAACATCTAATGCACCAGGAGCAAACATTTCAATTGAATGTCCGTTAATAACTCTTGTAGACATAAATGTGGATGTTGTTGAATAGTTTTCATTAACTGGATTTAATAAACTCTCTAGATTTTCTTGCGAAAACAAAATAGAATTAAAAGCTAAAAACATAAATATTCTACTCAGCCAACCCATTTTCTATCCATGTTTTTATTTGTAATTTTTCACATTCTGACAAACTAGGCATTGATGATGGTGGCATCAAATCATTGTCAATTTGAAAACAAATATCATAACTCAAAAGATTATTGTAAGTTGTTAAATTAATTCCATTAGGACTTGATTGATTATGACACCCAATACATTTTGAATCTATAATACTAGCAATGCTTGATTGATAGGATAAATCCACTAAATTACAATCAGAGCTAGGTAAAAATAAATTAAAATCTGTATTTTCCCATTCACAATTAAAATCTGAAAAATAATCTTCTTCATTGTTATTTACACAACTTAAAAAAATTGAAGTTGAAAGAAAAAAAATGTAAAAATATTTATTCATTATTTTTTATAATATAGTCTAGTACTTTTTCCATTAAATGTAATCTATCTTTTCCTCTAACATTATGAGGATGATTTGGATACACAAAATAATCAATTGGTATATTATTTTCGATACATTTTTCTAAAAATTTCAAAGAATGTTGAATAACTACTACATCATCAATTAATCCATGTATCATCAATAAATTAGACTTTAAGTTTTTAACCTTATTCATGAGCTTTGTATTATTATATCCATCTGGATTTTTTAATGGGGTTTCCATATATCTTTCTGTATACATAACTTCATATAACTCCCAATCAGTAACAGGTCCTCCAGCAACACCACAAGTAAATAGATCTGGATAAGAAAGAAGTAAATTTGTGGTCATAAAACCACCATAACTCCAGCCATGTAACGCAATTCTATTTACATCCACATATTGAAGAGACTTTAAATAATTATAACCTTTGATTTGATCTCTCATTTCAATTTGACCCAAATTTTTAAATATAATTTGCTCAAAATCTTTTCCTCTGTTTTCTGAACCCCTACCATCAATAGTAAATACTAAATAATCTTGATTTGCTAAATAATACATCCAAAGAGGTGTGCCCGCCAACCAAGAATTAGTTAAAAGTTGAATTTGTGGGCCATTATAAACATATATTAAAACAGGATATTTTTTATTTTCATCAAAATCATAAGGTTTTATCAACCTTGCATTAAGAAAAAAATTATCATCTGTAGACATTTTTATTAATTCAGTGGCACCTATATTAAATTCAGAAAGCGGATTCTTAGCATCTAGTAATTTATAAATAAATTGTCCTTCGGAATCAATTATCTGAACTATTCTAGGTAATTTAACATTTGAAAATTCATCAATGAAAAACTTGCCTGTTGGACTCATTTTTAGTTTATGAAAACCAGGGGAATTTAATGTTAGATTTTTTTGTGCTTTTTTCTTTTTATCTTTTAATGAATAACTATATAAATTTACATCCAAACCATCATCAGAATAAGCAGAAAAATATATATTATCATTTTTATAACCTAAATAATCCTTCACTACTATATTACCATTTGTTACTTTTTGAATTAGTTTGCCTCTTTGGTTATACAAATAAAAATGATCATATCCGTCTTTTTCTGATCTCCACAAAAACATTTCATTATCAAGAAATATCATAGCGTGCATTGGATGTACATACTTTTCATCTTTTTCTTCGAAAAGAGTCTTTAAATGTACTCCCGACGTCGCATCATATTTATTCAACTCTAAGTGATTCTGGTCTCGATTTAAAATTGCAACATAAATATATTTTTCTGAAGGCCCCCAACATATATTAGTTAAATAGTGATCTTTTGATGAACCTGTTTGTAAATAAATAGTTTTTTTAGTATCAATATCATAAATTCCTATTTCCACATATTCACTTAAATCACCAGACATTGGATATTTAATTTCTTTTACTTTAGAGGTTGTATCTGAATTAATTAATAGAGGGTAAGTATCTACTTCTTTCTGATTGTTTTTATAAAAAGCTAATTTATTTCCATTTGGAGACCAAAAAGTTCCTTTATAAATTCCAAATTCGTATCTATGAACTACTTGCCCATATGAAACATCCTTTTCTGAATTATTAATTTGAAAATTAGTGTCTGTATTTGCTATAAAAAGATTATTCTCAAAAGTATAAGCCATTAAATTTCTACTAAAATTATAATCTTTATTTAAAGCATTTTTATCATGTTTTAAATATAATACAGGTTTTCTTCCTCTTTTTGTGTTAAATAAAAAAATTTGATTTTCATATTCAAATTTAAAACTATGATTCGAAACCCATTTTATATTTGGAAAATTAGATATTCCTTTAACACTCTTTAATTCATCCAAACAAACTTGATCAATTAAATTATTTTTTTCATTAAAAATAAATAAGCAGTTATCTTTTAAATAACTATAAAAATCTTGTGTTTTCTGCCATTCTAAGTTAGATATTCTTTCTGGATAAAAATCAGACCATCTTTTTAAAATGGCATCATTTAATGTTAATTCTTGTTGAGAAAAAAGAGTTATAGAAATAAAATAAAAGAAGAAAATAAACTTTCTAGAACAGATCATATGACAATGATACAAAAAAAAACCGGAACACATAAAAGTGCTCCGGTTTAGTGGAGAATGTCGGAGTCGAACCGACGACCTCCTGCGTGCAAGGCAGGCGCTCTAGCCAGCTGAGCTAATCCCCCAATTATATTTTAAAGTAGTCTCGGGCAGACTTGAACTGCCGACCTCTACATTATCAGTGTAGCGCTCTAACCAGCTGAGCTACGAGACTTTAAAATTTCATATTATAAAGAACAAAATAAAAAATGGACGCTAATATACAACCAAGTTTTATATAAAACAACTAATTTTTAAGGAGTAGTTGTAGAAACTGGTAAAACTTTACCATTAAAAAATTCTCCTCCATTGATTGAAAAATCAAAAATAAATGAAGCCATTTTTTTTGCTGACAGTGGGGCTTTATATCCAGGAAATGCTTTCTTTAACATGTCTGTTTGAACAGCACCTAAAGCCAAGCAATTGAATCTTAAGTTTGTCATTTTAAACTCCTCTGCTAAACATTCTGCTAATGTGATTAACGCTCCCTTACTTGAACTATATGAAGAAAGACCAGGAAACTTCACTGTTCCATTCATCCCCCCTACACTACTTATAAAAACAACATGTGCTTTTTTAGATAAAATTGAAATCATTTTTTGAGTAATTAAAAAAGGAGAAAAATAATTCACTGTAAAAGAATTGAGTAAATCTTCTTTTTTTATTTTAATAAAATTTTTCTTGAGTAATGTTCCTCCATTATGAATAATAATATCCACAGTTCCAAACCTATTTTTAATATTAGAAAAAAGATTTTTTATATTATTTAATTTTGATAAATCAAAAGAGAGAATATAGCATGGTAACTCTGGATTTATCTCTTTTATTTCTGCTTTTAGTTTCTTTAATTTTTTTGAATCCCGAGCCAATAAATATAAAGCATGGTTTTTTCTTGCAAATAACTTAGCTAATTCAAATCCTATACCTTTACTCGCACCTGTAATTAATACCTTTTTCATAATATTTTCAAACCATCTAAAATCAATTTTTTTAAATCATTGCGTTTATTTGATAAATTATTTAAATAGTTTTTTAATTCTTTGAATAAACATTTATTGTGATTTTTTGCTAATTCACATATTTCAAGTAAAAGTAACCATTCTTCACTATCTTTTGATTTTAATTGTTGGAAAATAATTTCTAATTCTTTATAATCTGATTTCGATTCTCTAATATTAGCAATTTTTTGATAAAGCTGTTGAACTGCTTTTTCTGATACCGTGTAATTTACTTTTATAGTTTGTGATTTGTAATCATATGTTTTTTCTGGAAATGATTTTTGATTTATGGCTCCAGGAAAAGAAGAAATAATTCTTTCAGCAATTACTAAATCATATTGCCCCCAATTTTTATTAAATAAAACCTGCCCTTTGAATTGTATATCACAATCATCAAAAGAGATCAAAATCACATTATTATTTTCGTTCAAAATAAAATCTTTAATCTTTCCATTCAATATTAAGCCTGTATTATATTGAAAATTTATTTTTTTATTTCTTATCAAACCTAAAGATTGACATTTTTCTAAATTTAGATTAGAAAGATCATAATTTATAACTCTTCCTAAAGGAGCCCCAAAGCCTTCTTTATGAAAATTAGTACCATGACATTCTATTTCTAGACCACCGTAAGATAATGCTGTAGCACCTTCCGTTTTTAGATAAATTCCTTTTCCATTTGATTCAATTAGATTAGTGAATTTTCCTGATATTTGAAGTCCATTTTCATACTCACAAGTAGCAATATTAGCTGATTTTATAGCTTGTAACACCGCATACTCCCCCCCTTTTTTAAATGCCATATTATCAGCAAATTCATTTAAAACCTGAATTAAATAATTAAAACTTGGTGTTACAAAAAGTTGAGGCTGAGGTTTTGTGATATCAAAATTAACTTTAGATGCTTGAATATTATAATCTTTTTTTTGTACTTCTTTACTCATACACCAAACACTTTCACCTATAGAAGAAAGAAGACCTGCTCCATAAATTTTTGGATCTTGAATTGTCCCTATTAATCCATATTCAACTGTCCACCAATGTAAATTTCTTATCATGGACATTTCCGAAAGCTCTTCTTTATTTGCTCTTTTCTGTATACAATCTACTTCTTTTTCTGCTTTATTAATTAATTTTTTAGAAACACCTGGTGCTTCTTTTAAAATAGATAAATTTCTTATTGCTTCAAATAATTCTAAATCTGTAGACGATGAAAAAGCATTTGCTCCTATTTGACCAAAAATCTGAAGGTAATCAGAATATTCTTGATTTGGTATGATAGGCGCATGTCCAGCTGCCTCATGTAAAATATCTGGTGCGGGAGTATATTCTATATGATCTATTTGACGTATATCAGCAGCTATTACTAATACTTTATGAGCTTGGAATTCCATAAATGCTTTTGGTGGAATAAAACCATCTACACAAACCGCAGCCCAACCTACTTTTTGAAGAATTCTATTCATACCATATAAGTTTGGTATTTTTTCTATAGTAATTCCTGCTTCTTTTAAACCTTTAAGATAATCTCCGAAAATTACTTTAGGTAAATAATCTAAGTTTTGATACATCACATATCTCCAAACAGCATGATTAATTGGGGTATATTGATTATAATCCTGATCAACTATATATTGTAAAAGATGTGTTGGTAAACTTTTTAAATGTTTATTTGTTAAAAAAAAATCGTTCATAAAATGTGAACTATTCATAATGCAAATGTCCTTTTAAATCATTAGAAGAGGATTCTCTAACATTGTTTTTAGGGTTTTTAAAAATTGAGCACCCTGAGCGCCATCTACAATACGATGATCAGAAGATAAAGTAACTTTCATAATGTTACCTATTCCTAATTCCCCATCTTTTACAATAGCTGTTTGTTTAATAGCGCCAATTGCTAAAATACAAGCATCTGGAGGATTAATAATTGCTGTGAATTCATCTATTCCAAACATTCCTAAATTAGATACAGTAAATGTATTCCCTGACAATTCATCTAAATTAAGTTTTTTCTTATTTGCTTTATCTACAAATTCTTTAATCTTTTCTGATATATCTAAAATATTATGTTGATCTGTATTTTTAATGACTGGCACAATTAATCCATCTTCAACTGCTATTGCAACTCCAATATTAATGTCTTTATTTATTATTATAGATTCTTCTCCCCACGAAACATTTATATTTGGATGTTTTGATAAAGAAAAAGCAACTGCCTTAATAATTATATCATTGAAAGAAATTTTAGTATCTAAATTTTTTATGAGATTTGTTCTTAATTCAATTAAACTATCTACATTAATTTTTGTAGTCAAATAAAAATGAGGTGCAGAAAATTTTGACTCTGACAATCTACTTGCAATCGTTTTTCTCATTTGAGAAAGGGGTTGATTAGTAGTTGATTGTATTTGTTCTATAGTGTTTTTTCCGCCCAACCCTTCCAAATCTCTTTTTATAATTCTACCATGATCACCTGAGCCTTTGATGTTTTTAATATCAATTCCTTTTTTATTTGCTATTTTTCTAGCTAAAGGAGAAATTTTTAATCTTTTTTCATTATTTGAAAAAGAAGCTGTATTGATTTTTTTATTTGTATCTAATTGTTTGTCAGAACGTGTATTTATTTCTTCTTGAATTGTTAATTCATTAGGTGGATTACTATATTTAGTATTTTCTTGATCTAATAAACTAGATATATCTTCACCTTTGTTGCCTAGTATTGCTAATATAGAATCAACAGGAGCTGATTCAGATTCTTTTACACCAATATATAATAAAACCCCTTCTTGAAATGATTCAAATTCCATAGTTGCCTTATCAGTTTCAATATCAGCCAACAAGTCTCCTTCTTTAATTTCTTCTCCTTCTTTCTTGTGCCATTTAGACACAACTCCTTCTGTCATAGTGTCACTTAATCTTGGCATTTTAACAATTTCAGCCATCTTTATTCTTTTATAAAATTATAATCTCCTAAATAAATATCTTTATATAAATCTTCTGCTAATGGAAAGGGTGAATTTTCTGCAAAGTCAACACATTCTTGTACTTTTTCTTTTATATCATTATTAATTTTTTGAACATCTTTTTCTATTAAAACCTTTTTTTTATATAAAATACTAAGTACATAATCTATAGGGTCTTTATCTTTATATTTTGCAACCTCATCTTTTGTCCTATAATGCTGTGCATCTGACATAGAATGCCCTTTGTATCTATAAGTTTTTATTTCTAAAAATGAAGGACCTAATCCCTTTCTAGCTCTATCTACAGCTTTTTTCACAGCTTCAAAAACAACTTCTGGCTTCATCCCCTCTACGGGAGCAGAAGGCATTTCATAACCTAGTCCTAATTTCCAAATTGCAGTATGATTTGCTGTTCGCTCAACAGAAGTCCCCATAGCATATCCATTATTTTCACATATAAAAACAACAGGTAATTTATGATTCATAGCCATATTAAAAGTTTCATGTAATGACCCCTGCCTAACGGCTCCATCACCCATAAAACATAATGTTACTCCTTTTAGATTATTATATTGATCTGCAAACGCTATTCCGGCACCAAGAGGTATTTGGCCTCCAACAATTCCGTGACCTCCAAAAAAATTATATTTTTTTGAAAACATATGCATAGAGCCACCTTTTCCGTTCGAACAACCGGTAGATTTTCCAAATAATTCAGCCATAACAAACTTAGGATCAAGACCCATAGCAATTGGATGAACATGACATCTATAAGCTGTAATCATCTTATCAATTTCAAGATTAATTGCATGTACACAACCAGCTAAAACGGCCTCTTGACCATTATATAAATGTAAAAAACCTCTTATTTTTTGTTGAATATACATAGCTGCTGCTTTTTCTTCAAACTTTCGCCATAATAACATTTCTTTATACCAATCTAAATATACTTGTTTGCTTACAGAGGCCATGCATTTACGAATTTATTAAACCAAATATATGCAAAATGATTAATGTAATTTTGATTTTTATAGACTTTTGAACTAGAAATTAACAAGCAATTAATGTTGTTGCATAACAAGCTACTCCTTCTTCTTTTCCTATAAATCCTAATTTTTCACTGGTAGTAGCTTTAATATTTATATCATTTATTGTAATATTAACACAACTTGAAATTTGTGATTTCATATCCAATAAATAGTCTTTTAATTTGGGGGTTTCTAATACAATAGAAACATCTATATTCACAACAAAATATCCTTTTTCTTGTATTTTTTTAAATACATCAATTAATAAAATTTTACTATCTATATTTTTAAAATTTTTATCATTATCAGGATAAAAATGACCTATATCACCTAAACCTGAAGCACCTAATAATGCATCACAAATAGCATGAATAACAACATCCCCATCAGAATGCGCCACAGTACCTTTATAATGAGGTATTGAAACTCCTCCTAATATTAATGTGTTATTGGTTTTTAATTGATGAACATCATAACCTACCCCGACTCTATAATTTTTCACGTTTATTTAGGTGTATTAGATTGATTGTTTTTTATTTCTGAATTTGGACGATTAGATTTAAACAAAGTTTCACTATCAAAATTATCTAAATTAAAAACTAAAGAAAATCTCATAGTGTTTTCTAAAGGACTTCTAACACTTGCGTTAGCTGGAATTAAATAAGCAAAATCAATCTCAAAAACATTTAATTTTAAAGATGACCCTAAGGTGAAATATTTCCTATTTCCCTTTGTTTCATGTTCATGAAAATATCCAAATCTAAAAGCAAATTGATTATCATACCAATATTCTGCGCCAAAAGAATACATTAATTCGTGTAATTCTTCTTCTAATCCACCTGGTGCATCAGAAAATGATTGAAATATCCCTTGAACAATTCCAACATTTGGATTTTGACCAGCTAAAATATGATGTTCTGGACTTCCTAATTGTACTGGATTTCCATTAACATCTATTGGCTGACCATCATCGCCAATAGCATAAACTGGGGGGGTAGGCACAAGCAATTTATTAATATCAAATGCTACCATTATTTTATTATAATCATCAATGTCTGTACTAATTCTACTACCTAACTTTAAATTCATTGGTAAAAAATCTTCATCTCCTGACTCAGTATAAGAAATTTTACTTCCAATATTTGAAATATTTAAACCCATTGCCCATTGAGAATCATAACCATTAAAATCGAAAATTTTACTTTGATAATATGTTCCTAAATCAACTGCAAATGATTTTCCAGCTTCTGTTTGCAAGCCTTCAACAAAAATTCCACCAGTCAAATTTGAATAAATATATTTCATAACTAAACCAGCTGAAAAATTATCTGAAAGCTTCATTGAATAAGCTAAATCAAATGCATATTCATTAGGATCATACTCTCCAACATAATCCCCTTGATCATTCGTAAATTGAATATTACCAAGAGAAAAATACCGTAAACCTCCTGCTAAAGTACTTATCTCATTTAATTTATAATAACCAGTAATATGAGAGAGTGATATATCAGGTACTAACTTACTTAGCCATGGAGTATAAGAAACCGCAAAAGCTCCGCCTTGTGGTAAGAAAGCTAATTTAGCTGAATTCCAATGTATTGAATGAACATCTGGAGAGGTTGCCACTCCAACATCCCCCATAGCTCCAGATCTAGAATCGGGAGAAATAGTTAAAAATGGCACCGCAGAAGTAATTGTATTTAAATTATCTCCAAAAGATGTAGTACTTTGAGAAAAAACTTGAGAGCATACTGCTATAATTGAAAAGAAAAATATGTACTTCATTAAATTAAATATTATCGTAAATTATTACTAAACAACGCGGAAATTAGTTTAATATTACTAGTTTTTCAAATTTTTCGACCTTTTCTCCACTCTCTACAGATTTTACCAAAATTTTATAAATATATACACCTTTACCTAATTTGTCTCCAAAATCATCTAAGCCATCCCAAGTAATAGACTCATCTCTAAACCCAACATTAATAATATTATTTTTTAATGTTTTAACTAATTTTCCACTAACAGTAAATACTTGAATCATGACATCTAAATACTCATTGGGACGATTGTGTTCAAATGAAAATTTAGTGAAATTAGAAAATGGATTTGGATAATTTAAAAGATAATTCAAAACCATTTCTTCTGATTGTGACACCACAAATGATAAATCTCTTTCATTAGAATTATTATATACATCCCAAACTTTTAAAGTCAAAACATGTACTCCCTCAGCCAAATTAGATAAAGAATATCTTATAGAACCAGATTGATATGTATTTAAATCAGATTGATAATAATCATTAAGTATAAAGGGTTGATTAGACATATTATCTAAAATAGCAACAATATCATGACCTATACCTGTTCCCACTGTGTTGATCCCAGATGAATCAAATACTTTAGCAATTAATTCAGGGTTTGAATTAGTTATACCACCTGTAACAAAAGTTGTATCATTCATAAATAATTCTATAGATGGCCCAATATCATCAATTGACGCATTTGTATTTATACCACCTATTAATAATTCTTCATAAGCACCCGTTCCATCAATATTTAAAGAATCATCATATGCATAATAACTTAATTTAGCATCTCCATACTGATATGGAATATCTTTTGGAACAATAAACTCATACTCAAATAAACCATTTACAACATCTACCTTACCCCTATAAATAATATTTTTCTGCAAATTAAATAAAAACGGATTTTCTAAAAATCCGTTATTATTTAAAGTTTCAAAACTGTTCGTTTTACCAAAAACTGTAACATATAAAATGCCATTAGTTAAACCATCAATAACCTCTCCAGAAATTTTAACCTTGCTAAGAGCTTTGATAGTATCAGTCGGTATATTTTTTTCCTCTTTAGAAGAAATATTATTAACTAAAAAAATATTATTTGTTTGAATATTATTTTTAGGATATGGGATTTTTAAAGCAGGGTCACCTATCAATGCAAACTTTCTTTTATTCACAGTATTCCCTAAAGACGGGTCATTTTTAGCTTCTTTCATAATCTCACCCATAGTATTTTCTTGAGAAGATGAATCTAAAATATAATTATACAAAGAGTTTGTAATATAATATGCGCTACTTTCATTGACTGTTCTAGAAGTACTAAATAAAGAAACCGCACCTCCATTTGGATTTAAAAATAATAACTCCCCAGCAGAAACTCTTTCTGGATCATCAAATCTAGAAAATTCACATGTGGCGGTGACAAAAACAGGTAGGTTTTTAAAATTCTCAAAATTATTAATTTCTGGAACTTCTAAAATTCTCTCAGATGCCCAACCTACTTCTCCTCCGTGCCCAATATAATTTATAATTAAGGCACCTGTATTAATTAAATCAAC
>CACAKI010000015.1 GCA_902533035.1 uncultured Bacteroidota bacterium | reverse complement strand
AAAATACAGTTTGTTGTTTGAAAAAAAACCAGAAAACAAACTACTCTATTTTGCTTATGAATTAAATAAAGAAAGTTATTTGGTTATTGATTTTGAAAATATCACTGAATGTAAAATAAATATACGTCCTTTTGAAATCAAAAAACATGAAATATCTGGGATTATTACTTCTCACCTTTGGCAAGCTGTACATGATATTGTTCCATCTAGCTTAGAAACTGAAGCTGTTGTAACGGTTCTTGCAAATAAAATATACCCTTGGACAATTCGATTCACCCATTTAAATCCACAAGATAGATTCAAACTAATTTATGATGCTAAATATATAAACAATGAATTTGTGGAAATTAATCACGTATATGCAGCTGTTTTTAATCACAAAGGAGAAAATTATTATGCTATTCCTTTTAAAGAAGATCCTAATAAAAATTACACTGATTATTATGACCAAAAAGGAAACAATCTAAGAAATTTTTTTCTGCAAGCACCTGTAGATTTTAGAAGAATTTCCTCAAAGTATAGTAAAGCCAGAAGGCATCCTGTAACTGGAAATGTTACAGCACACAAAGGAACTGATTTTGCAGCTGAAAGTGGTTCTCCAATTTTTAGCACCGCAGACGGAACGATAACAGTCGCTCAGTATAAAAAATACAATGGATATTATGTAAAAATAAGACATAATAATACTTATGAAACACAATATCTTCATATGCACAAAAAAAGTGTTAATTTTTGGAAAAAACACAATATAAAACCAGGGAGTAAAATAAAACAAGGTGAGCAAATTGGATATGTTGGTCAAACAGGTTTAGCTACAGGTCCACATGTTTGTTATAGATTTTGGAAAAATGGCAAACAGGTTGATCCATTTAAAGAAAATCTACCACCATCAGAACCTATAGGTAAAAAAAATAGATCCGATTTTAACATGAAGAAAAAAAACTGGATGGAAAAACTGGATAAAATTAAATACTCTGATGAAGAATCTCTAAATCTGGACCTCTAGGCTTCCAATCTCCATGTTCCTTAATAAGATTAATTAATTCTGATAATGCATTAACAGTAGGGATATTTCTTTTTATAACACTCTGCCCTTTATATAATGTGATTTTTCCTATACCAGATCCCACATATCCATAATCAGCATCTGCCATTTCTCCAGGCCCATTAACTATACACCCCATTATCCCTATTTTTAATCCCTTTAAATGAGATGTCGCAGACCGTATTTTTTCAGTGGTCTCTTGTAAATCAAATAAAGTTCTTCCACAAGATGGACAAGAAATGTATTCTGTTTTTGAAATTCTAGTTCTTGTAGCTTGAAGTATTCCAAAAGAAATTTTATTTAAAAATGTGATCTGATCATTAGATTCACGACATATAAATATACCATCACCTAAACCATCACAAAATAACCCGCCCATATCTATTGACGAACTAATTTGTAATTGATCTTTAGAAAACTTTTTAGAGAACCGCTTACTTATTATCACAGGAGTTTTTAAATTATGATTTAAAAGCTTAATAAAGATTCTTCTTTGTTCAGCTAATGCATTATCATTATAAGTGTCAATAATTAACACTGCTGTTTTATCTTTTTTTAATTTTGAAATACAACTTTGATTTAAATCAGAAAAAAAAGTATGTATAAAATTAATTTTAGATGACAACTTTGAAGCTGACATATATTCTTTCATTTTTAGAAAAGGATTTCCTTTTTGGGTTTTTTTCCATTTATTATAATTATAAATTAAACTTAGTGTTCCCGGAATTTCAAAATCAATGTGATTGTCTCCTAAAAATATATAATCACACGCTTGATCAGTAATCTTCCATTTATCTAGTGAAACAGAATATTTATAACCTAATGAAAAAAATGATGCTGGAGTAATTTTTTTCTTTAAAGAAAAGTCAACTAAAACAATTGGGAAATTGTTGCCACCAATATTATAAATTGAATGTGTTAATCTTTTTTTATATGTAAATGGATTAAGATTACATTTTTTGATTGATGATATTTTATGTTTATTGTTTCTGTTTTTCAAATGATTTAATATGTTTCTTGCAACTGGAATTTCATTTTCTGGAGGTTCTGTTAATGAAACGCGAATAGTATCTCCTAGTCCATCTTCTAAAAGAGATCCTATTCCTATAGCTGACTTTATGCGACCATCTATTCCATCACCAGCCTCTGTTACACCTAAGTGTAATGGATAGTTCATGCCTTCCTTTATCATTTGATGAACTAATAATCGATAGGCTTGTATCATTACTTTTGGATTTGATGATTTCATAGAAAGAACTAATTCATGATGATTTTCATTATTGCAAATACGAACAAACTCCATTGCAGATTCAACCATTCCCTCCGGAGTATCACCATAGCGACTTAAAATCCTATCTGATAAAGATCCATGGTTTGTTCCTATACGAATAACTGTATTGTATTCTTTACAAATCTTAACTAAAGGCAGGAACTTTATTTTTATTCTTTCTAATTCCTTATTATAATCAATCTCTGTATATTCTATTTTTTGGAATTTTTTTTTGTCTGCATAATTTCCTGGATTAACTCTAACCTTCTCTACGATTTTGGCTGCTAATTCAGCTGCATTAGGAGTATAATGAACATCCGCAATAAGTGGAACATCATAACCCTTTTTTAGTAATAAATTCTTTATACTTCGTAAATTCTCTGCTTCTTTTTTACTAGGGGTGGTTATTCTAATTAACTCGCATCCTGCTTTTAACATTCTAATACACTCTTGAACAGTAGCTTCCGTATCCATTGTGTTAGTTGTTGTCATTGACTGTATTCTGATGGGATTTTTACCACCAATACCTACATTTCCAATTAAAACCTCTCTAGTTTTCCATCTAGAATATTTGATTAAACTATTGCAATATTGATTTAACATTTTATATGTAATGTATTTTAAACAAAACTGGTCGACTTGGAGCAGCATCATTTTCAATAGGCATAACTTGTAAGTTTAATAAGTAATCCCCATCAAGCACTGCATCAGAAATATAAATTAATTCTGTTATAGTATTCTGATTTCCTGCTTGATCATAATCGAAAAAGATCTTATGATTTCTTACTTCTCCTTCATCTTTTTCTTTATCAATAGAGGGTAAATCAATTAATAAATTTTTGACTCCTATTTTTTTTATATAACGAATACACTTTTCCGTCAGATAAGGAGGGTTCTGATCACTATAGTCTTTCTCTATTTTATCAGGTTTATTTGGGTGAGTGCGAATTATTAATGTGTCAAATTCAAATTTACCACTTATATGATTTAATATCATGGATTCTGATATAATGAGATCTTTGTCTTTTTTTTGAGGAAATACAGTAATTAATTTAGCATAAAATAAAAAATTCTTTTGAATAGAATTAATACTTTCTTCACCATTACTTATATGCCCAAAGCATTCTGTGTGTGTAACATGAGCGTGAGGATTAAAATATAGATTATTAAAATTCACTGAACCTCCTTTTTTAACACTACCTATCCAATCTCCTATTTTAACAGGCTCTTTTTTAGGAAAAGGTATCCCCCAGGCTCTCAATTTTTTATCTGAAAAAGACACTGGAATAGATATGTCAATTGGAGCATTAAAGTCAATTTTTATTTTTTTATTTCCTAAATAAGAAAAAAATTCCATTCTAGATTTTATTAATCTCTGTTGCAAAATTACACTAAAAATAAATCTGATGTAATTTTATCACATAAAATCATTCCTTCTTGAGTTAAACAAAAATTATCTTGTTTAAAATAAAGTAATGAAAAATCTGCTAAAGCATGCATTTGCTTTAGTAAATCAGTATATTCTATTTCATTGGTTATGCTATTCAGTTTTTTTAATGAAATTCCCTTACTCGTTCTTAAACTAGTTAAAATATATTCATTGATAATATCTTTTTCGGTTAATAACTCCTCATTATAAAATGATTTTTTATTTTTCAATGCAATGATATACTTCATGTTATTTTTTATATTCCATTGTCTTTTTTTTCCGTTAAAAGAATGTGCTGAAGGTCCAACTCCTATATATTTATTACCATTCCAATATGAACTATTATGCTTTGATTCATAGGTGGGTTTAGAAAAATTAGAAATTTCATAATGATTAAAACCATGCCCAATTAAAAAATTTCGCATTATTATAAATTGTGATTTTATATTTAAATCTGTATCAAGCTTTAAATTTCCTTGTTTAACCATTTTGTGAAAAACTGTTCCTTTTTCTATTGTTAAACAATAACATGACAAATGGGTAACGTTTAGGTCCACCGCTTTTTTTAAATCTTTTTCCCAAGATTTAATATTCATTCCAGGAATCCCATAGATTAAATCTAAATTTATGTTTTCTATTCCTAAATCTTGAATTAATTTTATAGATACTTCTACGTCATTACTTGTATGTGTTCTATTTAGTTTTTTTAATTGGTCATCATCAAAAGATTGCCCCCCCAAACTAATTCTATTAATTCCTAACTTAATGTAAGTTATTACTTTTTCCTTTTTTAAATCATTGGGATTGGCTTCTAAGGTGCATTCCACATTCTTAGAAATGTCAAAATACTTATAAATAATTCTTAATATTTTTTCTATATCTGCAACCTCTAAAACAGATGGGGTTCCTCCTCCAAAATATATTGTTTCAATTGTATCACCATTTAAATATTCTTTTCTGAAAAACAACTCTTGAATAATGGCTGAAATTATTGCATCTTTTGTTTTGAAAGATGTTGTAAAATGAAAATCACAATAATGACACGCTTTTAAACAAAATGGTATATGTATATAAATTCCAGCCACATTATTGCTTTAATATAATCCGGATAATAGTTTCTTTAAATGATGTGGATTTTAACACAAATATTTTACCTTGGTGATATTCACTAATTATCCTTTGGCACAACGACAAACCCAAACCCCAACCTCTTTTTTTAGAAGTATATCCCGGATCAAATATTTTTTTAAAATCATAAGAAGATATTCCTTTCCCATTATCTATAACATCTATAATATATCTTCCATTATGTTTATTTTTTAATCTGACTTTTATAAAACCTGAGCTTTGTAGAGAGTCAATTGAATTTTTTAATAAATTTTCTATCACCCACGAAAAAAGCTCTGAACTAAGATTTATTTTTAAATCTTTTTCATATTCATCAAATTCAAACGAAAACTTTATGTTTTTTGATGCACGTTTTTTTACATAATCCATTGTTTTGTCTAAAACTGGAATAATATTAACAGATTTTAATACTGGGGCTGATCCTATTTTTGAAAACCTATCTGCTATTTGCTGCAAACGATTAGTGTCTTTTTCTATTTCATTAATAGTTTCAATTTTAATGTTTTTATTTTTCAAATATTCAACCCAACCCATCAATGAAGAGAGCGGAGTACCTATTTGATGTGCTGTTTCTTTTGCAATACCTGCCCATAATTTATTTTTTTGTGATTTTTGAGAAAAATCAAAAGCTAAATATGCTACTAAAAAAATACTACTTGTTACAAGTAAAATAATTACTGGGTAATACTGTAAACTCTCCGTAAAATCTTTACTATCTTCATAAAGTCTATCAACCTCTTTTATTACATAAGAATCATTATAATACACATAATCAATCGTAGTCTCTGTTATTGGTTTGCCAGATTTATCCATAACAATATTCCCGTCTTTATCTTTAATAGCAGACTGAACTTCAATAGGTATAGAGTCTTTCATGCTATATATTTGTAACATTAAAAAACTATCGGTTTGGAACTTTAGATTCAGTGTAGTTTGGATACTATCTAAAGATTGTTTTAAATTTATTAATTCAAGTGACTCAAGTTTATTTTTTTCAAATTTTTCTATTTTGTTTTTTAACTTGACCTCTAAAGAATCTATATTCCTATATGCTTTTAACTCTTTATTAGAGCCTAGCCAAATAGCTGGAATTGATTTATTACTTTTTAAAATTTCCAACACACAAGGATCTAAGGATTGACCGGGTTCTAAAGACGCTATTTGGCTAACTGCATCAGCCCAAATTTTTATCCTCTTCTTTTCTTCATGACGAAGTTCTTCTAAAATTTTTATTTTACTAGCTTCTACTTCTTGTTGTTTTTTAAAAAATTGTGCTGTTAAAACAAGAGTTCCTAAAGTAATGAAAATTGACATTCCTATAATAACTCTATTAATAAATACTATATTTCTTGTAAAGAATCTCACAATAGTCTACTTCAAAATTATTTCATTTTTAAAAACCCAATCTCCTTTTTAATCAAAAATCTCCAATTACCACGACTTACTTTTTTTTTAGAAATTCCTGCAAACATAATTCTATCCAATTTAAGAACTTTATACTCAAAAAACTCGAAAATTCGCCTCACTATACGATTTCTTCCTGAATGCAACGTAATAAAAATCTCTTTATTATTAGTGTTGTTAACAATCTCTATATTATCTACATTTATTTTACCATCTTCTAAAAGGAATCCTTTGTGAATTTTTATTAAATCTATGTGTTGAATTTTTTTATTTAAAGAAACATGATACGTTTTTTGTATTTTATTCTTAGGATGTGTTAATTTTTGAGCTAAGTACCCATCATTAGTAAATAATAAAACTCCCGTAGTATTTTTATCTAATCTTCCTACTGGGAAAAGCCTTTCATCACAAGCTTTTAAAATTAAATCCATAACTGTTTTTCTGTTTTTTTCATCATTAAGGGTAGTAATAAAACCCTTTGGTTTATTTAAAATCAGGTACTTATAATTTTCTATTTTTATTGATTTTCCTGCATATTCGACAATATCACTACACAAAACCTTTACACCTAATTCTTTTTTTACAATACCATTAACTTTAATCTTTCCTGCTTTTATTAATTCATCTGCCTTTCTTCTAGAAGTAACTCCTGCTTTAGAAATATATTGATTTAATCGATATGTATTATTTTTCATTTTTATGATTTATGTAAATTAACTCCACTGATTCATTAACTTTTAAGATTATGTCTTCAAAAAAAATAATAGGTCTATTATTTTTCAAATGACCAACAGGAAAATTAAAACAAATAGGAAATTTATAATCTCTTAAAATATTTATGATTAGTTGAAAAATATTTTGTCCAAAAGAAGGAGTGTTATCATTTATTTTTGAAAATTTACCAATGATTAATCCTGAAAGATTCTTAAAAACAGCCGCTCTTTTCAAAGAATACATCATTCTATCTATAGAGTATAAATATTCTCCAATATCTTCTAATAAAAGAATATTACCCTTAGTTTCGGGAAAAGAATTTGATCCTAATAAAGAAGTCAAAATAGATAAATTCCCACCTATCAGTTTACCCTTGCACATTCCCAATCTATTATATTTATTTGAAGTAATTTTAATAGCTTTTCTAACCCCAAACAATAAATCAAATAATTCTTGTAAACTTTTTTTAGAAGTATTTGGAAAATTATACGGCATGGGTGCATGAATTGTAGGTAAATTAAAACTTTTTGAAACATGTGATAAAAAAACAGTAATATCACTAAAACCTATAAGCCATTTAGGGGTTTTTAAAAATTGATCAAAATTCAATTCATCTAAAATTCTAATAGATCCATAACCTCCTCTAGCAAAAAATATGGCTTTTATATTAGAAGAATCTAAAATAAATTGTAGCAAATTTATTCTTTCCTCATCCGATCCAGAAAACATTCCTCTTCTAGATAATATTGTTTTGTTTAAATTGAAAACTTTTAAACCTTTCTTTTCAATATATTGTGTTGCAAACCGACATTCTTCCTTTGTGATATATTTCGCAATTGATACAACGGCAACTAAATCACCCTTTTTTAAATATTCTAAATGATTTGATTTCCTCATGTTATTCAGTTTGCATATTTTTATACAATATACAAAACTAAAGTTTGGAAAAATTTATTATTACAGCTGCTCTCCCTTATGCAAATGGGCCTCTTCACATTGGTCACATTGCAGGCGCTTATTTACCTGCTGATATTTTTGTTCGTTATCAAAAGCTAAATCAAAATGATGTCATATTTATTTGCGGCTCTGATGAACATGGTGCCGCAATAACATTACGGGCAAAAAAAGAACAAAAAACACCTAAAGAAATCATTGACTTTTATCATAAAAAAAATGAAGAATCATTTAAATATTTAAGTATAGATTTTAGTATTTATCATCGAACATCATCTAAATTACATCATGAAACTGCGCAAGATTTTTTTAAAACACTACATTCTAAAAATGTTTTTAATAAGCAAAAATCTAACCAATTCTTTGATGAAGAAAATAATCAATTTTTAGCTGATAGATATATTACAGGAATATGTCCAAAATGTAACTTTCAAGAGGCTTATGGGGACCAATGTGAATCTTGTGGTTCAGCATTAAGCCCAACAGAGTTAATAAATCCAAAATCAAAATTAAGTGGAAAAAAACCTATCATTAAAGAAACATCACATTGGTTTTTGCCAATGGAAAAAAATGAAAAATGGTTAAAAGAGTGGATTGAAAATGGAACATTAGATGGGGTGCCAAAACATGATCCAAAAAAATGGAAAAATAATGTTCTAGGACAATGTAAATCATGGATTGATGGAGGTCTTCAAAGTAGAGCTATGACTAGAGATTTAGATTGGGGAGTTAAAGTGCCTTTAGACAATGAATTAGGAAAAGTTCTATATGTATGGTTAGATGCGCCTATAGGTTATATTTCTGCAACAAAAAAATGGGCAGAAAAAGAAAATAAGAATTGGGAAAATTATTGGAAAAATCCTGAAACAAAATTAATAAACTTTATAGGAAAAGATAATATTGTTTTTCATTGTATTATTTTTCCAATAATTTTAAAAGAACACGGAGATTATATACTACCAAAAAATGTTCCTGCAAATGAATTCTTAAATTTAGAAGGACGAAAAATATCAACTTCTAGAAATCATGCTATTTGGATTAATGATTATATAACTGATTTTCCAGGAAAAGAAGATGTTTTAAGATATGTGTTATGCGCAATTTCCCCAGAAAATAAAGATTCTGATTTCACCTGGAAAGATTTTCAAGCCAGAAACAATAATGAACTGGTTGCAATTTTTGGAAATTTTGTAAACCGTGTGATTGTGTTAACTAATAAATATTGGAATGGGCTTGTTCCAAAAAAACATAAAATCACTGATTCAGATGAAATTATTTTAAAAAAAATTAGCCAATACCCAGATAAAATTGGCAATTCAATTAATACTTATAAATTTAGAGATGCTCTTTTTGATTTGATTGATTTAGCTAGACTAGGAAATAAATATTTAGCTGAAAATGAACCATGGAAACTAATAAAAATAAACCCTACTAGAACCGAAACCATTCTACATATTAGTTTGCAAATTGTATACTCTCTCTCAATATTAAGCCAACCTTTTCTACCAAAAACTTCAAAAAAAATTTCTAAACTATTAAACACTAATCTGTCTGATTGGCTTTCTGCAACCAAAACAAATAATTTAAAATCAAATCATCAAATAGGAACTGCTCAGCATTTATTTGAAATAATCTCTGATGAAAAAATTAATGAACAAACAGAAAAATTAAAATAAATATCTAAGTCTTATAAACAAGCTTTAAGTCTAGAATCAACAACAGACCAATTGACAAGATTCCAAAAAGCATTTATGTAATCTGCTCTTCGATTCTGATAGTTTAAATAATACGCATGCTCCCATACATCAAGACATAAAATAGGTGTCCCCCCACAACCTGAATCCATTAGTGGATTATCTTGGTTAGGTGTTGAACAAATACTTAATTCTCCATTTTTCACACATAGCCATGCCCATCCTGAACCAAAACGAGTCATAGCCGCTTTAGAAAATTGTTCTTTCATTGCATCGCAACTTCCAAAGTTTTTCTCTATTAATGAAATAGTTTCATCAGATCCGTTGTTTGGCGCTGGGCTTAAAACATCCCAAAATAAACAATGATTATAATAACCACCTCCGTTATTTCTAATTACGGCTGGCAAATTAGGAGTTTGTAAAATTGTTTCAATAGATTGCCCCTCAAACTCTGTGCCTTTAATGGCATTGTTTAAATTATTAGTGTATCCAGCATGATGTTTACTATGATGAATCTCCATTGTTCTAGCATCAAAATGAGGCTCTAAAGCATTATAATCATATTTTAATTCTGGTAGTGTAAAACTCATAATTTCTGTTTTTTATTTTAATAACTAAATTAGTAAAATTTCTAAAGCTTTTTTCAAATATTCATCGTCTTTATTATAATAATAAATAAGATCATCTGTTAATAAAATATGACTGAGTACCATATTCTCAAAAAGAGTAATGAAATTATTTTTAAACTCTAGCATTTTCTCTTTACTTATGTCATCGCCACTTAATCTTATCATTTCTAGCCAGATTATATCTCTACTATTATGTAAAAAAATTTTATAATTATTTTCTAATTGAACCCTATTATTATCAGCAAAATCAAATGCTTTTTCATATAACACATTATAATTTTTATTCCAAAAATTAGATTCAAAATCGGACATAGTATCACTAATAACTACATAATCTGGAGTAATTCCTCCTTCAGAAAAAACTATTCTGCCTCCTTTTGTTTTAAATTCTTCTGCAGAAACTATTGTATCAGATAAATGATATGGTTTTTGAATACATCTTCCTGAGGGAGTATAGTATTTTGAAACGGTCATTCTAAGTGCACTACCATCTATTAATGGAATTTGCTCTTGAACTAAACCTTTTCCAAAACTCTTGTTTCCTATAATATATCCTCTATCATGGTCTTGAATCGCACCTGCTAGTATTTCACTAGCCGAAGCGCTACCCTCATCTATTAAAACAACTAAATCTCCATTTTTAAAAACACCTTTATTATTAGAATAATGTATGGTCTTTTTTCTGTGCTCGCCCTCAGTGCTTACAATTTCTAAATTGCCCTCTAAAAATTCATTTGTCACATCAACCGCTTGATTTAAATAACCTCCACCATTATTTCTTAAGTCTAAAATTAACTTTTTGGCACCCTTTTTCTTTAAATCAGAAATAGCTTCTTTAAATTCATCATAAGTGGTTGCAGAAAATTTTTCTAATTTTAAATAACCAATATTGTTAGCTATTAAATATGATGCCTCTAGACTATTAAGTGGAATTGCGCCCCTATATAATGTTTTTTTTAATTCTTTGTTTTTTCTGAAAATTGTTAATTCTACTTTCTCTCCTCTTTTACCTCTTAATGTATTCATCACAACTGTGTTATTCATATCTTCTCCGGTAAATTTCTGACCATCAACTAAAATGATTCTATCCCCTGCTAAAATATGAGCCCGATCAGATGGGCCATCATCTATCACCTTTATAACCATTACAGTATCTCTAATTATAGAAAACTGTACTCCTATACCATAAAAATCCCCTGAAAAATCCTCATTAACTCTTTTTAATTCTTCTTCAGAAATATAAAAAGTATGTGGATCTAGATTGTTTAGTAACCCATCTCTCAAAAATAGAATTAAAGAATCTTCTGAAATAGAATCTTGATAGTTATTTAATATTAAACCATATAATTCCTCAATATGATTTAATTTTTCATACTTTCTAGTATGATTTTTTAGTGTTGGAAAAGTTGATAATACTAATATGCAAAATAGAAACCAAAAACTAATTTTATAAAAGGAATAATTTTTTTGTTTCATTTGTGCAATAAATTAAAATAGTATTATTTGTACCCAGGGTGGGGCTCGAACCCACACTCTGTTTCCAGAACTGGATTTTGAATCCAGCGCGTCTACCAATTCCGCCACCTGGGCTTAATTAAAAGCTTACAAATATAATAATACTTAATATAGGAAAGTTAAGTTTTATTTTTATAAATTTGTCACCCCTAATATATAAGGAATTATTTTGAATGCTAAAATAAAAATATTTTCAGGTCAAGCATCTTTAGATATAGCTAAAAAAATAGCCATATCTTATGGTAAAAAATTAGGCAATGTAGTTATTACCCATTTTAGTGATGGGGAATTCCAACCATCATTTGAGGAAACATTAAGAGGGAAAAAAATTTTTATTATTCAATCTACACCTCCACCAGCTGAAACATTATTAGAGTTTTTGTTAATGATTGATGCAGCTAAAAGAGCTTCAGCAAAAGAAATAATAGCTATTCTTCCTTACTTTGGTTTCGCAAGACAAGATAGAAAAGATAAACCTAGGGTGCCTATTGGGGCTAAATTAATTGCAAATTTAATTACTTCCGCTGGAGCAAATAGAATCATGACAATGGACTTACATGCTGATCAAATTCAAGGATTTTTCAAAATTCCTGTAGATCATTTATTTGCTTCTACAATATTTATTCCTTATATAAAAAATTTAAAACTAAAGAACCTTGTCATTGCCTCTCCAGATATTGGTGGATCAAAAAGAGCTAACGTATATGCAAAGCATCTAAATTGCGAAATGGTGATTTGTTATAAACAAAGAAAAAAAGCAAATGTAATTGATAAAATCAAAATTATTGGAGATATAAAAAATAAAGATGTAGTTATTGTAGATGATATGGTTGATACAGCTGGAACTATGGCTAAAGCAAGTGATTTAATGAAAAAAAGTGGAGCAAATAGTGTTAGGGCGATTTGTACTCATCCTATACTTTCTGGAAAAGCATATGAAAATATAGAAAATTCATGTATTAAAGAATTAGTTGTAACCGACAGCTTACCACTAAAACAAAAAGGTAATAAAATAAAAGTATTAAGTGTAGCAAAGCTTTTTGCTGATACTATAAAAAATATTAATTTAGATAAATCTATTAGTAGTCAATTTATTGTTTAATTAAAAAAATGAAAAATTATGAAATCGGTATCTTTAAATGGAATAGCGAGAGTAGACTTAGGAAAGAAATTCTCGAAAAAAATTAGAAAAAATGGGGAGGTTCCTTGCGTTATTTATAGCAAGAAAAAAACCCCTACACATATATCTATTAATTATAATGAATTAAGAAAAATAGTTTATAATCCAAATGTATTTATATTAAATATAACAGTAGGAGAAGAGACTTTTAATACCATTATTCGAGATATACAATTTCACCCAATAAGTGACAATATTTTACATGTTGACTTTTTAGAATTAAAAGAAAATGAATTAGTCTCTTTAGAAATTCCGGTAAATCTTACTGGAAACTCCATTGGTGTCAGAAATGGTGGGCAACTTAACTTAGTAATGAGAAAATTACTCATCAAGTCTTTTCCTAAAAATATACCTGACACAATTGAAATTGATATTACTGAAATGAGAATAGGAAATTCAATTAGAATTTTAGATTTAGATAATGAGGATTTTCAGTTTCTACAACCTGAAAATGGTGTAGTTGTCAGCGTTAAAACAGCTAGAAATATAGTAGAAGAAGAAGAAGAAGAAGAAGAAGAAGAAGAAGGTGAAGGGGGTGAAGAAGGCTCTGACGAAAAGAAAGAAGAAGGTGGTAGTGCTTCTGAACAAGAAAAAGCTGATTCAAAATAAAAATCCTAATTTTATTGTGAATTACTTTATTAATGAAAAAATATTTAATTGTTGGACTAGGAAACATTGGATTAAATTATGTTCGAACAAGACATAATATAGGGTTTGATATTATAAATCAAATTGCTACAGAACATAAATCTAATTTTTCTAATCAAAAGTATGGGGAAGTTGCGGAGTTAAATATAAAAGGTAAACGGATATACTTATTAAAACCCTCGACTTTTATGAATCTGAGTGGAAAGTCTATTAAGTATTACTTAAATTATTTTAATATTCCATTAATTAACTTATTAGTGGTTTCTGATGATTTAAATCTGGATTTTGGTAAAATTAGATTGCGAAAAAAAGGAAGTGATGGTGGGCATAATGGGCATAAAAATATAATTGAAGTATTAAAAACATCTAATTATTGTAGACTACGATTTGGTATTGGGCAAAATTTTCAAAAAGGTGAACAAGTAAAATATGTTTTGTCAAAATGGTCCCCTTCAGAAGAAAAGAACATGACTCAACAATTAGATTTTTGTTCAAAAACAATACTCAACTTTGTTTTTTCTGGAATAGAGGACACAATGAATAATTTTAATAACTAATATAATTATGAGACATTTATTATTTGCCTTTATTATTCCAATATTTTTAATATCTCAAGAAAATTACAAAAAAACATGCGGTGTAAAAAGAAATTTAATTCAATCCGCAACCAAAAATAACACAATAACTAAAGCTAATTTATCTGAAATAATTACTATCCCTGTTCACTTTATCATTGTTCATAAACCAAATGAAGAAATTGGAGAAGGGCGTAATCTTTCATATGAACAAATTTATTCACAAATTGAAGTGTTAAATGAAGATTTTCGAAAACTAAATCCTAGTTTCATCAACACGCCAGATGAATTTTTACCAGTAGCTGCAGATTGCATGATTGAATTTTGTTTAGCAACAATAGATGAATACGGGAATTCAACTAATGGTATTACACGATATCCTTATGACTCAAATCAGATGAGTGAAAACTACTGGGAAGATGTTATATCACAAGAAACCTATTGGGATCCAAAATATTTTTTAAATATTTGGGTAGCCAGGTTAGGTGGTGGAAATGATGGATTTGCTTATATGCCAAGTGATAATGTGCCATTATATTTAGATGGTGTTGTTGTTAAAGATAGGTATGTTGGAAGAGGAGGTTCAGCCCAATGGCCATTTGATGAAGGCCACCTCACCACTCATGAAGTTGGTCACTGGCTTGGCGTGGATCATACATGGGACTCCTGGGATAATTATTCTTGTAGTATTGATGATGGAATTGAAGACACTCCAGAACAATATGAAGAATATTACGATTGTCCATCTTATCCTCAATACTCTTGTGATAGTAGTGACATGTTTATGAATTTCATGGACTATGTAGATGATGCCTGCTTATCTTTATGGACAGAGGGACAAAAAAACTTAATGCATAATATCATTCAAAATGATCGAAATGAATTATTAAACAACCCTTATAACTGTGATAATTCTAGCAATATTTCTGAAGAAATAAAACCACGAAAAATCATACAAACTATCGATTTGCTTGGAAGACCATCAACACATCAAAAGGGATTTAATATTAAAATCTATAATGATGGTTCAGTAAAAAAAATATTTATAATTAAATAGCTTAAAAATAAAATGCGAAACTTATTAATTCTTTTTCTTATTCCTTTTTTTGTTTTTTCACAAAAAATATTTTCTGTTGATTATGAATCTCAATCAGACCTAAAAGTATATGTTGTAGAATATGAATCAAGGGCTGATTTAAAAGTTTACAAAGTAGATTATGCATCACAAGCTAATGGAAATGATGGCAAATGGTATTTTGTTAATTATGCATCACAGGCAGATAAAAAAATTTATTTTGTAAATTATGAATCACAAGCTGATCTAAAAATATTTTTCTCAAAATATCGTTCTCAAAGCGGCTGGAAAAATAATAAAAAAAAACACTTACTATATTAACTCTAAATAAATTGGACAGTGATCTGAGTGATGTACATCATTCAAAATTGCAGTATCTTTTATCTTTTCTGAAAATGTGTTGCTAAGCATATGGTAATCTATTCTCCATCCTTTATTTCGCTGCCTTGAAAGGGCTCTATAGCTCCACCAACTATACTGATTGGGTAATTTATTTTTTTCTCTAAAAGTATCAATAAAACCTAAGTCTAAAAAATCTGACATCCATTTCCTCTCTTCAGGCAAGAACCCCGAAGAATTTTTATTTCTGATAGGATCATGAATATCTATTGATTTATGACAAATATTATAATCTCCTGAAACTAAAATAGATTGTTTTTGATTTTTAATGAATTTTAAGAATTTTTTCAAAAAACCTATTTTATATTTTTGTCTTATATCACCACTAGATCCTGAGGGAAAATAAACTGAATAAATACTCAAATTATCATATTCTATTTTTATGACTCGACCTTCAGAGTCAATTTTTTCATCATCCATTCCATAAACAACTTTATTAGGTTTTTTTTTACACAAAATAGCAACACCGCTATAACCTTTTTTTTGAGCAGAATGCCAAAAACAATAAAACCCAAGATCAAGAAATAATTGTTCATTAAATTGGTCTTTAAATGCTTTGATTTCTTGAAAACAAATAACATCGGGATTAGCCCTCTTAATCCATTCTAAAAGACCCTTTTTTATTGCTGCTCGAATACCATTTATATTGTAAGAAATTATTTTCATAATTATTAAAATTACATGTTTTGTTTTCTATTTTAATCTAAAATCAAATGATTTTATAAAAACAACGTTTATTTTTATGCATAAGTGGTAATATTTTAATATGAATAACTTTTCAAAAGTAATTATATTGTTTTTGGTATTTTGTGTTTTTGAAATAATGTATGCGCAAAACAACTCTATTAAAAAGAAAACCTTTCTACCATTAGAAAGTATTCTAAAAATTGATTCATTACCTATAGATTATACTAATTTTCAAATTTTAAAAAATAATATTGAAATTAATCCTTCATTGTATGATTTACAGTCTGCCATGAGTACTGTTTTATTAGATTCTACTTTACTAAATGACACAATTATAATAAAGTATCAAATCCTAAACCCAAATATTAAAATTTCTTTGCGCGATAGCTTACTTTACATTCCCGTTATAGAAAAAGAACCATATTATATAAATAAAAAACCTAAAAAAGACCCTATTAGTGAACTTTATACTAACGGATCCTTTGTTAGAAATTTTTCAAATGGAAATAACCAAAATTTATCTATTAATACAGATGTTGACTTAAGAATCTCTGGAAAAATTAATGAATCCTTATTTATTGATGGTTTCATTTCCGATAACTCTCTTCCATTACAATATGGAGAATCATCATCATCTTTACAAGAGTTAGATAAAATTTATATTAAATTATATAATTCTAATATTTCTTTAACTGGAGGGGATATAGATATAACTAACCTAAGTAATTACTTTCTTAAGTTTTCAAGAAAATCTATCGGTATTGATGTTAACATAAAAAACTCTAATACTGAAATTAACTCATCAATTGGGATAACAAAAAATATATTTAAAAGACAAAATGTTATCGTGCAAAATGGAAACCAAGGACCATATAAATTAGTTGGAGAAAATAATGAGCCTTATATTTTAGTGATTTCAAATAGTGAAAGCGTATTTATAGATGGTGTAAAAAAAATACGTGGATCAGATAAAGATTATATAATAAATTATAGTACCGGTGAAATTACTTTTACAAATAAAGTAATCCTAAATGATAACAATAGGGTAATTATTGAATTCCAGTATACAAATCAAAATTATTTTAAATGGCTAGCCTATTCAGGATTTTCTAAAGAAGCAAATAATATAAAATATTATTTGAATTTTTATACAGAACAAGATAATAAAAATAGCCCCATCAACCCTTTAAATGAAGAAGAGCTTAATTTGTTAAATAACGCAGGAGATAATAATACGTATGTTACTAGTGTTTATGAAATGAATTATGATCCTAATTCACAACAAATTTTATATTTTCAAAAAGATACCATAGACCCCTATTCTATTTTGCATGAATCCATTTTTGTTTTTGGGAATAATCCCAGTGATTCTTTATTTCAAGTAACATTTTCTAATGTTGGTAATGGTAATGGTGATTATATTCTAGAATCCTCATTGGTAAATGGGAGTGTTTTTAAATGGATTTCTCCTATAAATGGACAGCCTCAAGGAAATTATAGTCCTATAAAAATATTGATCGCTCCAAAAAAAAATCAAATGATTACTTTTGGAGGATTATATGAAAAAAATAACATTACTATATTATTAGACGTAGGTGTAAGTAATACAGATCAAAATCTTTTTTCTAAAATACATGATCAAGATAATATTGGAATGGGAACTAAATTTTTAATGAAAAAATTATTTGTATTGAATAAAACTCATATTGAGCCATCTATTAGTTATGAATTTATAAATCATCAATTCTCATTTATAGAAAGAGCTCGAGAATTAGAATTTGATAGAAATTGGAAAATAAATAACGATATCGGTAATCAAAAACTATTAAACATATCATTAAACACATCATTTAATGATAATACGGAATTTAATTATTCTTTTGAAAACATGAAATTTAATGAATCAAATAAAATTAAAAACTCTTTTAAAAGCTTAATTCAAAAAAATGATTTTATTATTAACTTAAAAGGTAGTCTTTTAAATTCTTTATCTCAAACTGAAAACATTAACTTATTTCAGTATAAAAACTCAATGGATAAAAAAGGAAAAATAGGTATAACTATTTTAAATGAGGGAGAAGTTTTAAAAAGTGAAATAAGTGATACTCGTTTTAATAAACTTTTTATTAAATCTTCAATAAAAAACACCTTTATTCCTTTGTTAGATATTGAGTATACAAATAGAATAGATCACAATGAACTAGTTGATGAAAATGTAGAAAATTCTGTTTCTATAACATCTAATTTAATAGAAAATAAAAAAATAAAGTCTGATTTTCGAATCAGTTACTCTGATTTTTCAGTATATAGAAATGATTCTTTAATACATGAAAATAGTTTAAGCACTAAAGCAAATTATTATTTTCATCCTGTATCTTTTATAAAACTTAATGGAACATATGAAATCAGCAGTGGACAAGAAGCTTATAGAGAAATTAGGTATGTGAAAGTGAATTCTGGATATGGAACGTATTCATGGATTGATTATAATAATAATAATATTGAAGAATATAATGAATTTGAAATTTCTCATTTTTCTGATACGGCTGATTATATGAAAATTTCATTTCCAACAAATAATTATTTTAATGTCAAAAACACCAGAATTAATCAACAACTAAAATTAAGCCCTAAAACAACTAAAACTAAAGGTCTTTTGTATAAATTATCTTTTTTTGAAAACCTCTCTAATGTTGAAATCAATCGTAAAATAATGTCCAATAATTGGAATGAAATCCTTTCTCCTTTTTATAATAATCAATCAGAAAATATCTTAAGCTTAAATTTAAATTTAAATAATACATTAATTTTTCAACCTAAAAATAAAAATATCTTTATTGCATATAAAATTGACCGAAAAATATTCAAAAATTCATTTGAATGGGACCGACAATTATCGGAATCTTTTTCACAAAACATAAAATTAAAATTCATATTTAATGAAATTGTATCAGAAACTAATTTGTATTATACAGAAAATAAATTAACAAATGAAAATTTATTAAATCAAAATTACTTTATCAAAAAACGAGGTTTAGATTTAGAGTTTTTAAATGAATCCCCTAACTTCACGCCTAGTTTTTATATTAGCATCTTCACAAAAAACAATATTGCTTCAATTGAAAAATTAAATGGACTGAAAATCTCTTCAAGATTTATGTTCAATGGAAAAAATGGACTTATCTTGAATTCTAATTTAACATTTTATAAAATGAAATATAGTGGGGAGTTGAATAATGCAATTAGTTATCAAATGTTAGATGGATTAAGTTCAGGTAATGGATTGAAATGGGAAACATCCTTGAAAAGAAATATCAAAAAATTAGTATTTTCGTTAAAATATTCTGGAGAGTTAAATTCTTTAAATACTATTCATTATGCACAAATAGAATTTAAAAAATATTTTTAAATTCTATTTATATATCTTTTAATGCCTTGCTAATCTCTATTTTTCCTTCTGTTTTCTGAATTATTTCTTCAACTGAAACTCCTTCTGCTTTTTCTGTTAAAAGAAATCCTTTTTCCGTGACTTCCAAAACAGCTAGATTAGTAAATATTTTTTTAATGCATTTTTTTCCAGTAATTGGAAGTTGGCATTTTTTCAATAACTTAGAATCTCCTTTTTTATTTGTATGCATCATTGCTACAATAATATTGTCAGAAGACGAGACCAAATCCATAGCTCCCCCCATTCCCTTTACCATTTTTCCTGGAATTTTCCAATTAGCAATATCACCATTTTCTGAAACTTCCATTGCTCCCAAAATAGTCATGTTTACATGTCCTCCTCTAATCATAGAAAAACTTTCCGCAGAATCAAATAATACAGATCCTTCTAATGTTGTTATAGTTTGTTTGCCTGCATTTATCAAATCTGGATCAACTTCAGATAATTTTGGAAAAGGCCCCATGCCCAATAATCCATTTTCTGACTGAAGAACAACATTAATATTTTTGGGAATATAATTAGCTACTAAAGTTGGTATCCCTATTCCTAGATTGACATAATCCCCATCTCGCAATTCTCTAGAAATTCGTTGTGCTATTTGAAATTTATTAAGACTCATCTCTAATTGTTTTTTGTTCTATTCTTTTTTCATAGTTCAAACCTTGAAAGATTCTTTGAATATATATCCCTGGTGTATGTATAAAATTTGGATCTAGTTCCCCTACAGGAACAAGTTCTTCCACTTCAGCAATAGTGATTTTTCCTGCAGCAGCCATTATAGGATTAAAATTCCTAGCTGTTCCTTTATAAATTAAATTTCCAGCACTATCTCCTTTCCATGCCTTTATAATTGAAAAGTCTGCCTTAAAAGCTTTTTCGAGAAGATATTTTTTACCATTAAACTCTCTAATTTCTTTACCTTCAGAAATTTCTGTACCTACCCCAGCTGGCGTATAAAATGCTGGTATCCCTGATCCAGCAGCGCGACATCTTTCTGCTAAAGTGCCTTGAGGAATTAACTCAACATCTAACTCTCCGGTCAACAGTTGCCTTTCAAATTCATTGTTTTCACCTACATAAGAAGACACCATCTTTTTTACTTGTTTATTTTGTAATAGAAGTCCTATTCCAAAATCATCTACTCCAGCATTATTAGAAATACAAGTTAAATTTTTAACACCTTTAGAAACAAGAGCACTAATACTATTTTCTGGTATTCCACATAATCCAAATCCTCCTAACATAATAGTAGCTCCATCAAAAATATCTTGAACAGCTATGTTAGCATTTGTAACTACTTTAGTTATCATATATATTAATTTTAATCAAACGACTCATTAAAAATATTATTATTATCTGTATTTTCTGTGCTACAATCTAAATTAATAGAAATCTCTTTAGTCGGTTTTTCAAATGAGCTTTCATAATAATTTTTAAAATTGATGTCAGAAAAAATTTTTTGCATAAATTCACCCCAAATAGGTAATGCCATATTTGCTCCACTACCTAATGTTATGCTTCTAAAATGAATACTTCTCTCTTCTGCACCGACCCAAACGCCAGTCACTAAATTAGGAACTAAACCAATAAACCATCCATCAGAATGATTGTCCGTTGTTCCTGTTTTTCCTGCTATTTGATTTGTGAATTCATATCCCATATTACTTAAGGTTTCATAATTATCCCCTCTTGAGTTTTTATTCTTACTTTTAGATTGTCTTAATCTTATTCCTGTTCCTTTATCTATAACGCCCTGTAATAACTTTAACATCACATAATTTGCTTCTTCATTTAACACATCCGTATATTCAGGTTTATGACTATATATTACAACTCCATTTTTATCTTCAATTTTATTCACAAACAAGGGCTTAATTTGCACACCTTTATTTGCAAACATAGTATACGAAGATGTCATTTGATATAATGGTATTTCTACACTTCCTAAGCAAAGTGAAGGTATAGCTTTTAAATTATCCAAACCTAACTTTTCACCTAATCTAACCACATTTTTTGGACCTACCTTTTTCATTAAAAAAGCTGTAATGGAGTTCTTAGAATTAGCAAGGCCATTCATTAAAGTAATTTCCCCCCCATATTTTCTGTTAGCATTTCTTGGCATATAATCTTCTTTTAAGCCATATTCATCTTTCTCAAAAACAACCTGTGAATTAGGTACTTTTAAACAGGGTGGATATTTAAATAAATCAATGGCAGTAGCATATACAAAAGGTTTGAATGTAGAGCCAACTTGTCTTTTTGCGTTTACATGATCATATTTAAAATATTTATGATTTATTCCCCCAACCCAAGCTTTTATATCACCATTTTTAGGATCTATTGATAAAAGCCCTGAATTCAAAAAATATTTATAATATTTTATAGAATCTAAAGGTGACAAAATAGTATCTATTTCTTTATTCCAAGAAAATAATTTCATACTTATAGGTATATTGAAAATCTTTTCAATTTCATCATCACTAACGTTATTTTCTTTCAAAACTCTATATCGTTCAGTTCTTCTAATAGTATTTTGATATATCTTATCTATCTTTTTAGAACTTACTGATTTATCAAAAGGAGCTTTATTAGATTTATATTTCTCCCAGCCTTTTAAAAAATCTGATTGGAGCTTTTTCATATGTATAGAAACTGCATCTTCAGCATGTTTTTGTAATCTAGAATCTATAGTAGTATAAATTTTTAATCCATCAGTATATAAATTATAATGAGATCCATCAGGCTTAGGATTATTATTTATCCATTCTTTCATATAAATTCTTAAATACTCCCTGAAATAAGTAGCGATTCCTTCATTATGACTTGCTTGTTTAAATTCTAATAATAGTGGTAATTGTTTTAAAGAATCAAATTGTTCATTCGATAAAGTAATATTTAAGTGTTCCCTATTTCTCTTCATTTGATCTAATACAACATTTCTTCTTTTTAAACATTTTTCAGGAAATCTAAGAGGATTATATAATGATGGATTTTTAGCCATTCCTACTAACATAGCCGACTCTTCAATATTTAATTCATTAGCATTTTTGTTAAAATATATTCTTGCAGCTGTATTGATTCCAATAGCTTGATTTAGAAAATCAAATTTATTTAAATACATCGCTATAATCTCTTCTTTAGTGTAACGCTTTTCAAGTCTAGTTGCAATAACCCATTCTCTAAATTTTTGAGTAATACGTTGAACTTTAGAAGATGGCCGTTTAGAAAATAACATTTTTGCTAATTGTTGTGTTAAAGTACTTCCGCCACCTCTAGATCCAAAAAAAATAATTGCACGTAAAGTAGATTTATAATCTATGCCTGCATGCTGATAAAATCTTTCATCTTCGGTTGCAATTAAAGCATTTATAGTATGTTGTGATATTTCATCATATCTGACCTTTCTTCTATTTTCTAAAAAATATGTCCCTAAAACTACTCCGTCGGAAGATATGATTTCTGTCGCTAAATTTGTTGGTGGATTTTCTAAAATTTCAAATGTTGGCATAGGAGAATCCGCAGAATCAAAACATCCTGATGAAGCTAATAACAAGCCTAAAAAAATAAACAATATCGGAGAAATAATCATCGTAGATACCGAAAAAATAATAATTCGCACCTTTCGTTTAAATGGTATTGATTTA
>CACAKI010000014.1 GCA_902533035.1 uncultured Bacteroidota bacterium | reverse complement strand
CATGCTGGTGATAATAATACGGTATCTCCTGGTTTTGCTGCTCTATAAGACTGCAGAACAGCTGATTTCATATTATTAACTTTGATGATATTTGGTACTATTTTTTTAAAATGAGATTCTATTTTTTTAGAAGCTTTGCCAATAAGAACAATGGAATGCACTTTTTCCTCAACTAAAGAATTTAATTGTTCATAATTATTTCCTTTATCAATTCCTCCACATATCCAAACAACCGGGGTTTTTACTGACTCTAATGCAAAATAAACCGCGTTACAATTCGTTGCTTTTGAATCGTTAATAAATATTCTGCCATCCAATTTCAAAACCTTCTCCAATCTGTGCTCAACTCCCTTAAAATTAGTTAATGACTGTCTTAAAATATCATTTGAAACTCCAAGTATTTTAGCGGCTATTCCGGCTGCCATGGAATTATAAACATTGTGTTTGCCTTGTAAGGCCATTTCGTGTAGTAACATAGTAAAAAGATTTTTATTGTTAATTATTAATTGATTATTCTCTATCCATGCAGATATATTTTTATGTGTTTTATTATTTGCATATGGAAATAAATTTTTTTTATTATTTTTTTTAACCCTTGACTTTATATTTAAGTCATCATCGAAATAAATAAATGAATCATTTTGATCTTGATTTGATTGTATTAGCATCTTAGTTGCATAATAATTTTGCTCTTCATAATGATATCTATCTAAGTGATCTGGAGAAAGGTTTAAAAGAATTGCTATTTTAGGTTTAAATGAAAATATATGCTCCAGTTGAAAGCTGCTTATTTCTAAAACATATAAATCCCCTGGGTTCGAAACTAAAACTTCTGAAAATGAAACACCTATATTACCACAAAGTCTAGGATTAAGATTAGCTTCTTTTAAAATATGATATAACAAATTGCAAGTTGTTGTTTTTCCATTTGTTCCTGTTATTGCAATGATAGTTTTATTAGTAAATCTAGATGCAAATTCTATTTCAGAAAATATTGGAATTCCTCTTTTTTTCGCTAATTGAAGAAATTTAATTTCACCACTCACTCCTGGACTAATAATTATCTCATCTCCCCATTCTAAACTTGCATTAGAATGCCCACCTTCCTCAAAGGCAACATTAATAGATGTTAGTAATTTTTTTATTTTTAAATCTATTTTATTTTCATCTGTGATTTTTACATTATATTTTTTATGCAATGCTAATTTACATGCACCTAAAGCGCTTATTCCAGAACCAATGACTAAAATATTTTTCATTATCTAATTTTTAATGTAACAAAAGCTATTATGACTAAGAAAATGCAAACAATCCAAAAACGAGTTGATATTTTACTTTCGTGTATGCCTTTTTTTTGATAGTGATGATGTAGCGGGGACATTAAAAAGATACGTCTACCCTCACCATATTTCTTTTTTGTATACTTGAAGTACGAAACTTGTAAAATAACGGATAGACTCTCAATAAAAAAAATACCGCAAAAGATAGGGATTAACAACTCTTTTCTTATAGAAATGGCACATACCGCTATAATCGCCCCTAATGACAAACTACCCGTATCTCCCATAAAAATTTGAGCAGGAAAAGAATTATACCATAAAAACCCTACGCAAGAACCCACAAAAGCAGACATGAAAACAACTAACTCTGCACTATTTGGAATAAACATAATATTTAAATAATCTGATGTTACAGCATTACTTGAAACATATGCAAAAACAGCTAAACATGTTCCAATTATTGCTGAAACTCCAGTGGCTAAACCATCTATTCCATCAGTTAAATTTGCTCCATTTGAAACAGCTGAAATAATAAAAACAACAACTATTAAATAAAATACCCAAGTCCATTTTTTATTCAGGCCTAAAAATGTTATAACCGTAGAATAATCAAATTGATTGTTTTTAAAAAATGGTATTGTAGTATTTGTAGATTTTTTAGGCTTATCAAAAACTTCATGAATAATAAAATCATGTTGATTTTGATGATTCGTAACCTTCTCTATATTAGATTTAGAAAAGTTTTTTTCCTGAACTGTAACTTGTGAGTGAGAATATAAAATCAAACCTACTATACAACCCAAAACAACTTGACCAAAAATCTTAAACTTGCCCGCTAATCCTCTTTTTTGTTTTTTGAAAACTTTTATATAGTCATCTATAAAGCCTATCGACCCCATCCAAACACTAGTCAAAATCATAATAATTATATAAATATTATTCAATTCACATAACAAAAATGTTGGAACTAATATTCCTAATAAAATTATTAATCCTCCCATAGTAGGAATTCCTTTTTTTTGTTTTTCTCCATTTAAACCAAGAGTTCGTATACTTTCCCCAACTGATTTATTTTGAAGTATTCTAATTATATACTTTCCAAAATAAATAGTAATCAATAGAGAGATAATAACTGCAAGAGCGGATCTGAAAGATATGTACGAAAACAAATTTGAAAGTTGTTCTCCAAAAAAAAGTTTATCTTCTAAAAATGAAATTATATAATGCATCATAATTAATTATTTTAAAATATTTTGTAACACCTCATAATCATCAAATGGGAATTTTTCTCCTTTAATCTCTTGATATTTTTCATGCCCTTTACCAAGGATTAAAACAATATCTCCACTTTCAGCTAACATTACTGCTTCTTTTATTGCCTCTTTTCTATTCTCTATTTTCAAAAGTTTTTTATTACTTTTTTCTTCAAGGCCTATACTCATCTCATTAATTATTTTTAGAATACTTTCATCCCTTGGATTATCTGCAGTGAAAATTGTTATATCACTATTATCATAAGATATACCGCCCATCATTGGTCTTTTTCCAACATCTCTATTTCCACCACAACCAACAACTGTTATAATTTTTTGAGATTTTAATTTTATAGTTGCAATCGACTTAAAAACACTTTCTATCGCTCCAGGGGAATGGGCATAATCAATTATTGCATTTATTCCGTTTTTAAATTTAACAACATTAAATCTGCCTAAAACGTTTTCTAAATTTGACAAGCCCTTTAATAAATCTATATTATTTAAGTCTAAATTAATTGCAACAGAATAAATAGCCAGTAAATTATATATATTAAAGAAGCCTGTAACTTTGGTATTTAAATCTTGACCATTAATTTTTATTTCTAATCCTGATAAATCATTTTTAATTATTTCTGCCTTATAATCTGCATTCTTTGAGTTTATTCCATAAATAATCTTGTCTGATTTACAATCTAAAACCATTCTTTCACTATAATCATCATCACCATTAATGATAGCAAGGGTGTTTGTTTGAAACGAATCAAAAAACATTTTCTTAGTTAGAATATAATCTTCTAAATTTTTATGATAATCTAAATGATCCCTACTAATATTTGTAAAAACACCACAGAAAAAATTTATACCAAATACTCTTTTTTGGCTTATTCCATGTGAGCTAACTTCCATGAAACAAAACTGACAACCATGTAAAATCATTTCATTAAGAAGTTCATTAACTTTTAATGAATCTGGTGTTGTTGATGTTGCCGGTATTGTTTTGTCATTTATTCTGTTTTCAATAGTAGAAATCAAACCACATTTATATTTCAGTGATCTAAAAAGGTTAAACAATAACGTTGCTATTGTTGTTTTACCATTAGTACCCGTGATTCCAATAACTTTAATTTTTGAAGACGGGTTTTTAAAAAAATTATCTGAAATTAATCCTAAAGCCTCTCTAGAATCTAACACTCTAATATATGTAACATCTTTCTTTAATATATTGGGAAACTGTTCACAAATAATAACTTTAGCGCCAATAGAAATGGCATTATTTATAAATTTATGACCATCAAAAAATTCACCTCTTATTGCACAAAATAAAGTATCTTCCTCACATTGCCTTGAGTCAAAAACTATTTTTTGAATTACAATATCAGTAGACCCAATTAGCTTATCAATATTAACATTATATAGAATGTTCTTCAGTAATTTCATTTTATATTTTTTTTAATTCCATATTTCTTCTATTAACAGCCAATCTGAAATCTTTTTTAGATCATGATTCTTTTCATTATTTAAGTATGGCAACTCTTGTTCATCAAGTAAGCCAATTGTGGTGTGAGAAAAAGTTAACTCTTCAACTATTTTCCTAAAAACCGGAATAGCAACATCCGATCCATAATACCCTTTTTCAGGATTTGGATTATCCACTAAAACAATACAACTATATTGTGGTTTTTCAGATGGAAAAAACCCAACAAAAGAACTTTGGTAAATTTTTTCTTTATCCTTTTTTGATGCATAATTAGTCACCGTGGTTCCTGTTTTGCCAGAAATACTAATAGATAAATTATTTAAACTTTTTCCCGTTCCCTTATCTACAACATACTTTAGAATAGAATGTGCTTGATTTAATGTTTTATCAGAACAAATTTTCTCATTAGTTTCAAACTTTCGAATTAATGGAATTGTATCCACTCCATCTATATAATGAGTCACTAATTTAGGTGAGACCCTAATACCTTGATTTGCTATAGCATTATAAAAAGTTAATACTTGTAATGGTGTTAAATTTATCCCATACCCATATGACATCCACGGTAAGCTAAGTGCTGACCAATTTATATCACTCGGATTAGAAATATATGGAATGGGTTCGTCATTTAAATCAATTCCTGATTTTTCATACAAGCCAAATTTTTTAATATGATTCAAAAAAATTTCAGGCTCTTTTTTATAGTGTTTTAAAATCAACCTAGCCACCGCTACATTAGAGGATGTAGCAAATGCCTCTTTTAATGTAATAATTCCTAAATTTTTTTCTGAATCGATTATTTTTGCTTTGGTATTTGGTACATTATAAATGCCATTCATCGTATTTATAGTGTCCTCTTTCAAACCCCCATCTTCAAAATAAGCCATATAAGATGCCAATTTAAAAGTTGAACCTGGTTCCATTTTTTTAAATTCACTAGACCTTTCATTGCCTAAAACAGCATAATTATACCTTTCACTAAAAGGTGAATTTTTATTTTTTCCTAAATTAACTATTGCTTTAATATTCCCCGTCTCGACCTCCATAACAATTACAGTTCCAAAACGAGCCTCAAAATAATCTAACTGAGATAATAATGCATAATGAGCTAACTCTTGTATATTTAAATCAATGGTCGTTACAATATCTTTTCCTGCTTTTGGCGGAATGGTATGAACGGATGGAAGTGGTTTTGAAATATTATTTTTTATTTTTTTTTCTAAAAAATATCCATCCTGACCTCTAAGTAAAAAATCATATGTTAATTCTAAACCTGATATTGGCTTTTGTTTTTCTCCAAATTTTAAATACGTTTTATCTTTTTTATTTGAAAAAACATCCCCTAAAACTTTAGCTGCTAATATCCCATTTGGTTTTAATCTATGAGTTTTAATAACTTCTTCTACGTAACCAAAATTTTTTCCTTTTTTCAAAAGAGGAAAGTTTTCTATTTCTTCTTTATCATAAATAGATAAATTTTTTCTTATTAAAAGATATCTTTTTTCTTTTTCAATAGCTTTTTGAAATTTATTTAAAAAGAACTCTTTTGACTGTTCAAATTTATTACCTAAATCAACGGCCAAGTTTTCAATTTCACTTTCAAAATTTTTATTTTTTTTCTTCGCAAAAAGTGGATCAATTCCAATATTAAACATTATAGGGCTAGTTGACATTAATTGATAATCAAAGCTGTATATATCACCTCTACTTGCATATAATATTTTTGGAGTAAAGCTGTTTTTTGTATTTATTGGAATATAGATCAACGAATAAATGATATATATACCAAAAGCCACAAGACTTATTGTAACACATACTAATTTTATACGCATATCCCTATTCATCCTTAACAATAATTATATTTGGATTTCTTTGAAAATTAAATTCCCTCGCCTTAATCATTAAGCCTCTTTTTAATTTAATCAAATCAGTTCTCGTGTTTGCAAAACGAGCTTTCAAAACTTCTATTTCAATATTGTTTTTTGATTTTTGATATAACTTTTGATCCATTAAAAGAGAAGCTAAGACACTACTAGCTGACATGAAAAAAATTAAAAAAAGGATCTTCCATCTTATGTTTATCATCTTATTTTTTATTTATGTTTTTAATTTTATCAATCATGTCTTGATTTCAGCTATTCTTAATTTTGCACTTCTAGATCTATTATTTATTTTTTGTTCTTCTTGATTAGGAAAAACTGGTTTTTTATTTATCAAATTGAATGGCCGAAAATGATTTCCAAAAAAATCTTTTTTAGGAAAAGGTTCAAAATGTCCATATTTCATAAAATTCTTAACTATTCTATCTTCAATTGAGTGATACGAAATAACCACTAATCGCCCTTTCGGATTTAACACTTTTAATGATGTTTTTAACAACTCTTTAAGAGAATTAATCTCATCATTAACTTCTATCCTGATGGCTTGGAATATTCTGGCAAAGAATTGATTTTTTTTAGGAACAAAAAAAGAGCCTGAAAACAAGTCCAATAAATCTTGTGAATATTGTATATAAGATTTTTTTCTATAATTAATTATTTTTTCTGCTAACTTTTGGCTATTTGGAAAATCTGCATGATTTTTTAAAATTCTACTCAAATTTTCTTTATTATATTCATTTAAAACCTCTAAGGCTGTTAATGAAGAAGCCTTGTTCATTCTCATATCTAATTTAACTCGAGAGTTGAAAGAAAAACCTCTAGATGTATTTATTTGATGTGATGAAACACCAAGGTCTGCAATGATGCCATCAACTTTATCAACCCCTATACTTGTTAAACAATTATGCAAATACCTGAAATTTTTATTCATAATTATAATTCTATCGTCTTTTATATCATTTTGTAATATTGATTCTTGATCTTGATCAAACACAATCAACTTACTATCTTTACTAATCTTGCGTAAAATTTCCCTTGAATGCCCACCACCACCAAATGTCACATCAACATATATGCCTTTTTTATTTATATTTAAACCTGTAATACACTCTGCAAGCAATACTGGCTCATGAAACTTATTCATTTTGACCATTATTAATATTCCCCATCACTTCTTCTGCCATTTTAGAAAAATCTGATTCTGAATCACTTACTATTTTTTCATATTGAGATTTATCCCATAGCTCTATCATATTACCAGAACTAGATAATACTAGCTCTGACTGTATACTTGCATAATTTTTTAAATCTTTTGGAATTAATAACCTGCCATTAGAATCTAAATCAATTAATTTCACTCCAGCTGTAAACATTCTAATAAAATCATTATTCTTTTTTACAAATCTGTTTAACTGATTAATGTCCGCCACAACACTATTCCAAGATTCCAAAGTAAATAACTCTAGGCAAGTATGAAAAACACTTCGTTTTAATATGAAAGGATTATTTACCCCCCCCCCCTAATTGTTTCTTTAATTGAACTGGTATCATAAGTCTAGCTTTCGCATCAACTCTACATTCATAAACACCTATTAAATATCCCGACATTTTAATTATCCACTTTTTCGTTAAAAACGTGATAAAATTAACCATTAATTACCACTTTTCCCCACCTTTCTCCACCATTTTTTGTCAACATCATATCAACAATTCATTAACAATCTTTGTTGTTTGTGTTAATAACTATTTTTTTTACTGATTAAATCTTTTATTTAAGTGTTAATTAAAGAACTACGGAAATTGTTTACATTTGAATTTTGAAAGAATAACATGAAAGCTAAAATTATTTCACAAAATAAATTTAAGTACATTGATGAAGGGTCGGGAATCCCCATTATTTTACTACATGGATTAATGGGAAGTTTAAGCAACTTTAAAAGCTGTGTGGAAGAATTACCAAAAAAGGGATTTAGAATAATTATGCCCCTATTACCTATATATGAATTACCATTATTAAAAACTAGCGCAACTGAATTAAGTAATTTTTTAAATCAATTTATCATAGAATTGAAATTAGAAAATTTTTATTTATTAGGGAATTCATTAGGAGGACATGTTGGATTAATTTATACCGTCAAGTTTCAAAATAAAATGAAAGGATTAATCTTAACAGGAAGTTCTGGTTTATACGAAAACACACTAGGGGGCTCATTCCCAAAAAGAGGAGATTATAATTTTATAAAAAATAAAACTGAGGAGGTTTTTTATAATCCAAAATGTGCCAATAAACCCTTAATAGATGAAGTTTTCGAAACTGTTAATAATCGGAAAAAACTCATTAAAATTTTAGCTATGGCAAAGTCTGCAATAAGACATAATATGCGAAAAGATTTATCAAAAATTGTAATCCCAACTTGTATAATATGGGGAAAAAATGATAAAATAACACCCCCTGAAGTAGCAAATGAATTTCACGATTTAATTTCTTCATCAAAACTTTTTTGGATAAATAAATGTGGTCACGCCCCTATGATGGAACATCCAAATATATTTAATAATATTGTCACTGATTGGGTTTATAATTTAAAAAAATGAGAATTTCAAAAATTAAATTTATAACAAGCTCTGCTTCTTTTGAACAATCAAAAAAAATAGAAAAAAAACCCGAGTATGCATTTATAGGACGATCTAATGTAGGAAAGTCATCTTTAATTAATATGCTTTCAAATAGCACTCTAGCTAAAACGTCTTCTACACCTGGAAAAACACAACTAATTAATCATTATTTGGTAAATGATAGTTGGTTTTTAGTAGATCTCCCTGGTTATGGATATGCCAAAACATCAAAAAAAAAAAGAAATGAATTTAACCTCTTTTCAAAAGAGTACTTAATAAAAAGTACACAATTAAGATGTATTTTTCTGTTAATTGATATCCGCATTGAGCCACAAAAAATAGATATTGAATTTATAAATTGGTTAGGAAAAAATAACCTTCCATTTATTCGGCTATTTTCCAAATCCGATAAAATAAAAAAAGGAAATATCCAAAATTATATCAATCAGCATGACAATCAATTAAAAAAATTTTGGGACATAATCCCCGATTACATAATTTCCTCATCCAAAGAAAAAATAGGAAAACTTGATATCCTAAATAAAATTGAAGAATTAAATAACTTAACAACCTAACCTTTAATCACATTGGCCATTTTTCCAAAATTCTTGGAAAAATCCTTCATTGTTTTTACTAAATTTTCATCTCCCGTAGATCTTTCTAAGATATTTGACATTTTTAAAAGATTTTGAAAAACAAAGAAATTCATCTCTTCCATTGTCATATTTTTAGTCCATAAATCAATATTAAAAGAGTTCTTTGTTTTCGTGTCCCAAAATGATAAAAAAAATGATTCCGCATTTTTTTTATCATTTTTCTCATCTGTGGCAACCCATGATATTAATTCTGGAATATTATTTTCATTTAACTGCACCTCAATATTTATTGTTGCTTTTCTATCATTTTTTTTCATGTTTTATGGCTTATAATTAGAGTTATTTAAAATTTCTAGATAATCTTTTGATTCTAGAATTTCTTTAATCGTTACATCATTATTATTAAAATAAGATCTTAATATTTGCCAACCGATCCATATTCCAAATCTCCCTGGAGTTCCTAATTGTGTCGTCTTAGCAGGAAGGATAAAATGTTGTTTGAGAATAGACTGGCTAGAAAAAAGAAATTGATTTTGTAAAATATATTTCCACATAGAACCCACATTTGAATTAAAAAAATCAATATCAACTTGAGAAGATCCAAAAATCAAATGATCTTCTAAATTTGGCAATATCATTTCTATAAAAAAATATGGTTTTGCTTCATTAATCATGGCAGTTAATAGTTGAGCGTCTTTATTATTATTTATAATATAGGATTGAGACATAGAATGAAAAACCATTGAAGGGATATATTTGCTTTCATATCTTTCTGTTAAATAATCTGGAATGGGCTGTCTTCTGTGAGTATAAAAAACATGATCTTGACCTAAAAACCATTGAAGTTGAATTAATACTATATTTTCTTTTTTATTATACGCAATTGGATTAAAAGGAGGTGAAAATGTATCAATAATATCATCATCTATCATAGTAATAATATTTGGCTGAGATGTTCCAAAATAATTACTTAAAACGCAAAATCCATTATTAATAATCGGAGCAAAAGAAAGCTTGTCATTAAAATGAGTATAAACTGAATCAAAAATAATATTATAATTGGGGTCTTTCATTATATCTTTAAAAAAGTCAAATAAAGTATCTTGAAAAAAATATGGATAATCTTTATTTAAAGTTTTTAAAATGGAATCTGGGTTGTTATTTTTTATTTGAAACAAACTGATCTCTGATCGAAAAACAGACTTTTCCTTGTAACATTTTTTTACTAAACGATTATTTTTAGATTTTTCGTTTTGTAATTTACTCTGGTTTTTATTAAAACACCCGCCAAATAATATTATAACAACAATTAAACTAGCAAGAGCCAATCTCTCCTTGCTTTTTATTACTATTAAGTTGCTAATCCTTCTTTTCATATTTTAGGTATTTTAAAAAACCAATCGAACCCCATTTATTTGAAATGAAGTACATTTATATGTATATATTTTTTTAATTTTATTTGTTCTAAATATTAAATTTATAACTTAAATTTTTATACTACTATGAAAAGAATATTTTTTATATCGGTGTTGTTGTTTTATACCCAAATAACACCTGCTCAAACTTTAAAAATGGGACTATATATAGCTCCAGCTTTGAATTCCATTAATACTAATAATGATGCAGAAGAAAATAAAAATATGGGTTTTAACTATGGTTATATTATTGAATATTCATTTACTGAAAATCATTCTTTAGAATCTGGATTTGAAATCTCAAAAAAAGGAGGTGAGATCGATAATCGAAATTATCAATCTCACTATCTAACGCTACCTATTCAAGTAAAAATGAAATCTAGACCATTTGGTTATTTTACCTATTTTGCGAAAACAGGACCTTCATTAGGAATCAAGATACGAGACAGCGTGGAGCCTAATTTGCAACATGAATCAAATATTAATTTTGGAGAGGCGAAAAACTTAATGTTAATGTTAAATGTGTCTATAGGAGCAGAATATTCTTTGAAACAAGAGTCTAGTGTTTATGCTGAACTATTTATTAAAAATGGCATAACACATAGTTGGCAAGAGACAAGCAATTATTCTTACGACACTTTTGTTTTGAATCAATTTGGATTAAGTTTAGGCTTTTTGTTTTAATAATGAACTCAAAACTAGTCATACAACATATAATTAATTGGATCGAAAATTATTGTTCTGATAATAAAACCCCATGTTTAGTTATTGGGGTTTCTGGAGGAATTGACTCCGCATTAATGTCTACATTATGTGCTAAAACAAAAATTAAAACTATTGTTGTATCAATGCCTATACATCAAAACAAACTACAACTTGAACTTGCCAACAAACATATTAAATGGTTAAAAAGTAATCATTTAAATATTGAACATTTTGATATTAACTTGAGTAATCTTTTTGACTTATTCGAAAAAACGATTCCTGAAAATTTAAAAAATGATCTGGGTTTTGCTAATTCAAGAGCAAGATTAAGAATGACAACATTATATCAAATTGCTACTGCAATGAATGGCGTCGTAGTGGGAACTGGTAATAAAATAGAAGATTTTGGGATAGGGTTTTTTACAAAATATGGTGATGGGGGAGTAGACATAAGCCCAATCGGTGATTTGTTAAAATCCGAAATTTTTTTATTAGCTAAAGAATTAAAAATAATTAAAGATATTCAAAACGCAGAACCAACAGACGGACTATGGAATGATGGAAGAAGTGACACAGAGCAAATTGGTGCCACATATAATGAAATTGAATGGGCTATGCATAATCTAGAAAAATCTGATTTGACAGTAATAGAAAAAAATATTATCAGCATCTATCAGAAACATCATAAAAAGAACAAACACAAAATGAACCCTATTCCTGTTTGTATTATTCCAGAGAAAATGAAATAAATTAATCTACAGGTGCTATTTTCACTGTAATATTATCAATCAGTTCTGTAATTGGTATTTGACAAGCTAGTCTACTCTTATTTTCATCTATTGAAAATAACTGATCTAGCATTGCAAGCTCATCATCTTTTTGATCAGAAAGTTTATGACTTGACTCAATATAGCAATGACAAGTAGCGCAAAGTGCCATGCCACCACAAGCTCCTTCAACTAAATCATGAGACCTTAAAACATCCATCAAATTCAACCCCATTTCTATTGGAGTTTTTAATTTATGAGCTTCACCTTGTTCATCTATAACATTAATTGTAATTTCTTTCATTTTAAAAACCTTTTATCCCACCCAACACAGTTGTATATTTGAATGAAGATTTCTGATCAGGAAAAATATATTTAAACGCTGATTGAGCCATTAATGCACCTTCATGAAATCCACATAAAATTAATTTTAATTTTCCTGCATATGTATTAACATCTCCTATTGCATAAACCCCCTCCATATTTGTACTGTAATCTAAGCTATTTACTATAATTGCATTTTTTTCTAAATTTAAACCCCAATTTTTTATAGGACCTAATTTTGGAACCAAACCAAATAAAGGAAACCAAAAATCAGTTTTGATACACATTTTTTGATCTTTTTTATTTTTGATGAAAATTTCTTGTAATTTACCTTCTCCTACTATATTATAAACTTCTGAGTCTGTAATTAAATTAACCTTTCCTTCTTTAGATAAATTATTTATTACTTCTACAGAATCTAAATGCCCTCTAAATGAGCTCCTTCTATGCACCAATGATATTTCACTAGCTGTTTTTGAAAAATAAATTGCCCAATCTAATGCAGAATCCCCACCTCCTGAAATAACAATTTTTTTATTTTTATAAATATCCGGGTCCTTAATAATATACTCTATTCCTTTCCCTTCAAAATTTTCTATATTTTCAAGATGTGGTTTTCTAGGTTCAAAACACCCTAATCCTCCAGCAATCACCACAACTGGAGCTTCATGTTTAGTTCCTTTATTAGTAGTAACAACATAGTTCTTGTTCTCTTTTCTTTCTAAATACTCCGCTCTTTCACCAAGAGTGAACCCAGGTTTAAATGGTTTTATTTGTTGCATTAAATTTTTTACTAAATCTTCTGCTAAAATTTCTGGAAAAGCTGGTATATCATAAATTGGTTTTTTTGGGTAAATTTCTGCACATTGACCACCAGGGACTGGTAATGAATCAATTAAATGACATCTCATTTTTAACAATCCGGCTTCAAAAACAGAAAACAATCCACACGGCCCTGCTCCTATAATTATTATATCTGTTTTTATCATATAGATTGAATAGATTTAATTTCTGGAGCATATTTTTTAATAGCTTCCTCTATCCCATTTTTTAATGTCATTTGATTGACTTCACAAGTTCTACAAGCTCCCTCTAATTTTAAAACCAAATCAAAATTTGCAGTAACTTTAATAAATGTTACATCTCCTCCATCTTGATTTAAAAATGGCCTGATTTCTGCCAACCCTTTATTAATCCTTTCAAATAAATTTAATTCACTCATACGTATTTTTTTAAGAACACCCTTTTGTGTGTGTTATTTTTACCCTTTTTGTTTTAGATATATTTTTATTCCTTTCATTAGTTTTTTCTGTGACTTTTTCAGCAAATTTTAAAAACATTTCTGCATTCTTGTTTTTTTGAAGAGTGGCGGGCCTCCCTACATCAGATGATTCCCTAACACTTTCTAATAAAGGAAACCTGTATAACAATGGAATGTTAAGATCTTTACTTAAATTTTTACCACCATCCTTTCCAAATATATAATATTTTTTCTTTGGATTATCCTCTGGGGAAAACCAAGACATATTTTCAACCATACCTATAATTGGAACATTTATATTTTTCATATTAAACATCGCTGCAGCTTTTTTAGCATCAATTAATGAAATAGGTTGAGGTGTTGTAACAATAATCGCACCCGTCAAAGGAATTGATTGTACTAATGTTAAATGAATATCACCTGTCCCGGGCGGTAGATCAATAATCAAATAATCCAAATCTCCCCAATTTGCTTGATGAATCATTTGATTAAGAGCCTTACTAGCCATAGGGCCCCTCCAAACTATTGCATCAGAAGGATTAGAAAAAAACCCAATTGATAAAATTTTCACACCATAAGAAACAATTGGCTCTATCAAAGATTTACCATTAATATTGGAAACAACTGGCTTTTCTTTTTCTACATCAAACATAAGTGGCATCGAAGGACCATAAATATCTGCATCAATAAGTCCTACTTTTTTTCCAATTATCGATAATGCAGTTGCCAAATTACTTGAAACAGTAGATTTTCCAACTCCACCTTTTCCAGAAGCAATAGCGATGATATTTTTAATCCCATTCATAGCTTGATGGGGTTTTTGATTACCTGAAACCTGTTTTTCTTGAATTACAAAATCTATCTTCACTGTGTTTTTGGAAGATGTTTTTTGAATAGCCTGAGTAACTTGTAACTCTATCTTTTTTCTAAATTGCAAAGTTGGATTTTTTATTGACAACTTCAGCTCAACTACAGAACCATTAATAGACACATCTTTTAAAACATCACTGTGAATTAATGTTTTGTTATCTGAAGGAATCTGTATTGACCCTAATAAATCTAAAATTTCTTTCTTTGTAATTGACATGTTAATTTATCTGAAAGCAAATATAAGTTATTGGTTGGTTATTTTTTAAAAATTTTTGCTCATAAAATGTTTTAATACCCAAAACGTCATTCGTTTTAATTAAATCAGAGTTGTATATATCATGAGATGTTAAAATAATATTACTTTTTAATTTTTCTAAAACCCCTAAAGTATATCCATGCAAAAATTGACTATCTGTTTTTAAATGTAATAATGATCCTTTTGTAAGAATGTTTTTATAATTATTAAGCATGTTTATACTTGTTAATCTTTTTTTTCTTCTTCTATATTTAATTTGAGGATCAGGAAAGGTAATCCATATCTCTGATATCTCATTTTCCGAAAAACAAAAAGGTAAAAATTCAATTTGGGTTCTTAAAAATCTAACATTTTTCATCTGATTATCATTTGCGAATTTTGCACCTTTCCATATTCTTGATCCTTTTATATCAATACCTATATAATTAATCTGAGGAAACTTTTGAGCTAACTGTATAGTGTACTCTCCTTTCCCGCAACCCAATTCTAAAACAATGGGATTCTTATTCTGAAATTCTTTATGCCAATTTCCTTTAATCTTAAATTCATCATTTCGTAAAATTATTTTTTCAGGCTGAATAGTATTCAAAAAAGTATTTAACTCTTTAAATTTTTGTAATTTATTTTTAGCCATAATATTCATTAAAAATTTGGTTGCAAAATATATTTATTTCATCTCTGACCTTCCTAAAAAGCTGTAATTTTTCATTCTCTGAACCAATAAATTTAGTTGGATCTATAAAAGATTTATGTATCTTTTTTTTTATCGATATAACATTAAGACAAGTCTCTTTCGCGTGATCACAAACAGTAATTAATATATCAAATTCACCTAAATTAAACATATTTACTTCTTTAGATTTATTTCTTGAGATATCTATATCAAATTCTTGCATAACTTTTACTGCATAAGGATTAATCCCATGACTTTCAACACCCCCACTTTTAACATCACAACCCATATAATTTAAAAATCCCTCTACCATCTGGCTTCTACAAGAATTACCTGTACATAAGACAAGTATTTTTTTCATAAGTATTATTATTTAGCTAAATATTTATTTAGCTAAATAATATATCAATTTTTATTAAATTAAAGGAATGGACTTATTTAATTTTCAAAAAAAAATATTTCAAATCTACAACCAAGTTGATTTTGAAAAATTAGCAATTCAACTATTTAATTATCAAATAACTCACAATATGTTATATAGACAATATTGTAAGTTAATAAGCTGTAAAGCATCGGAAGTTAAACATGTCGAACAAATACCATTTATGCCCATTGAATTCTTTAAAACAGAAAAGGTTTTATGTGAAAATACCCAAATAGAACATTTTTTTTTAAGCAGTGGAACTACTTCTGAAGAAAAAAGCAAACACTATATTCATTCATTGAAATTATACGAAAAAATCATCTCTCTCTGCTTTGAAAAATTTTTTGGAAAAATAACTAATTATCGTTTTTTCTGTCTCACGCCAAAAAAAAGCAAAGCACCAAACTCCTCACTTGTTTATATGTGTGATTTTTTTGTTAGAAAAACAAAAAAATCACACAGCGGATTTTATTTAAATAATGATAAGAAATTGATAAATGACATAAAAGAATCCCAAAAAAAAAACGAACCATTTATTCTAATTGGATTGTCATTTGCTATTCTAGATTTTGCTACACGAAATAATATTAGCTTAAAAGGAGGTCAAGTCATCGAAACTGGAGGAATGAAAAATACAAGACAAGAAATGATTAGAGAAAAGCTTTATAAAATATTAAAAGCTAAATTTCACATTCAATCTATTCAGTCAGAATACGGTATGACAGAGCTTTTATCACAATCATATTCATTAAAAAATGGAGAATTTGAAACTCCTCCGTGGAAAAAGATTTTTATTAGAGATAAGCACAATCCATTAAAAATAAACAATCAATCTAGTGGAGGAATTAACATAATTGACTTATCAAATATACATAGTTGCGCTTTTTTGGCTACTGAAGATTTCGGAAGAAAAAATAAAAATAAATTTCAAGTTTTAGGACGATTAAAAAACTCCGCGATTAGAGGATGTAATACAATGATTTAATTACACACTTTTGTAATAGGAGCTTTAATATAAATCTCTACATCCTGCCAGGTTTTAGGTATTCCATCTGGCCCTTTATGTAAATCAAAACATTTTTGACTTATGCTTTCAAAAGCTTTTGTAGCACCTAATTGATCTATTATATTTACATGACCCTGTATATGAATAATATCATTTTCATAATATGCATTTAATTTAAATCTTCTTTCCTGACCAAATAATGTTAATTGCACATTTACTGAATCTTTCTCTAATTTTCCAAATTTTCCATTTATAACTAAATCCTTTGCAAATAAATTAAAAAAGAAATGCTTTAAATTGTTATCTCTAATTTCATCGCCTGAAAATGAACTTCCAACATCAATAGTAAAATCTAAACCTTCAATTAAATTTTGAATAGACTGATATTGATTGTTTTTTTGAATTTTAGAAGACTTAAATCTATTAAATTGACCCGTGACTTTTATTTTATCTGTAGTTTTATACCCACTCCATATAACTTGAGTGTTTTTTAAATCACAAGAAAATACACAATTGCTATTTTCTACTTCACTAATTAACTCTACTTTTTGATTTGTTTTTTTTTCATTAACACAAGAAAAACAAATTATAGCAATAAGAATAATTGAAAATTTAACGCCTATTTTCATATGATAATTATTTTATTTGTATTAGTTTTTTTACTGTACCATCATCAAAAATTTTAAAAACTATTTGATTATAGCTTTTTGTTTCTGGTAAATTTTTCCCCATTAAATCAATAGTTTTAATACATTTAGATGAAGTTTTATATTCATTGCTTAAAGACAATTCAAATTCATCACAAATTCCATCTCCATCTGAATCATTTAAACAATTTCCTTCGCAATCATAATATTCTTGTGGATATTCACAATTCTCTTCATCCAGTAAAATATCGGTAATTATTAAATCTGTAATTTGACCAAATCCATTTGTTGTATATGTGCCAGAAAATGGGGGGGAAGTATTCATAGAAGAATTTGTTAAAAACATTTGCCCATTAGACTTTTGTATTATAAATACAAAAGATTCACCTATATCAAATCCATTATCTAACCCTGCCTCTGTTCCCCATGCTGCAATAGCTAAAGATTCATTATTCCACTGTGCTGTTCCTCCACAAATTAAATCTCCTACATTATTAGTATAAAAAACTCCTACTATATCTCCTATTTCTAACCCGGCTATATTACCCACTGAAAACTCCAAAGCAATAGTCATATTTGAATCAGTATTTGAATAACTGAAAAACCCATTATTTGCCAATGCATCATAATTGCAAGCCGTAGAATCTACACAACCTTCTACTAAAGAATATTCACAAGAACCATCATCAATTGTAGCATCTGGATTATAATTGAGTGCTGTCATATCTGTACAACCATAAATAATTATAACACCACAAGCATCACATTCATGAAAACCTAAATTATCCCAAACTTCATTATCTAATACAATCCATTCAGAATCATCAATATCAGTTCCAGCTGAATTAACCCATTCACCGCCATTTCCAATAGAAATACTACTTTTTCTTAATAGAGTATGATCTTTTGTTGCATTAACTACACCTGCAACATCCCAACCATCTCCGGGATCAGGACCAACTGCACCAATAACATCTAAAACTTGCTGAGTATTAATATTAATTAATGCAAACACATCATTACCATTACTCAAATAAGTAAATTCATGATCACTATGTATAGCTATTTCTTCTGTATAATATTGACTGCTTGGATTAATAGCATTTGGATGCGCAATAACATAAACATCACCTGGATTAATTATTGCTCCATCTGGAAAATAATTCATATAATCCCACTCACCATCAGCATCACATCCATTGGAACAACTTGGAAAAGCATAATTAGACAAATTAACAACATCATCAGAATGATTATATATTTCTAAATATTTATTATAAGACGTTCCTTCTGCATACTCAGAAAATAAAATTTGTGAATTAGCAGAAAAAGAAAAGATAAATAAGAAAAATAGTAAAATATAGTTCATAGCTTAAATAGGTTTAAATTCTTGAAAGTAAATATAAGAATGATTTAGAGTTTTTGAATTAAGTATATACCAAAAATTCTCTTTTTTGTTACATTTGATTCCAACGTATATTGCATTCTATAAAATAATTTGATAGTTCGTTTTTTTGATATTTTAAAAGAATTTCCAATGCTATATCGAAATTTATCAGTGTTTTTTGAATTTAATCCGTATAAATATTCTAAATCAAAAAATGGTCTAATAAAATCAAAATCAGAATATTGAAACGTAACTTTATTCCTCAAATATTTTTTTTTATCATCTGTGATATTTTGTTCAAAAAACAACCTTGAGCGCCAAGAAAATGTTATTTGTTTTATTTTTTTTGAATAATTTAACGTGAAATATTGTCTTTTTGCCAAACTTTTTTGATTAGGTAGTTTTGTTAATCTACCTCCAATTTCAGATGTTAAAACTCCTATATTTCCCTTGTAAATTAAACGAGAAAAAGAAAGGTCTAAAAATTGTTTAGTAAAGAAAAAATTATCCAAATTGTATCTCGAGCCGGGCTCTAAAGAAAAAGTAAAATTTTTAGTTATTTTTTCTTTAAAATTCATCTTTCCCCAGAATTCTAATTCATCATTTTGCGAATAAGAAAATATCACAAAAAAAAACGAAAAATATAAAAATAATTTATTCAATATAATATATTTTTATTTTTGCAGTATCTCTTAATAAATCAATGTTTTCTATTTCTATTTTCTCTATTTTAATTCCTGTTCGTAATTCTAAATCCTTTATTAACTCGTCTCGTTTTTCATCAGTTATCATATCAATTTTTTCATATAATACCGTTTTAGATTTTAAAGTACTTTTTAACAACCATATCCTTTCAAAAAAATAACTTAGTCCAACAACAGCAAGGTTAGCAAATAGCAACTCTGAATAACTTATTTTTTTATTAGCTAAAGCATTAATAACAGATAAGCCAACCACAACAAATAAATAGGTCATTTCCTTAATTGGTATTGTTTCTGTCCGATACCTAATAATTCCGAAAATTGCAAAAAGCCCTAAAGCAAAACTCAACTCTAGTTTAACATTCTCTAAAAGAAAACAAAGAAAAAATACAACTACCGCAATTAATAGATAAGTAAAAACATAATTCTTATTTTTATTTGAAGGATAATATAAACCTAAAACAATCCCCCCTACAACTAAAAAATTAAAAGTAGCTCGTGTTATTAATTTTATAAAATCTTTCTGATCAAAAAGATCTATTCCCAAAAATTCCATAATCAAAAATTATTAGTTATTATTTTTCTCTAAAATGCGAAAATTTTTTTTAAATCTATTCGCTTTTAAATCTTCATTTAATAATGATGTACCTATACAATATTTACTCATACCTGAAGGACGAATTCCATTTTCTTTCATTAATTTATAAAAAAATGACGTTCTATTTAATTTTTCCTGTTTAAGTTCTGCTATAACAATATTTTTTGTTTGATTTCGAATAGTTTCTTTATCATTTTGAAACTCTAAATCAAAATCAATAGTAATGCGTTCTTTTGCAAATTTATTTACCATTGTTATTCTATGAAAAAAATTTTTATGGCAATATTGTAACTCATAATCTCTTTTTAATCTATTATGAACAAATTCTTTTTGAGCATGATTTAATGTTTTGGATGATTTTTCTACTTTTATGCGCTTTTTGATAGTTTTTCCTTTTGGATTTTTTCTTTTCACTTCTAAAAAACAAACTTCAGAATCAACATACTCTCTAAAACGAACTTTTGACCTATCTAATCTTCCATTATGATGATTTAAAAAAAATTTAAAATCATCTGTATCAAAATATAACGATGTGTATTTTGATTTGACTACACCATTAACATATAATAGTTTATACTGATCTAAAAATAATGGAAATATTTTTTCTAGGATATTTCTATTAAAAATAAACTTTGTATCTATTCTTTTCATTAACGCCACTGTGTCCATTTCTTGTAATGAAATAGGTTCAAAATCTGAAATAAAATTATCTAGAAAACCCAACTATGTGAAGAAAATATTAATTACACGTAAATTTAATTAAAAGAGATTATAAATTAATTAGTTCATCAATTAATTTTCCTTCAATAGTGATAACGGAAGATTTTGGGCCATTTTTTTGTTTAGGCCAAAGGCTAGTTAAATTATTTTGACTTTGACTTCTTTCGCCTGGATGTTGAACACTTAAAAATAGTGTCTTTCCGTCAGGAGAAAAACACGGACCTGTAAATTCTGCATCAATAGGAGCAGATGCAACTTGTATAATTTCTCCAGATTGAATACCATTTCTAATTAAAACAAATAAACCATTGTTTTTAAATGGTATGTATGCTGGGGATTTATTCATTTTACTTCCCGAAATATCAGATGTAAACCATAAATTACCTGCCTTGTCAAATAATAAATTATCTGGACAAGAAAAACCTGTAGACTCTCCACCACTAACAAGTGTTTCATAATCAAAGTCTATTGCATCATGTTTACCATCTTTTTCTATAATTTTCAAAAGACTCCCATGCATATTTCTTTTCGAGTAATTATTTGTCAATGCCACTATTACATTATCATTAAATGGATCTATCTTTATATCTTCAGGTCTATCTAACTCTGTTCCTCCTATTAATTTAGAAGACTCTCTAAGATATGTTAAGACCTCTATTTGATTTTTAAATTTCTTTTGTAAAATTTTATGTTTTTTAAAATCAACTTCTATCCATTTTTTTTCTTCTATTGAAGCCACATATAATTTTCCATTTATTAAATCCCCTTTTGAGCTAGAAACAAATTTATACAAACAACCATTATCTATATCATCTCCAGTATAAACTACTAATCGACCATCTTTTAAAACTTTTACCATTGCACATTCATGAGCACATCTTCCCAAAGAAACTAATTTTTGTTTTTTGCCAGAAAAAGGATTAATTTCCACTACCCATCCATAATGCTCTGGAGGAAATGGAAAAAATCTTGTCCAACCTACATCATATGCCGTTTTGTAAATTGACCCATCAGACAAATTTCGCTCACCATAAAACATATCGTAATTCTCTTCACATGTTAAAATGCTTCTCCAAGGAGTTACTCCGCCTGAACAATTAGCTAAAGTTCCTATTGCTGTTGAAGAACCTTGGATTTTTGTTTTATTAGAAAAATCTATTTTATCTAAAGCATTAACCCTATGATTAAAGTGGTTATTTAAATCTATTTTCCAAGTTTTGAAGTTTTTATAAATTCGAAAAAAACTACCCCCCACATTTCTCATTTCTTCTTTTACATCATCAATATTTTTTTGATCATTTGGCTTCGCAGAAAAAAAGAATGGATGAATATACTCATGATTAACCCATAAAAAACCCTCATTAGATTTTTTTCCAGGCATAAATGCTATATAATCATTATTAAAACCAAAAGTCTCTTTCTTATTAATCTTATCCTTCCAAGAGATTAAAATTTGATATTTAAGATTATCAGCAAGTACCACTTCATCTTGACTAGATGGAGGTATGCCTTGAATTTTAGATTGATTGATGTATTGAATCGTTTTAGCTTTTGTTAGTAATGGAGTAATAGCTCCAAGTACCACGCCTTTACCTAAAAAATTTAAAAAATCTCTTCTATTCATAATCATTAAGGTTTTTTAATAGAAAAAATAAATTTTGTTCCTGTGTTTTGTTTACTAACTACATTTACTTCTTCTCCGTGAGTTTCTAAGATATGCTTCACTATAGCTAATCCAAGACCTGTTCCACCTTCTTCTCTAGACCTTCCTTTATCAACTCTATAAAATCTCTCGAATAATCTTGGAATATTTTTTTCATCTATTCCTATTCCATTATCCTGAATAGTGACTGAAACTTGCCCTTCTTTATTTTCTATTACACATTTTACATATCCCGATTTTTTTCCATACTTTATACCATTAGAAATAAAATTATATAATACTTGACTAATTTGATTTCTATCAGCAAAAACCATAATTGGTGTTTTATTTTTTGGCAACATTAATTTTATATCTTTTTTAATACTTTTAACCTCAAAAGATTCAAAAACTTCTTTAATTAATTCTAAAATATCCCAACTTGTTTTGTCTAATTTCAACTCATCTGATTCTAATCTAGCTAAAGCATCTAAATCATCAATAATAGCTATTAATCTTTCTATACTCTTACTAGTTCTTTCTAAATATTTTTTATTTACACTATCATCGTTCAGGGCGCCATCCAATAATGTGTGAACATATCCTTGAATATTAAAAATTGGTGTTTTTAATTCATGTGAAACATTCCCTAAAAACTCTCTTCTATATTTAGCAGCACGTTTTAAAGCTTTAATTTCTTGTTGCTTTATTTGCTTGAGTATGTATATTTTTTTTTTCTTCTTCTTTAAATTCTTCATTTATTAAAAATCAAATTTATATCCAAAACCTTTAATCGTTCTTATTTTATCAGAAGATATTTTTTCTCTTAATTTTTTAATATGAACATCTATTGTTCTGTTACCAACAACAACATCTGTGCCCCAAACAGAGTTTAATATTTCTTCTCTCCTGAAAACTTTTCCTGGTTTTGATGTTAAAAGTTTTAATAATAAAAATTCTTTTTTTCTAATTTTTTGTGTCTTTCCATCCACAATAAGCTCCATAGCTTCTAGATTAATTTCTATATTATCGAATTTTTGAATTTTTTGTTTAGTAATGCGCCTTAAAAGCCCTTTGATTCTACTTAAAAAAACTTTTGGTTTAATTGGTTTATATATATAATCATCCGCACCAGCTTCAAAACCTGCTATTTCAGAAAAATCTTCATTACGAGCTGTTAAAAAAACTATTATTGTGTCTTTTAGATTTTCTTTTTTTCGAAGCACTTTGCAAGTTTCCACCCCATTGATGCCCCCCATCATAATATCTAAAATTATTAAGTCTGGTGTATTTTTTTCTGTTAATTTAATTGCCTCTTCACCACTTCTACATTCAAAAACTTCGTATCCTTCATGCCTAAGGTTATATCCTAGAAATTCCAGAATATCTTTTTCATCATCTACAATTAAAATTTTTTGTGACATATATTTTTAATAAG
>CACAKI010000013.1 GCA_902533035.1 uncultured Bacteroidota bacterium | reverse complement strand
CTCAAATTGAACATATGGATTCTCATCAGCGCATACATCTTCTATTTGTTTATATGAAATAAGTAAAGGGTCATTAACACCTACAGAATGCGTTATACAATGAATAGCCCCACTTAAAGAAATAATATTATTTCCTGAATTATCACAATCAATACCTACAATATTATAGCCCGGCAATGCTTCTTCGTAAATTCTTTGAGCTATTGTGTCATATTCTTCTCTATAAAAAGGAAGCAATACTGTTTTATTGACAAAAACTGAATTAGTATATGTTCTATAATATCCATCTGTTTGATTTCCTGGTTGAGATCCTGGATAAGCACCACTATTACTAGGGGGACTCGGAATTCTTATTACCTTAAATGGAGTCCCATACTTAGTTGTAAAATTATCTAGAATATATTGTAAATTCTCCTCTATTTGAGGGCCATCTGAAATACCGTCTGGATATTCTGCAACCAATAATGTTTCTTCATTTAATAACTTCATATGCATATCAATATGATGAATAGCATCAAAAGGAAGTTCTTCCATTTTAATATAATTAGTTATACCCATAAAATCATTCATTATATTATCAATATCTTCCTCTGTATGATTTGGGTAATCTACACCTCCATATGGGCCAGATCCATCATTTTCATCAAGTATTAAATTTGAAGAAAAAGCAGTACCAAAACCATCACTCATGAAATTTCCTCCAGTAGCAACAAATTCATAAGGTGATTCAGAAGTTTGGTATAAATTAATACCTAGAAAATCTGAAAGAACCTCAGGGAAAACATCATCATAAGGCCTTGGTCTATTATAAATCCAATCTACCAAATAAATAGAATCAACATCATTTTTATACACAGTGTTTTGACCATAATCTCGCATCCAAATACTATTTGTATTTACATCAAGATATTCAACATTATCTGTATTTACATTATTAGATAATAAATAAGAACTTACTTGTGAAGGATTATCACAAGCAATAATAACTTTACATTCATCCACAGAATTCCTCACTATTTCAGTTAATATAGGTTCAAAACCTTCCCAAGCAATAGTCAACGCTTGTATCTCTTCCCATTCTGCCATAGTTCTTACAGGAAAATCTGGCGGAGTTGTAAAAATATCTAAATTAGATTGAATCTTGAATGCTTCTAAATATTGACTCATTTTAGCTTTTTCATTCTCTAAAAAATTCTTTGGCAATATATCTAGACCCTGAGAATGTCCAATTGTAAAGAAAAAAATAAATACTAAAATATTTGATAATATGTCTTTCATTAAAAAAAAATTTAGGCAAATATATTTAATATATCAGTATTTTTTTCAAAAAAACATCTTCAAAATTTTCATTTTTTAACTCAATAAAATAAGGCCCTGAAGATAACTGAGATGTGTTAATTGTATTTGCGTTTAATTCAACTTTCAAATTAGATAATTCTTTTTTTCCAATAGTGTTATAAATATTTACGTAATAAATACTATTTAAATCTAACCCATTTATAATTATTGATTCTAATTCAGACTTAAAATAAGTGACTATATTATAATTTCTATTCTCTAAAACAGAAATCTGTTCAATATTATTGACTGTAATGATTTCTGTAATTTGTGAAACACCACAATTTGATTCATCTAATACATTAAGAGTAACAACATAAGTTCCTGGCAAATCATATTCATGTGTGGGGTTTTCTAAATTTGAAGAAAATCCGTCTCCAAAATCCCAAAAAAACTGTGAGCCAATAGAGTTATTTTCAAAACTTACCTGTAATCCATTTTGGTAAATATTACCTATATCAGCATTCACCCCAGATTCAAAACTATTTGACTTTAAAAACAGTGCTGAGTCATATTGATCATCGGAACCATCTGCAATAGCTATTCTTAATCTATAAACAACTCCTTGTTTAATTTCTTTTTCTAAACTAATCGGAATAGTAAACCCATCATATTGAATGTTTTCACCATCCACATTATCTATATAAAAATTTGAGTTTATATTTTCATTAATATTATTAATAGAAATAGCAATGTCTGAATTAGGTAAAAAAGCAAGATTTTGAGGCTCTGAACTAATATCTGGATCTAAGTTGCCTATTTCAGTTTCATAGGGCTCAGAAATAAAAAAACCAAAAATATCATTAAACCAAGAATCAACATATTCAGGATATTCCTCAGAAGCAAAAATAAATTCACAAGCTAGTAAATTATCTGAAGCAGCAATAAAATCAAATTCAATCACACAGGCATCAAAAGTTAATAAATCTGCATTAAGGGTGTTTAAAATAAAGTCTCCCGAAGAACCATGACTACTACTGACACAAGTACTATTATTTGGACCTACAGCATTTTCCACTTTACCTGTGGAAAGAATAACACCCTGTGTTATTCCAAAATCCTCTCCATAATATGAAAATCCACCAATAGCCCCAGCAGATCCAATAATATTTAAATCATAAACATCTACACAAAAACCAAATAAATTCTCTTCTATAAAAGATTCCATTAAATCTAATGGGATTACATCAACTTGAAGCAGAGAAGAATTTCTTGAAGAACAAACCTCTTTATTTTCAGGAACTACTCTTTTTTGTGAAAAAAGAGTAGTTGAAAAAAGAATAAAAAATACAATTATTTTGTAAAAATAACTCATATATTAATTTTGGTTAACATATAGTATACAAATACCATTCCAAAAATGAATTCTAAAAAAAGAAAACCAACCTTTTACAAAGTCTAAATAATCATTAAATTTACAGAATATAGTACAAAAAAAGAATGATGTATAAATTTTTATTCATGTTTTTTCTCTTATCGTTCAATACTTTTTCTCAAAGCATTGAATTAATAGAGTCATTTATTGGATATCAAGAAGATTCTGAAATTATTTCATTTACACCAAATAATAGAATTATTTTAAGCGGAGATTATCAGGGAAATATAAATCTTTGGGATTTAAAATACCAAACATTAATAAAAACCATTAAAGCTCATCAACTACCTATAAATAGCATTAAATTTTCTGAAAATGGAAAAAGGTTTACAACATGTTCAAATGATTCATCTGTAAAAGTTTGGGACTTTAACTCTGGAAAACTGATTGACTCTGTAAAAATAAAAGACATTCCAAAAATAGCACTATTTAATAAAAAAGAAAATGGATATTTAATTTTCACAGAAAATGGAGAAATAATAGAAAAAAAATTCAGATACAAAAAACTATACCATAAACTCTCTCAAAAGAATACGTTTCTAGATGCTATTTTATCATATGATAAAAAAAATATTATTACCTGTGATGAAAAATCTTTAAAAATGAGAAATTATATCTCTGGAGAAATTGAATGGGAAGTCTTTCATCCAAGTAAAAATATTTTTTCAAAAGTTCAAATTCATTCACAGGACACTTTAGTATTATGGAGTGAAAATGGAGATATCAATTTTTGGAGAGAAAAAGATGACAGCCATCTATTAGAAATTAATGCAACTAACTTACATAACAGGCTATCTATTAATAAGCATTGTGATATCATTATTTCAGGATACTATAAAGATCGTCCATTTTTAATAAATCTAAATGAAATTGATTTTTCTGAAAACTATAAAACGGACTTTGTAATAGCCAATACATTTCTTTCAAGCTTAAACAAAACATATTTAGTTAGTTCAGGGGAAGAAAGAAGGCACAGACTAATGGAAATAAAAAAACATAGATTTTTTCCAATATCAGTACAGAAGAGGAAAGTAGCTGACAAAAAAGAATTTATAACTAATTCTAGATATATTATTTTAGAAATTTGGGATAACGCTCAAGTAGATGGAGATACAGTTTCGTTGAATTTCAATGGTGAATGGATTTTAAAAAATTATGGATTAGTTAGAGCAAAAAAACAAATCTTCTTAAAATTAGAAGAAGGAGAGTCAAATGAATTAATTTTTTATGCAAAAAATTTAGGAAAAATTTCACCCAACACAACAGCAATAAACTTGATAGATAAGAAAAAAATAAAAGAATTTGAAATTAATTCGAATTTAGATGAAAACGGGAAAATTACATTAATAAATACCTCAAAAGGAAATTTATCTCAAAATAACATGATCAATAAATCAAACTATTGATTGTAAACATTAATTTTATTAAAAACAACATTTTTTATCATCACTGAATCAATACCTCCAAACTCATTTTCTCTGTATACAGTACCATAAAAACTCCCTGAAATAAAAGCTTCATCATTATTGAGCTCAGCAACATCCAAAAAACCCACATGGCCAATGTATTCTATATTTTCATCACCTTGTGCGGCACTATATCTCTTAATATTATAAATTATAGTCAAAATTGGACTTTCATCACTACCTATATAAGCAGAGTTTCCACTTGAAACTTGAAATGTTTCCTCAATTTGATCAGTTGTAGTAATAATCCTCAATGAATGCTGCATTCCATCCCAATTAGAATAACAATTATTTGGATCATTATAATAATCAATTGAATTAATATCTATATAATACCTTTCATTTCCTGTATCCCCATCATCATACTTACTAATTGAACAAACCTCAGAGTCGAAACAATCACCAAGCATATACTCATCTGACTTATAATTAGCATACCAAGCTCCAAAATCAGCTATACCACTTAATCTATTTTCAGATCCAGCAGTAAATTCCACATTAGGCTCACAAGAAAAAAACAAAAAGAGAGTAAAAAGAAGAAATAAATTTTTCATTAGAAATAAATCTTTAATTAGCTTTGCATGTATCTAAAGTTAAGGTTTTTATAAAATATTAAGATAAAATCCTTTGGATTTTTTTTGATTTTGAAGAAAAAAAAAGTAATTGTTGCATTATCGGGAGGAGTTGACTCAAGTGTCTCAGCCTATCTTTTGAAAAAAAAAGGCTTTGATGTAATAGGTGTGTTTATGAAAATTTGGCACGAAAGCAATTCCAAACAAAAAGAACCTTGCCCTTGGATTGAAGACAGTTCGTATGCACTAGAAGTAGCCGAACAATTAAAAATTCCTTTTCAAGTAATTGATTTAAGTAAAGAATACAAACAAAGAATCGTAGATTACATGTATAATGAATATTCCAAAGGAACAACTCCCAATCCGGATGTTTTATGTAATAAAGAAATAAAATTTGATGTTTTTTTAAATCATGCATTAAAATTAAATGCAGATTTTGTAGCCACAGGTCACTACGCAAATAAAAAAGTAAATTCAAAAAATATTTACTCTCTTCTAGAAGGCTCTGATCCAAAAAAAGATCAGAGTTATTTTTTGTGTCAACTAAATCAATCACAATTAAAAAAAATAATTTTTCCAATTGGAGGATTAGTGAAAACTGAAATTAGAAAGATTGCAAAAAAAATAAACCTTGCAACAGCAGACAGAAAAGATTCTCAAGGACTTTGTTTCGTAGGCAAAGTCAAAATACCAGAATTTCTGTCAAAAAAATTGAAGAAAAAAAATGGAAATATTATAGAAATTTGTTCGAAAAACCCTATTTACAAAAAAAGAAAAAAAAGTATAGAAGAGAAAAGTGAAACATTTAAATATTCGCCAAAAGACGGGTCTGTTATTGGAGAACATTATGGAGCTCATTTTTTTACTATTGGACAACGAAAAGGTTTAAATATAGGAGGAAAAGAGAAACCGTTATTTGTCATCCAAACAGATGTAAAAAAAAATATAATTTATGTAGGAATGGGAGAAACTCATCCAGGCCTTTTCAAAAAAGCATTAAAAATAAAAAAAGATTCTTGTCACTGGATAAGAGAAGATTTAGAAATGAATACTGGACAAAAAAAAGAATTTTTAATACGCACTCGTTATAGACAAAAATTAATCCCAGGAAGACTAATCATGACAAAGGATTATTTATACATAGAATTTATTAAAAAAGTTAAAAGCATTACCCCTGGACAATTTGCAGCATGGTACTTAAAAAGTGAATTAATTGGATCTGGACCAATATTTGAGTAATATACTAAGCTTTCAAATTATCAAAGCTATTGTTTATATAATTCGTTAGAGCCTCTCCTTTTAATAAATTCTTTGACAACAAAGCTAAATTAATAGAATTTTGAATCAATTTCTTTTTGGAGACACCCTTTGTTTTTAATATTTTACTGATTAGTTTATGATTTGTGTTAATTACTAAATTATATGAATCTGGCATGTTTTGCATACCCATCATACCTCCTCCCCCAGTCATACTCATCTCTTTCATTCTTCTCATAAATTCAGAAATAGTTATTGAAAATGGCGAAGAAGATGGTGGTAAATTTTCAAACACAACCGTAAAACCTTCTTTAGGTAAAGCTTCTTCAATCAAAGGTTTTAATTTATCCTTTTCTTTATCTGTCACAACAGAATCTACCGTAACTTCTTGCGGAATCAACTTATCAATAGAGTCTGAATCCACCCTAACAAAACTAGAGTTATCCATTTTTGATTCAAATTTTTGAATCAAATGAGAAATAATAGGACTATCTAGTAATAAAACATCAAAACCTCTTTCTTTAGCTTGAGAAATATAACTATGCTGAGAATTTAGATCACTTGCGTATAAATAAATGATTTTTCCATCTTTATCTTTATGAGTATCTTTAATTTTATCTGCAAACTCTTTCATTGTAAAAAAAGAATCATTTACATCTGGATACAAATAAAAATCTGCAGCTCTTTCATAAAACTTCTCATCACTTAACATTCCATATTCTACAATTAATTTCATATCATTCCACTTCAACTCAAAGTTTTTTCTATCGTCTTTAAACATTTTGTTTAATTTATCAGAAACTTTTTTGCTAATATGTGAAGAGATTTTTTTTACATTAGAATCGCTCTGTAAAGCAGACCTAGACACATTTAAAGGAATGTCTGGAGAGTCAATGATACCATGTAACAATCCTAAAAAATCTGGAACAACACCTTCCACACTATCAGTGACAAAAACTTGATTACAATAAAGTTGAATTTTATTTTTATTTAAATCGACAGAAGGGCTTATTTTTGGGAAATATAAAACCCCTGTTAAATTAAATGGGAAATCCACATTTAAATGAATATGAAAAAGTGGCTGATCAAAATTATAAGGGTACACCTCTCTATAAAAACTTGAATAATCTTCAGTTTGTAATTTTGAAGGTGATTTTTTCCAAAGAGGATTCGTGTTGTTTATAATATTATCCTCCTCTACTTCTATTTCTTTTCCCTTTTTATTTTTTTCTGTTTTTTTATTAGTACCAAATTTTATTTCAACTGGAAGAAATTTACAATACTTATTAAGTAATGAAGATATTTTAGAATCCTCCAAAAATTCAGTAGCATCGTCTGAAACAAAAAGAATCACTTCTGTTCCTCTATCTTTTTTTTCTACATCATTTAAAGAAAATTTTGGACTACCATCACATTCCCATAAACAACCTTTGGATTTTTTATAGGATTTCGTTTTAATCTGAACCGTTTTGGCTACCATAAATGAAGAATAAAACCCTAGTCCAAAATGACCGATTATTCCAGAATTTTTATCATCTTCTTTATACTTCTTTACAAATTCTTCAGCACCAGAAAATGCTACCTGGTTAATATACTTTTTAACTTCCTGAGAAGTCATGCCAATACCTCTGTCCTTAATAGAAATTGTTTTTGCTGTTTTATCAATAGATACTTCTATTTTTAAATCACCTAAATCTCCTTTAAACTCACCAATAGAAGCTAGTTTTTTCAATTTTGATGTAGCATCAACAGCATTAGAAATTAATTCTCTTATGAAAATTTCCTGATCTGTGTATAAAAATTTCTTTATTATAGGGAATATGTTTTCCGCCTGAATATTTATATTTCCTTTTTCCATATTATCTAAAAGTTTATTTTTTTGGGGGGGCAATATAATAAAAATCTGCCCATTTTTTAATTCCAAAAATTAAAAAAAACAACCATAAGCAAAACTCTACATAATTAGGGTTACTATTATATCCGAAAAAACCTTTTAAAAATTCTCCTATTCTACCTTTTTCATAAAACAAATGATAGCAAACTTGGCTTTCATTACCATTTTCATCATTCACTGTAGCATATGTATAAAGTAACTCCGTACAATTAGGCGAATTTCCATCTATTGGCTTCAACACATCCCAAACTCTGGGGATATTTTCTTTTTCTATGTAATTCGATTTATATAAATATGTTTCTACTTCATGAGTCCCATAAGCAATTAAACCAGCGGCTATAAAAACAAGTAATAAAGTAGTGGATGCAAAAAATGTTCTGATAGGTATTTTTTTACCTGTCACAAAAATTAAATAAATTAAAAAAACAGCCAACAAGAATCCTAAAGAAACACCTAAGAAATTTAACTCTCCGTTTTTAATATCATTAAATAATAAAATTATTATCTCAAATCCTTCTCTAAGAATTGCAAAAAGAATTAATAAAAATAATCCCCAACTTTCATTTTTACTTATAGACTGATGAACACTTGACTCAATTACCTTCTTACTACTAACTTTTTTAGAAAGCCAAAAAATAACATAAAATAAAAACCCAGCTGTGATATACATGGAAATTCCCTCAAAAAGTTTCTCATAAGCAGACGGAATCTTTCCTCCTAAAAAGAAAAAAACACAACCTACTAAAACACTTGCAATAATACCACCTAAAACGCCCAGCCATATATTTTTTTTTTGGCCTTTAATATTATTAAAATTGATATATGTGTAAATAATTCCAACTATCAATCCAGCCTCTAGACATTCTCTAAAAATTATTATAAATTCTTTCATCTCGTTATAATTTTAAAAAACCAAATTTATTTAGAAATGTTCTAAATAAAGAATTTTATTAAATAAAATTGTAAATTTAACAACTATATAAAATAATAACACTATGTCATTGTCATTAGCAATAGAAATTTATTTCGTAATTATTCTTCTTGTTTTTGGATTTATGTTTTTCTCTAATTTATTTAGACTTGACAAATATCTAATTGCCCCTCTATTTAATTTAAGCAGAGAATTTTATTTATCAATACTAAGCTATCCTCTTATAGTATTACTCATTATTGGCTTACTGGATCTTAGTGGAGGAACTAAATTAACCATGCAACTATATGCTCCAGTTAAATTTGAAAAAGACAAAACAGAACGATATGATGCAATAAAAAGTAAGTTAATACAAATTCGAGATTTACAAGTATTGTACAAATCTAATTCAGCTGAAAATAGATTTGCAAATAATTTTGAAGAATTAATTGAATTTGCGAAAAATGGTTATATCACAATATCTAAGTATGTAGAAAAAAGTGAAATTATAGTTAATCCAGAATGGATAGCAAGAGGATGGAAAGAAAGTACAATCAAAAAAACACAAAAAACATACAAAACTCCAAGTGGAGAAGAAAAGGTGAATACAGATGAAGGATGGATGAAAAGAAGTTGGTTTGAAAAAGTTGAACTAGGAAAAATAAAAGTGTGCTGTTCTGATAAAGATTCTTTACAAATAAAAGACATTGAAAACCTTGCAGACATCCCCTTCTCTGAACCAGAACAAAAATTTACTCTTTCTGCCAAAAAAATAGTAAAATCAAATACTGAAATTAGTGTTTTTGAAGTTAGTGACCCTGATCCTTTTGACCCAAGCCAGCCTTTGAAAATAGGTGATTTGAATGAAGTAAACTTAGATGGAAATTGGGAATAGTATACAAACTGAATTTTCATTTTTTGACAAATCTATAAAAGAAAAGAATTGTCAATGTTATAAACTATTTGCACACTACAATAAAAACTGTTTTTCTTTTTCAGTTTTTGATATCGAAAAAGAGAAATTTTTAAATATCGAATCTTATATTTTTAAATATGAGGAAGAAAATCTGAAATATTTGATTTCAAAATTCCCGATCCTAAAATGGAATTTTAACTCGTTTTCTTTCAATTATTATTTTAAAGGATGCACTCTGATACCAAATTCATTATTCGATGAAAAACTACAGCAGAAATATTTGGAAATAAATAATCAAATAGATAAATCTGACGTAATTTTTTTTGATCAACTAAAGCATATAAATGCAGTAGCTATATATTCTATCCCTAGAAAGGATTTAGATGCTTTAAATCAATTTGAAAACATAAAAATCAAACATAGTGGAACTATATTTTTAGAGAATGTATTAGAAAAATCAAAACATTCAACTGAGAACGAAATCTTTATTGATGTCTCAACAAAAAATTTTAATATAGCATACATCAAAAAATCAAAATTGCATTTTTATAATAATTTTGAGTTTGAAAATAAAAATGAGTTTTTATACTATATATTAAATTGTTATAACACATTAAATTTAAACTCAAAACAAATATCGTTACGACTTTCTGGAGAATTTGAAAAAAACGAAATTTTTAATGACTTAAAAATGTATGTAAAAAAGATTATTTTAGAAAATCGTCCAAAATTATTTAGATACAGTCATGTATTTAATACTATACCCAATCATTACTTCCATAAATTATTTAATCAAATTAAATGCGAATAATACAAGGAAAATATAAAAATAGACGATTCATTATTCCTAAAAATTTAAATATTAGACCCACCACTGATAGAGCAAAAGAAAGCTTATTCAACATACTTGAAAATATGTATGATTTTAAAAACCTAGAAGTATTAGACCTGTTTTCAGGATCTGGGAATATTACATATGAATTCTGTTCTAGAGGATCAGTGGTCACATGTGTAGAGCAAAATAGAAAATGTATAAAATTTATATCTGAAACATCTAAAAAATTTGAAATGCAAAATATTATTTATCAAAAGGATGTCTTGAGTTTTTTAAAAACATGTGAAAAAAAGTACAATGTCATATTTGCTGACCCTCCCTTTAATTTCGAAAAAGACATTTATTCTAAACTAATAAAACTTATCTTTGAAAAAAAAGTAATTAGTGATAACGGTCTCTTAATTATAGAACATTCGAGTTTTTTGAATTTCAAACAACATGAAAAATTTCTCAAATCAAAAAAATACGGAGATGTTAATTTTAGTTTTTTAAAGAATTGAAAATATGAAAATTGCTGTTTTTCCTGGAAGCTTTGACCCTATTACATTAGGACATTTAGATATAATCAAAAAAGCAGAGAAAGTTTTTGATAAAATTATAATTGCTATAGGAGAAAATACTTCAAAAAAAAATTGGCTTTCAATAGAAAAAAAAACACAGATGATTCAAAAAGTTTTTAAAAACAATAAAAAAATATCAGTAAAAAAATATAATAACTTAACAGTCGAATTCTGCAAGTCAAATAATGCAAAATTTATCATAAGAGGACTGAGAAACACTCTAGATTTTGAGAATGAAAAGCAACTTGCATTAATGAATGAAGAATTAGAAAAATCCATCACAACAGTTTTTTTCACATGTTATAAAGAAAATAATTTAATCTCATCTAGCCTAGTAAAAGAAATTATAAAAAATAGAGGTAGTTTTGAGAAATTTATTCCAAAAGAAATTGTTTCTGAAATAAAACTGCTGTAATCAGTTAAATAGGGTGAGTTTTATTTACTGCTACCCCGAATTTTTTAGAAAATTTTTATGTGATTATTTAATAAACCAAGCAGGTTCAAATTTCCCGTTAATTTCTATTAATGAAAGATTACCAAAATCTGGTTTAAAATCTATATAATTTTTTAAAGGGTATAAATTTAACAACCTATTATATTCTATTATAAAACTATTCATATCGCTAAACCTTTCTTGTTGTTCAAAGGCCAAACATTTTTCTAAAAACGATTTCCAAAATGGTATACCTTCTTGGTTTTTAATATTTGAATTGTTGTAATCAATATAGATCATTGGGTCTGTTAATAGCTTGACGTTTTCAACGAGATTCTCTCCCCTTGGGATCATGTAGTTTGAGGTTTTTCCATACACAATGCCATCAATAATTGAAAGTATGATTAGTCCTAGGTTGTAGATGTCAGTTGCAGGAGAAACAGGACGAGTTAATATTTGCTCAGGTGCACAGAAATTTGTTGTCATTCCCGATGAAACATCACCTATTTTTACTTTTATAGGATCGAATGGGATTAATTCATCTTCAGAACAAAGTATATTTTGAGGTTTTAAGTCACCATGAATAAATCCATTTTTATGCATTTGCGATATTTTATTAAACAAAGTGCCCAAAGATAATGCAACATTCTGTCTTGATACTTTAAGATAAAGTGACAAAAAGTTATTATTTGCTAATTCTGTTAGATACTTGATATAAGTACTCTTTTTAAAATCATGCTCGAAAATCTCATTATCTTGTTTCTGTATAACTACTGGATCAAAAATTAATATATTTTCACTAAAAAAAGCTTCAGCAGATTTTATTTCAGAATATTTTTCTCTATTTGGAATACACAAAACATTTATAGAATTGTCATGAAGTGAAATAGCTAGATATTTTTTACTTTCAATTTCTTTTCTAGCATCTTGAAAATCCTTATCTCCAAATTTAACAGAATAATTCATAGCTGCGGCTGTATTTGCTGCAAATCCGGTTCTGTCCAAGTAATTATTGTTTTTATACAACAAGTCTAATTTGCTGCCATTTCCTAGTATTTGTGTCAACAAAGTATCAGGTATAATCGAACTGATGGTTTTGTGAGACAGATAGTAATCACCTGTAGGTAAAGAATCATTAGTATTAATATTAATAATATTTTTTTTCAATAATTCTGAGTTACATAAACTCTCTATTTCTTTTATCTTTTCAATTATATTTTTTGGTATTTTTTTTTCTTCACAGCTTATATTTAGTGAAACATTATTTTTTAGATTAAGGTTGTAATCTTGTCTTTTAATTTCAATAAACCTTTTTAAATTATCTGGAGCAGTGTCAAATTTTAACATAATATTCACTTCTTTTTTCAAATCCTTTGCATTAAAGCTTATAGGCGTCAGAATAGTGTCATTTCTTAATTTTGAAGAACTAGTATTTGTGCAATAATTACAGGAAGGAAGCGTTTCATTATAAAAATGACCTTGAGGGCATTCTTTAAATCCTTTCATAACAAAATAGTATTTAGGGTTTTTGTTATATAATTTACAAAAAAATTATGCATATAAAGTTTATATAGTGAGATTAAATATTTTATAAAATGACTCTGTAATCAGTTAATTCAAATAATTCTTTATATTTAGATATAACAAGTTGATTAGCGGTGAAGAAAGTGGTGAAAAAGCTACTTTTAGAAGTTGATCAAATCTGTTAAATAAGTCAGGGTTTCTTTACTACCAGCCCGACTTTTTAGATTTTTCTCATTCTTAAATTTAACGGAGTTATTTCTAAATATTCATCTTCTTTTATATATTCCATTGACTCTTCTAGTGAAAATTCAGTTTTAGGTGCAATTTTCATCGCATCATCTGCCCCAGATTTCCTCATATTTGTTAATTGTTTACCTTTGACAAGATTTACTGCTAAGTCATTATCTCTATTATGTTCTCCTACTACTTGACCTTTATATATAACATCAGATGATGACACAAAAAATCGCCCTCTATCTTGAAGTCTGTTTAATGCAAATGCGGTAGCAGGCCCTTGCTCACTGGAAGTTAGCGATCCTTTTGTGCGAGTTTCAATTTCTCCTATATGTTTTTTAAATTCTTTAAATCTATGGGTCATAATCGCAGTTCCTGATGTTGCGGTTAAAATATGATTTCGTAAACCAATTAGCCCTCTTGAGGGAATAAGAAATTCTAAATGCTGTAAATCACTTTTGGGTTCCATAGTTAATAACTCACCTTTTCTTTTGGTTGCAAGTTCGATAGCTTTTCCTGAATACTCTTCAGGTAGATCAATTACAAGAGTTTCAAAAGGCTCATGTTTTTCTCCATTAATTTCTTTTTCAATTACTTGTGGTTTACCCACTTGTAATTCATACCCTTCTCTTCTCATAGTTTCGATCAGTATTGATAAATGAAGTATTCCTCTACCAAATACAGTAAATTTTTCTTCTGACTCAGTCTCTTCTATTTTTAGTGCTAAGTTTTTTTCAGTTTCCTTCATCAATCTATCTCTTATATGTCTAGATGTCACATACTTACCTTCTTTACCAAAAAACGGAGAATTATTAATTGTAAATAACATGCTCATTGTTGGTTCATCTATTTTAATTCTAGGTAAAGCTTTTGGTGTTTCTATATTTGTAATTGTGTCCCCAATTTCAAAATTATCTAACCCAACAATTGCACAGATATCTCCAGATAAAATAGTGTCTATAGAATTTTTACCTAATCCTTGAAATTCAAATAACTCTTTAATTCGCACTTTTTTATTGTCATTTTTTTGACATAGCATATATTCTGATCCCTTTTTAATACTACCTTGAAAAACTCTTCCAATTGCTATTCTTCCCTTGAAACTTGAATAGTCTAGTGATGTTATTTGCATTTGTGTAATACCTTCTCGAATAGGGGCTTGAGGAATATGAGTAATAATAGCATCTAATAGCACGCTAATATTATTTGTTGGTTTTTGCCAATCTATACTCATCCAACCCTGTTTAGAAGATCCATAAATAGTTTCAAAATCTAATTGATACTCAGATGCATTTAAATTAAACATTAAATCAAAAACCGATTCTTGTACTATTTCTGGCTGACAGTTTTCTTTATCAATTTTGTTAATTACTAATATAGGTTTAAGATTTAGTTCAATTGCTTTTTGCAATACAAATCTTGTTTGAGGCATTACTCCTTCAAATGCATCTACTAACAACAAAACTCCATCCGCCATTTTTAACACTCTTTCAACTTCTCCTCCAAAATCAGCATGGCCAGGGGTATCAATTATATTGATTTTTACATTTTTATATTTAACAGAAATATTTTTAGATAAAATTGTTATTCCTCTTTCTCTTTCGAGATCATTATTATCTAATATAAGTTCTGTGTTTTCTTTATTTAAGCTCTCAACAATACATGATTGAATAATTTTATCTACTAATGTTGTTTTTCCGTGATCAACATGAGCAATTATAGCTATATTTCGTATCGATTCCATTATAAATATTTCTGCAAATATAACTTCTTAACATACATGAGTGTTTTATTTTCAAAAATAAATCTCTTCTGTTAAAATATTAATTTTCTATAAGCTTTCTTTACTAAACATTATTAGATAATAAATGTATTTTAACTAGCTCTTGTATTGAAAAAAAAGAATTTGACAACACCCCCCCTAGATGCTTACTAGATATCCATTTTAAATCTGTAATCCCTTCTTCTAATTGAGGTTTAAGATTTTGCAATTGATTAGAATAAAATAAAAACCAATGAGTTTCTTTTAATTTAACAACCCCATTTTCATGATACATATGATGTGTTGTTGAAATAAACGAATCTAAGCTCATTTCAGATAAGCCACACTCTTCGAAAATTTCTCTTTCAGCAGCGACTTCTAATCTTTCATTTTTTTCAACTTTTCCTTTAGGCAAGTCCCAAATACCATTTCGAAAAATAAATAACCATTCTTTTGAATTATTCTCAACAATTCCACCAGCAGCAATAATAAATTCGAATTTTCTTAAATTATTTATCAGCGACTCCCAGTCATTTTGAATATTATTAGATTTTAGTATCAATCTCTTTTGACAACTTTCATTGTTTATTAATGCATCATGAACGGAAGAAATAAATTCATTAAAAGAATAAAAAAAAATAATACACCCTAGTTTAGAGTCAATTTTAGAAAAAGGTTTTATTTCAAAAGAAATATTCTTAAAAAAAACTTTATAAATTTGCGACATGATAATATAAGTTATGAAGCATAATCAAATAGCTAAACTGCTCTTACAAATAAACGCAATAAAATTAAAACCTAAAAATCCTTTTACTTGGTCATCTGGTAAAAAATCACCTATTTATTGTGACAATAGACTAACTCTTTCTTATCCAGAGGTTAGAAAAATAATACAAGAGAAATTAATCGCATTAGCTAAAAAAGAATTTAAAGAAGCTAATTTAATTGCTGGAGTTGCAACAGCTGGAATTCCTCATGGAATATTAATGGCAAACAAAATGGATCTTCCTTTTATATATGTAAGATCTTCAGAAAAAACACACGGAAGAGAAAATAAAATTGAAGGTGAAATCAGAGAAAATAAAAAAACATTAATTGTAGAAGACCTAATTAGCACTGGAAAAAGTAGCCTACAAGTCGCTGAAGCATTAAAAAATGTTGGATGTCAAATTGTAGGAATAATTTCAATATTCAATTATAATTTCCTCGAAACAGAAGAAAGGCTAATAAAAAAAAACATAAAATATTCTTCTTTATGTAATTTTCAGGAACTAATTAAAGCAGCAGAAGAAGAAAATTATATTTCTAAAAAAGAGCTTGAATTAATAACTAATTGGCATTGCGATTTTTAAAAAATTTAGCTGGATCTTTTAAAAAACTCAAATATTCTTGATCTAAAAATTCATATTTTTTTTCTTTAAAAGCATTAAAAAATTGACTAAAATTTTTTAAAAAATCCATCAAAACCGCATGTCTATCAACTTCCTTTTTTAAGATTTTATTAATTGAAGTGGGATTATTTTCATTAAATGTAAATCGAGCCTGATTAATATTAATACCAATACCTATAATAACTGTTTTAATTTTTTCTTTTAAAACCGTAGTTTCTATTAATATTCCTGAAATTTTACAATTTTCTACAAGAATATCATTAGGCCATTTAATTTTAATTTTTTTATTTATAAGATGTTTTTTTAATGTATGCACAAGAGCAAGAGATGTTATTATATTAAAGTATATTTTATTTTTCACCAAAGTGTCACTAGGTTTTAAATACAAGCTAAATAATAAATTTTTTCCTCTAGATGAATACCACCTATTACTTCGCTGACCTTTTCCTTTAGTTTGAAAATCTGCCACTAAAACAAACTTGTTTTCTACTTTTTTTTCCCTAACTAATTTAGCTAGATAATCATTTGTAGAATCAACTGTTTTATAAAAAACTATATTATTAAACATAATAACTCTAAATCTTTAAACAAAATGCTAAAAATATTGCGGTAATTAAAATTAGTTATAAGATAAAATTTTATTTTTGCTAATATTTACAATATTATTACATGAATTTTGAAGAAAAGAAATTGAAAGAAAAAATTGAACTAATAATAAATACCATTCAAACAAAAGGAGGAAATGAAATTGTAAGTGTAAATTTAAAATCTATAGAAAACTCGCCTTGTGATTTTTTTATAATATGTAATGGTAACTCGAATAGGCAAATACAAGCTATTGCAAAAGGAATTGAAGAAAAAACATTGGAAAATTTAAAATTAAAAGCATGGCAAAAAGAAGGATTAAAATCTGACTGGATTCTACTTGACTATATTGATGTTGTAATTCATATTTTTAAGCCAGAAACGAGAGATTTTTATGATTTAACTGGTCTTTGGGGAGATGCAGAAGTGAAAAATATTAAAAATTAAAAAAATTGAAAAAAACAAAAAAACAAAAAAAAATAAATTTTTATTGGATATACTTAATATTTATAATTGGTCTCATAGGGCTACAGGTTTTTAGTTCATATGTGGGAAAATATGCAACTATTGATGAAACTCAATTTTTTAAATTTCTAAATGAAGGTGATATAGAAAAAATTGAAATTATAAATAGAGAATTTGCTGAAGTATACATAAAAAATACTCGAATAAGCCAATCAAGTCACCAAGAAAAAAATCTAAATAAATTTGGCCCACATTATAAAGTAGAGATTTTAGATTTAAAAGAATTTAGAAAAGATATAATTAGTCATAATAGACAAAATCCTGACAATACAATAAAATTTCCAAATACACCCAGAAATACAGATTGGGCAAGTGATCTTATGGGATGGCTAATACCTATTGGAATTATGATTCTTATATGGATTTTCATTATGAGGAGAATGAGTAATAGTGGAGCGGGTGGCCAAATATTTAACATTGGAAAATCAAAAGCACAATTATTTGATCAAAATAAAATGCAAAAAATTACATTTAACGATGTTGCAGGATTAGAAGGAGCCAAAGATGAAGTCGAAGAAATTGTAAACTTTTTAAAATCTCCAAAAAAATACACTTCTTTAGGTGGAAAAATACCAAAAGGTGTTCTATTGGTAGGACCTCCAGGAACAGGAAAAACACTTTTAGCAAAAGCTGTAGCTGGTGAAGCACGAGTGCCATTTTTCTCATTAAGCGGATCTGATTTTGTAGAAATGTTTGTTGGAGTTGGCGCATCCAGAGTTCGTGATTTATTTAAAATGGCAAAAACAAAATCTCCATCAATCATATTCATAGATGAAATTGATGCAATTGGAAGGTCTAGAGGAAAAAGTCAAATCACTGGCGCAAATGATGAAAGAGAAAACACATTAAATCAATTATTAACTGAAATGGACGGTTTTGGAACGAATCATCATGTAATTGTAGTTGCAGCTACTAATAGAGCAGATATTTTAGATCGAGCCCTTACTAGAGCTGGTAGATTTGATCGGCAAATTTATATTGATCTTCCCGAATTAGATGAAAGAAAAGAAATTTTTGGAGTTCATACAAAAAAATTAAAAACAGATCCAAAATTAGATCTTAGTTTTTTAGCTAAACAAACACCTGGTTTTAGTGGCGCAGATATTGCTAACATATGTAATGAAGCTGCGCTTAATGCAGCAAAAAATAATAAAAAGAAAATAGAAAAAGAAGATTTTTTAGAAGCAATTGATAGAATTATAGGTGGGTTAGAAAAGAAAAACAAACTTGTCTCCAAAAGAGAACGAGAAACAGTTGCTTATCACGAAGCAGGTCACGCAACTGTAAGTTGGATGCTAGAACACGCAGCACCTTTAATAAAAGTTACTATTGTTCCTAGAGGAAAGTCTTTAGGTGCAGCTTGGTATTTACCAGAAGAAAGACAACTTACCACTAAAGAACAAATGTTTGATGAAATGTGCGTGGCCATGGGTGGAAGAGCAGCAGAAGAAATTATTTTTAAAAAAGTTACTACTGGAGCTCTGTCTGATTTAGAGAAAATTACAAAACAAGCCAGAGCAATGATTGCTTTTTTTGGATTAAATGACAAAGTTGGAAATGTTACATATTATGATTCATCTGGTCAAGATTCACCTTTCACAAAACCATATAGTGAGTTTACTGCAAAATTAATTGATGAAGAAATTAAAAAAATAACAACTGAAGCATATAATAAAGCAAAGAAAATATTATCTGAACATAAAAAATCTTTAATCTCATTAGCAAAATTACTATTAGAAAAAGAAGTCATATTCAAACAAGATGTAGAAAGTATTCTAGGAAAACGAAAATGGAAAGCAGAAGAAAGAATAAGAGTGAATAAGACAAAAAAATAATAACCATGACACCTTCTTACCCAATAAAAAAACTTTTTGAAAATATTGGAGAAGGATTCTTCTCTAAAAAAAAACATCCCCCATCTAATAAATATGAAATTTTAAAAGATGACCCAAACGATGTTGTTTTTGCAAAAAAACTCAATAATAGTGGTGGAAAATTTTTCTATTGTAGTAATGAAAAACAAATAGAAGGGATTTTAAAAAAACTTATCAGTCATCTGAATATTAATAATTTATACTGTATAGATGAAAAAATCCAAAAAAAATTAAAAAACCTGGATATCCCATTCCAAAATAATAAGGAAAATAAATATGAAGGTATAATTACAACATGTGAAAACGTAATTGCAGATCAAGGAAAAATATTACTAACATCAGAACAGATAAAAAACAAACAAATAAACAATTTTCCTAATGAATTAATTGTAATCTCATATACTTCACAAATTGTTCTGAGAATAAATGATGCTATGAGATCAATCACTAAGAAATATAAAACAAAAACCCCTTCGAATATTACCACCATTGGAAATGGGCAAAAAAAATTAAATGTAATTGTTATTGAAGATTTTATATCTTAAAAAAATGTCATTTTTTAAAAAAGAACTACTTAACAGAACACTTGTTGGAATAATTTACACAACATTATTTCTAATTGCATCACAGTCTATACACTTTTTTTTTTTACATACCCTTCTAAGTTTTTTTTTAATTGTGGGGCTTTTTGAATTTTATAAAATAACTGAAAAGTCCAAGAATATCTTTATCAAATTATTTTTACCTGTTTTGTGGATTTTGATACCTCTAATTTGTGTTTTTTTGATAAAATTTCAATTTGAAAATGGAAAATCTTTACTTACATTTTTAATTATATTGGTTTGGATTAATGATGTTTCTGCATTTTTGGTAGGTAAATCAATTGGATCCCTAAAGCTTTCACACATTTCCCCTAAAAAAACTATAGAAGGAGTTATAGGTAGTTTTGTTTTTTGTTTATTATTAGGACCTTGTTTAATAACCTTTTTTAAAATAGACTTAAATTTTAATCAATTTCTATTATGTTTTTTAATATCAATGGCAAGTAATTTTGGAGATCTACTAGAATCTTTAATAAAGCGAAAATTTGACCAAAAAGATAGTGGGCAAATACTAATGAGTCATGGGGGGATATTAGATAGAATAGATAGCCTTTTAATTAGCGGCCCTTTATTTTATTTTATTTTAAAACAATATTTAAATTAGAATTCTTTCTAATTCCTTCAGGTGAGAAATAGTATATGTAGCTTGAATTTTCGGGTTTAAGAATTTATAATCAAAAAAAACCTGATCTATCCCAAACGACCTTGCACCTTGAATATCGCTAATAACATCATCACCTATCATTAAAGATTCTTCAACTTTTGCAGAACAACTTTGAAGAGCAAATTCAAAAATTTTTGAATTTGGTTTTAAAACCCCTACATCTTCTGAAACAATAATTTTATCGAAAAACTCATAAATTCCTGAATTTTTGAGTTTTATAAACTGAACTTCTTTAAAACCATTTGTAATTATATGTAAATTATAATGTAAGCTGAGATTAAACAAAACATCCTTCGTTCCTGCCATTAATTTTGTTTGTAACGGAGAATGTGATACATAAAAGTCGCCTATTTCCTTAGATAAAATTTCAGCTTTTATATTCAAAATACGTAAAGTTTCTAAAAACCGCTTATGTCTTAAAATCTGTTTAGTTAAAACACCTTCTCTATACTTTAACCACAATTCTCCATTTACTTTTTTGTAAGTATTAATAAACTTTTTTTTGGAAGAAATTCCCTTTTTTTGAAGTTGAAATTTATCAAAAATAGAGCCTAATACAATTTTAGAATTATTATCAAAATCCCACAGTGTATTATCTAAATCAAAAAAAAGATGTTTATATTTTGTCAAAATACTTGAAAAATTTATTTAAAATTTTGAAATAAATAATAAGGCCTATCAACACTTCCAAATCCACTATAAAATTTTCTAACACCGTCTAAATTAGAGCCTTCAAAATCTAACACCTTAGATTGATTACTATTAGATTTAATAAAATCATCAATTAAATAAGTCATACCATGATGTTCTTTAAAATTAGATTTAGTTACGTTAAAAAGCATAATATACCTATTAAAACATGATAAAAAAAACGCAGCTGAAACTATATTGTTTTCCTCATCAAAAATACCTATCAATTGACCTTTTTTTTGTTTCAAACAAGTGTAAATTAAATTTCTAATAATTGAATAATTATCTGAAAAAGAAAATATCTTTTTTATTGATTTTTTAATTTTTGTATTTGTTTTATATAATTCTAAAAATGTATTAACACTTAAGTTTTTTTTGGATTTTTAAATTATAAGCTTGGCTCTTTTTTAAATTTCTAATTGTGTTTTGATTATATGAATCTTTAATATCATTGTAGTTTCTGGCTAAATCAAGTTCCAAGTTAGTGTTTGAAAACCAATTTTTTTTAACATTTAAATTAATTGTTCTGATTGGAAATAGAGAAGAGAGCTCGGATGTTACACAAAAAGTATATCTCTTAAAATATTGTGAAAAATAAATATTAAATAAATGAAAGTTTTTTTCATTTATTAAATTTTTGTTTTTTGAAAAAAAACCTAATTGTTGACAAAAAAATGGATGATAAGATTTCTTGAAAAAAAACCTTTTTTTAAATATCACGGGAAAAACATATTCGTAATCCCCAAAAACTATTGCATCCCAATTTTCACAAACTATATCTAAATACCAAGACAGCCCATAAACACGAGAATTAAAAGATTCGGCAATACATTGATCCCATTTTCTTCTATTTATATCACAGTTTTTTGTGTACTGAAGATTATTCATTTTTTAATTTAGCAATATATTTTATCATGTTTTTAAAAACAAAATCCCATTCTATCCACTCTCTTTCAAAATGCAATGATTCATTATGCCAAATAGAAATAAATGTACCATTTACATTTTTCACTTCATTAATTATTTTTTCAATAATTAATGTTGCGCTCCCAGGAGATAAACCTAAGTATTTTTTTAATGTAATATCCATAATCATAAATGGATGGATCTTTAAATCTGTTTCTTTTTCAGCATCTAAATCATAAAAAAAATAACTATTGCTTGTTCCACTTCTAAAACCAACCATAGAAGCAAAACCCATAGAATAATCATTTTTTATAGTTGTTTGCAGAAGACTTTTATACATATTAGGAATATCTAATTTGATATAATGCTGACGACTTCTCAATACATCTTTATGGATAATTTTTTGTAATCTTTCTGTTTCTTGTAAAAGCAAAGAATCATCTGATAGTGATTTAAAAGAAGGGTGTATCCCAACAAGACAATGATCTGCAACTAATTTAATTTTTGATTGAAATGATTTATTAAAAAAAGAAATTGATTTATCAACTCCTCCATAATCACCTAATAGAAAAAAAAATATTGTATTTAAATTATATTTTTTATTCAAACTTAATATTTTACCAAACGTATCATAAGGATCTTTTTGTACACCAAAATATACCCTAAGTCTATTTAAAAAATTATGATAGTTTAATGACAATGTATCCGTCAGCACTCCACCTAAAGTTCTGACTATTCCTTTTTCTAAATATAAATAGGCACTATCAACATCAATAGTATTAATATGTTTGAATTTCTTAATAGGAAATTTACATAAAGGGTATTTTTTTTCTATTTCTTTTTTTAAAAGCTGAGCCCATAAATCAACAATCGGTCTATCTAAAAAATTATTCTTGTATGCTAAACTTTCTTTCCCTTCAAATCTACCAAATTGATCTTTAATATGTGGTAAATATTCTTCGTATCTAGTTAACATAAAAAAAGAAGCCCCAAATGGATCGAAAGGAAAAGTTGAGTTTTTAACAGAAAAGAAACAACTTAAATTATTATAATCAAAAACATTTATTTTTCTTTCTGATACGCCTTTTTCATATAAAATAGGGTGTGATTGGAAAAATAACTCATCTTTTATTTTAGAGTGAGTATAACTAATCTTTGGCAATGTTGAATTTAGAAATACTCCTTTATTATCTGTGAAAGATACTTTTATACATAAAATTTCATGAAAAATCTGTCTAAAAACATATTTAACTCTAGATGTTAAATTATGAGTATAAACAAGTAGCATGAAAATTTATTATTTTTCTGTAGAATCTTCTTCAGAAGACGCTTCTTCTTGAATAGGTGATTCTTCTTCAACAGGTGATTCTTCTTCTTCTACTGGAGCTTCTTCTGCTACTGGAGCTTCTTCTGCTACTGGAGCTTCTTCTGCTACTGGAGCATTATTATTTTCACTAGACTTTCTTACTTTCTTCAAGCTATCTTTTTTTTGTTTTTTTGATGAAGCCTTTTTTGATTCAGTAATGTCAGTTGAACTTAACTTACTAAGTTTCGATTTTAAATTAGAAGCTTTATTTTTATGAATAATATTACTTTTTACTAATTTATCAATTAATGAAAAAACTTTTGAAAGCTCTTTTTCATTATAAGGAACATCTCCGTTTTTTATCTTCTTAACAGCATTCCTTACCGTCTTGTGTAAATATTTATTGTGCTGATTTTTTGTATAATCAGATCTTGTTCTTTTTATTGCAGATTTATGATTGGCCATAATGTTATTATATAATTAAGTAGTCCGTAGGGGAATCGAACCCCTGTTCCCAGGATGAAAACCTGATGTCCTAACCCCTAGACGAACGGACCATAGAAATTAGGGAGCAAAATTAAAAACTTTTATTATGATTACAAATTAATTAATGATTTAATATGCTTTTGCAAAAAAGACTTTTCTTTCCGATAATCTGCCAGAGATAATACATTTACCTTTTTCTTCTTCTGAAAAAGGTATACATCTTATAGTTGCTTTAGTAAGTTTTTTAATTTCTCTTTCTGTTTCTTCGGTACCATCCCAATGAGCAAGCACAAAACCACCTTTTTCTATTTTGTTTTTAAATTCCTCAAAATCATTGACCTCAAACGTGTTTTCTTGAAGAAATAAATTTGATCTATTAAATAAATTTGTCTGCATTTCCTCTAACATAAAGAGAACAGATTCAATTAATTTTTCTCTTTTATAATTTTTTTTCTCAAAAGTATCTCTTCTAAATACTTCCATACTATCTTTTTCAATATCTCTTTTACCTATAGATAAACGAATTGGCACACCCTTTACTTCATATTCATTAAATTTCCAACCAGGTTTATAAGAATCCCTATTATCATATTTCACCCTTATACCTTTAGTCTGTAAATCATTTAACACTTGAGTGCAAAAACTATCTATTTCATCAAATTCTTCTTTCCCTTTATAAATTGGCACTATTACTACCTGATATGGAGCTAACTTTGGAGGCAAAACCAACCCTTGATCATCTGAATGCGTCATGATTAATGCTCCCATTAATCTTGTAGAGACTCCCCAAGAAGTTGACCAAACATATTCTAACTTACCCTCTCTATTGCTAAACTTTACATCAAAAGCTTTTGAAAAATTTTGTCCTAAAAAATGTGATGTTCCAGCCTGTAAAGCTTTTCCATCTTGCATTAATGCTTCTACACAATAAGTATCTATAGCTCCTGCAAATCTTTCTGATTCTGTTTTTCGACCCTTTATCACTGGAATAGCCATAAATTTTTGCAAAAAATCTGCATAAATATCTAATATTAGTTCTGTCTCATTTATAGCTTCTTTTTTTGTTTCATGTGCAGTATGTCCCTCTTGCCATAAAAACTCTGCTGTTCTAAGGAATAATCTAGTTCTCATTTCCCATCTAACTACATTAGCCCACTGATTAACAAGAATAGGAAGATCCCTATAAGATTGAATCCACTTTTTATAAGTGTCCCAAATGATAGTTTCTGAAGTTGGTCTTACAATTAGCTCCTCTTCTAGTTTTGCATTCTCATCTACTACAATGCCATTATCAGAATTCTTTAATCTATAATGAGTTACAATAGCGCATTCTTTTGCAAAACCATCAACATGAGTTGCTTCTTTTGAAAAAAAAGACTTGGGTATAAAAAGAGGAAAATATGCATTCATATGCCCTGTTTTTTTAAACATCTTATCTAACTCTGCTTGTAAACGTTCCCAAATAGCATAACCATATGGTTTAATAACCATACATCCTCTAACAGCAGAAGTTTCAGCTAAATCTGCATTCAACACTATATCATTATACCATTGAGAGTAATTTTCTGATTTTTTAGTAATATTTTTTGCCATATAGAAACGTTTGGTATGTTTTTTGCATAACATTTATTAGTTTTGTTATCAAAACATACTTTTAAAGTAAAGATATAGTTTAATTATAAAAACTTAAATGATTATGAATTTTTTTCTTCGTACAATAGTAATAAAAGCGTTGTTGTTATGCATCCTACCTGTTTACGGGTTTAGTCAAGAATTTGTTGATGATATTTATTATAACGACAATGAGGTAAATTATGACTTCTTAGATATTTACAACTATCTAGAAAATGACACATTGGAATCCGGTATAATGAAAAAATCAAATGAAAATTATATATATGATGAGGATTTTAGCTATTCAGAAAAAATAAAAAGATTTCAAAACTGTCATTTTGACTATTATTGGGATTATAATTTATACTATAGTCCATGGGATCACCACTATTATAATTATCATGGAATTTATGGAGTAGGT
>CACAKI010000012.1 GCA_902533035.1 uncultured Bacteroidota bacterium | reverse complement strand
TCCCATAATGATACATCGAGCACCTTTTGGTTCTCTTGAGAGATTTTTAGCTATTTTAATAGAACATACTGCTGGAAATTTCCCATTATGGCTAATTCCAGAACAAGTAATAATTATTCCTGTAAGTGAAAAATTTACAGAATATTCAAATAAAGTTTTAAAATTCCTGAAAAATTACGAAATTCGCGCTCACATTGATGTTAGGTCTGAAACCATTGGGAAAAGAATTAGGGATGCGGAAATTAACAAAACACCCTATATGATTATTGTAGGTGAAAAGGAATTAAAAGAAAATTGTGTTTCTGTAAGAAGAAGAGGAAAAGAAGACTTAGGAATTATGAGTTGTGAGAATTTTTACAATCACATAAATGAAGAAATAAAAAAAGAACTGGAAGTTTAATTAAAAAAATATTGTTATAGCTTTTAATAGGAGAAGAAAACCTTATAGAGGTAGGGTAAAAAAACAAAATCCACATAGGATAAATGAAGAGATATTAAGTTTTAATATTCGTTTAGTGGGCGAAAATACAGAAAATGATATTTCGAATACTAAAAAAGCTCTTTCTTATGCTAAAAGTATTGGTTTAGATTTAGTAGAAATTTCTCCTAAAGCCGACCCACCTGTTTGTAAAATAATAGATTATCAAAAGTTTTTATATAATCAGAAAAAAAAGCAAAAAGAATTAAAAGCAAAAACTAGTAAAATTGTAGTAAAAGAAATTCGATTTGGACCTAATACTGATGAACATGATTTTAATTTTAAACTTAACCATGCAAAAAGATTCTTAAATGATGGTTGTAAATTAAAAGCTTATGTCTTTTTTAAAGGGAGACAGATTATATTTAAAGATAAGGGTGAAATGATTTTATTGAAATTAGCTCAAGAGTTAGAAGAAATTGCTAAAGTAGATCAATTCCCAAAATTAGAAGGAAAAAAAATGAATATGTTATTAACACCATTAAAATAAATTGCTATGCCTAAAATGAAAACTAAGTCAAGTGCAAAAAAACGTTTTTCTATCACAGGAAGTGGAAAAATAAAAAGAAAGCATGCTTTTAAAAGTCATATTTTAACTAAAAAAGCAACAAAAAGAAAAAGAAATTTAACAAAAAGTGGGTTAGTCCATGAAGCTGACACACCAAATATAAAAATTCAACTTTGTAAATAAATATAAACCATGTAATTAAGCTTAAAGTGTTATTAAATTAACCGCTTATTACAAAAAAAATTAAAAAAATGCCAAGGTCAATTAACTCTGTAGCTTCAAAAGCAAGAAGAAAAAAAATATTAAAAAAAGCAAAAGGTTTTTTTGGAAGAAGAAAAAATGTTTATACAGTTGCAAAAAATGCAGTTGAAAAAGCGTTATCTTATTCTTATAGAGATAGAAAAACTAAAAAACGGAATTTTCGAGCTCTTTGGATTCAAAGAATTAATGCAGGAGCTAGAGAAAACGGCGTATCCTATTCTGAATTAATGGGCTTGTTGAAAAAAAATAATATAGATTTAAATAGAAAAATTTTAGCAGATTTAGCAATGAATGAACCTGATGTATTTAAATCTATAGTAGAAAAGGTAAAAAAATAACTTTTTTACTTATTTTATTTTTTCTAATTCAACTCTAGCTGGCTCATAACCAGGCTCTAACATCAAACAAAATTTAAAATCTTCAATAGCTAAGTTTTTTTTGTTTAATATATTATAAGCATGCGCTCTACCAAAATAAGCTTCTAAATAGGATCCATCCATCTCTATTGCATTAGAAAAAGAATCTATTGCTTTATTGACCAAGTCTATCATTAAGAAACAATAGCCCATATTATAATATGACTCTTTATTTTTTTTAACACTTATAGACTTACGATAATTTTCTATACTTTCTTTAAACAATCCTTTTTTTTGAAAATGCATACCTAAACCATAAAAAGCAATGTGGTTAGAATCTATTTCTAGAATTTTTTTATAATAAAATTCTGATTTATAACTTGTATCATACAGAATAGCTAAATCATTCAAAACCCTCAAATTTTTCGTATCATTTTTTAATAATTCTTCATATAAATTAATGGCTTCATTAATTTTTCCTTTTTCTACAAAACGCTTAGCTTTAAAATAAATAGCAACTTTATTATTTTTATTCAAACTCAATGCTTTTATAATCATGTCATTACAGTCTGTGCCCATTGGATCATAAATACCACAATACAATCCAAGTAATTTTTCATAACAAATACCATATGTTTCATCAATTGATAAACATTGCAACCAAGATATTTCGGAAATTTCAAACTGATTTAATAAAAAGTGAATCTCCCCTCTTTTGACTAAAATATCTTTATCATTTGGATGTTCTTTATATAAATTTTCAATATAAAGTTTAGCTGAATCTAATTTCCCTTCTTGTATATACACATGATACGTGTTTTCTTTTGAAGAATCTAAATTAACAACCAGGTTATTTGAAACTTTGGAATCTGAACAAGAAAGTAATAAAAAAAAATATATATATATATAATTACTAAAATTCAAGGCGTTGTATGTTAGGTAATAGCTTCTTTAACTTTTAATTCTAATTCTGACATTAGTTCTGGGTTATCTTTTAATAAATTCTTAACCGCTTCTTTTCCTTGTCCTAATTTTGTTCCATCATAACTATACCAAGAACCACTTTTTTCAATAATATTGTTCTCTACCCCTAAATCAATTATTTCACCTGTTTTTGAAATCCCTAGACCATACATAATATCAAACTCAGCTCTTCTGAATGGAGGAGCAATTTTGTTTTTTACAATTTTTACCTTTGTTCTATTACCTAAAACTTTTTCACCATCCTTTATTTGTGTACTTCTTCTTATATCAATTCTAACAGAAGAATAAAATTTTAATGCATTTCCTCCCGTTGTTGTTTCTGGATTACCAAACATAACTCCAATTTTAGATCTTAACTGATTAATAAAAACACACGTTGCGCCTGTTTTACTAATACTACCTGTCATTTTTCGCAATGCTTTTGACATCAAACGTGCTTGAACACCTACAGAAGCATCTCCCATCTCTCCATCTATTTCACTTTTCGGAGTTAAAGCTGCAACAGAATCAACAATAATTAAATCTATTGCACCTGATCTTATTAAATTATCTGTTATTTCTAATGCTTGCTCTCCATTATCAGGCTGTGATATAACCAAATTATCAATATCAACACCTAATTTTTCAGCATAAAATCTATCAAATGCATGCTCTGCATCAATAAATGCAGCAATACCTCCTTTTTTTTGACATTCAGCAATAGCATGAATAGTTAATGTTGTTTTCCCTGAAGATTCTGGACCAAATATTTCAATAATTCTTCCTTTAGGTAATCCACCAACACCTAATGCAGCATCAATAGAAATAGAGCCTGTTGAAATAGAATCTATTTTTTCTACTGTCATGTCCCCTAATTTCATAATAGAACCTTTCCCATATGCTTTGTCTATTTTTTCCATGGCAAGCTTTAATGCTTGCAATTTCACATCCTTTTCTTTTGTCATAATTATAAAATTTGGTCTGTATGATTTTTTGTATCTACTTTAGTAATTATTTTTTCTATTGTTCCTTCTGAATCTATAATAAACGTTGTTCTGTGAACCCCTTCATATTCTCTACCCATAAATTTCTTTATACCCCACACACCATAAAGTTTACAGACACTTTTACTTTCATCAACCAATAAATCAAATCCTAAATTATATTTTTCAATAAATTTTAAATGTGATTTTTGATTATCTGGACTAATGCCTAAAACTTCAAATCCTGTATTTTTTAATTTTTCAATGTTTTCAGAAAGATTACAAGCCTGAGCAGTACACCCTGGAGTATTATCCTTTGGATAAAAATATAAAATGAGTTTCCTTCCTTTAAAATCAGCCAATGAAACTTGATCGTCATATTGATTTATTCCAAAAAAATCTGGAGCTTTATCACCCTTGGATAACTTGATCATATAATAACTAGTTTATTTTCAAATGTAATTAAAAAATAATTCTTTTTTATCTAATTAGAAGACTTGTTATTAACAACACTACAAATAGGACAATCACTAGATTTATGAGATCTAGAAGGACAAAATTTTCTGGCAAAATAAATGATTTGTAAATGTAATTTATTCCATAATTCTTTTGGGAAAGTTTTTTTAGCATCTTTTTCAACTTTTTCAACACTTTTCCCTTTACTAATACCCCACCTTCTCATTAAACGAAAAATATGAGTGTCAACTGGAAATGCAGGCTTATTAAATGCTTGACACATTACAACAGAAGCTGTTTTGTGACCAACCCCTGGCAAATTCTCTAAATCTTCAAAATTATCAGGCACAATATTATTATGTTTTTCTATTAAAATTTTCGATAAATTAAATATAGCTTTAGACTTTTGTGGAGAAAGTCCACAGGGTCTAATAATTTGTCTTATTTCTTCAATAGAGAGACTAATCATTTTAATTGGAGTATCTGCTCTACTAAAAAGAATAGGTGTTATTTTATTTACCCTCTCATCCGTACATCTAGCAGATAATAAAACTGCAATTAAAAGAGTAAAAGAATCTTTATGTTTTAAAGGAATTGGAGGATTCGGAAAAAACTCTTCTAACTTTGAAATAATAAAATTAATTTTTTCTTTTTTTTTCATTAAAATCTAATTAATCTAAAACTACTAAAAATTTAGTTTAAGGTAAAAAGATTTGTTTTTTTAGAATTAACACATAAAGATTTAGAATAATCTAAAAGAAATTTTTTTGTTTTTTTTTCAGACTTTTTATTCAAAACCAGCTGCTTTTCAATGTTTTTTAATTCACTATCTAAAAAAGAATTTATTTGCTTTAATTGTGTTTTAGTAAAAATTTTATTCATACGCATTTAATGATTTCTTAATTAGTAAACGTAAGATGAAAATAAATATTATCATTTATTTTCTTAAATTTGTAAGATATAGAAAATTTTATTTAAAGTATTTAAAGAATATCATGAAAAAAAGTATTTATGAAATCAATACTATTTATCATACTATCCATGTTTGCAATATCTGTTTTTCCTCAAGAAACAGAGCTTTTAAATATTGGAAAAATAAATATTAAAACTACAACACGAAATTCCTCTAATACATTTAATATAACACTTGAAGGAAATTCTGACTTAAATCTTTGTTATGGAGATTTAGAAGGTAGAATTGCTTGGATTCCGCCTGGAATTTCAGGAGGGGTTCCATACAATGGATTAGAAGAAATAAATAATGCTATATCTAATGGAAATATATCACCAGAAACTCCATATGTAGACCCTAACTCTACAGGGAACTATTACTTAGGTCCATTTATACACTTAGATAATAATAACTGTGACGGAGAATATGATGGAACTGAAACTCTTATAGAAGATATTACTTCGTTAGCTGCAGGATGTTATATTGTATATGTTATTGATGCATTAGGAAATCAAAGTGAAATAAATAGTATTACAATATCTGAACCAACAGAAATTATGACTTTAATTCCTTTAATAAATAATACTTGTAACGAAGAGGAAAATGGCTCTATTGAAATTCAAATAAATGGAGGAACTCCTTTTGATTTAGGAAACGAATATATTTATGTTTGGAGTGGGCCAAATAACTTTGTCGCTAATACTCAAAATATTACTCAATTAGAAGCTGGCACATATAGCTTATTAGTAAAAGATGCTAATGACTGTTCTAAAAATTTTGAATTTAATATTGAAGAACAAAGTTGTGGTATGAGCCAGACTATCGACTTACAAGAAGGCTGGTCCATCATATCTACATACATTAATCCAAACAACAATAGTGTTGAATCCATGTTTAACTCTGTTATAAACAATTTAGAAATAGTAAAAGATGAAGATGGAAATGTCTATTGGCCACTTTTTGGTTTAAATTCAATTGGAAGTTTTACAATAGGAGAAGGGTATCAAGTAAAAATGAACTCTTTTAGCCAAATTATAATAGAAGGTAATTTAATCCCTCATGACACGCCTATTACATTTGATGAAGGATGGAATTTGATCGGATATTTACATCCTGAACCAGGAAATACTATACAAATGATGAATTCAATTGTTCTTAATGAGGGCCCATTAAAAATAATAAAAAATGGAGCAGGTAATGTATATTGGCCCGAATTTGGATTAAATTCAATTGGAAATATGATGCCTGGAGAAGGTTATCAAACAAAATTAGAAATTTTAACTCAATTTTCATATCCTGCAATATCTTCTAGATATGGATTTGAATTTAATGAAATCAACCATTATTATAAACCTGTAACAAAAACAGATCAAAATATGGTTATAGGAATCCCAGAAAATGCATGGAAGGAAAAATTACATATTGGAGATGAAATAGCTGCTTTTGATACAAAAGGAAAGCTCATTGGAACTGCTGTATATAATAATTTGAATTTAGCAATAACAATATGGGGGGATGATATTTTGACTGAAGAAAAAGATGGAGCAATCGAAGGAGAAAAAATACAATTAAAAGTTTGGCGCTCAAATAATAACACAGAACAAAACTTAGTTATAAATTGGGAAAAAGGAAATCAATTTTATACAAAAAATGCAATTAATATTGCAAGAAATATTTCATTTTATAAATCTGCATCAAGTGAAGATGTAATCTCTACACATGACATCTTAGGAAGAGTAATAAAAGAAACCACTCCAAATCAAATAATTTTTCAAATATATAAGAATGGTGAGGTAAGAAAAAAATACTTTTTTAAGTAAGATTTATTCCTTTTTTTTCTATGATCTTTCTAAGATTAATTATAGCATAACGCATTCTACCCAATGCTGTATTAATACTAATCTCACAAGTATCAGCAATTTCTTTAAAACTCATTTTAGAATAATATCTCATTTTAAGAATTCTTTTTTGTTCAAATGGCAAATCTTGAATTAAAGATTTAAGTTGATTGTATAATTGTTCTTTTACTAATTTTTGTTCCACATTTAAATCCCCATTATGTAACACATCAAAGACATCAAAATTATCTGTTGGCTTGAGAAATCTTTGTTTTTTTTGTTTTCTAAAATAATCCATAATTAAATTATGAGTAATTGTCATAACCCAAACAATAAATTTACCTTCCTCATTATATTTACCTTTTTTAAGTGTATTAATAACTTTTATAAAAGCATCTTGAAAAATATCTTCCGCTACATCTTTATCTCTTACTTTAGAAAAAATAAATCCAAAAACTCTTGATCTATACTTATTAATAAGAAGATTTAAAGCAGACTCATCACCATTTAGATATAAACTAAGGACTTGACTATCGTCCAATTTTTGAGAAATAAACATATCTATCTTTTTTTAATTAATATTCGTAGTTAGTTAAGTAGATATGTCTTTATAGGCTTTTGTATAAAATTAAAGAACCAATATACAAAAAAATAAAAAGAACGACAAGTTCGTGTTTTTTAAAAAAATAAATTAATAAATTTATTTTTATGACAAAAGTATATTTTATAGGTATTATTATTTTATTAACTGCAATTTTAGCAAATACAATTGCTAATTATATAAATATAAATACATGGTACAGTTTTTATCATACAATTTTGGAAAAAGAAAGTATTGTAAAAGCACTAAAAGAACAAACTATATTTGATGTTTTATGGTTAATCTTTTTATATCCTTTAATTTTAGGATGCGGATATTTAATAGCTAATAAACTACTCAATATTTTTTCTTAATGAATTCAAAACCAAAAAAAAAAGTTTCAATAAAAGAAAATATTATTGTAAAAGGCGCAAGGCTAAATAATTTAAAAAACATAGATGTTATTATACCAAGAGGGAAATTTGTAGTAATAACAGGAGTGAGCGGGTCTGGAAAATCTACATTAGCGTATGATACAATATTCGCAGAAGGTCAAAGAAGATATTTAGAAGGGCTCTCAACATACGCAAAACAATTTTTAAGTAAACATAAAAAACCCGATGTTGATTACATAAAAGGAATTTGCCCTGCCATTTCAATTAAACAAAAAAGCAGTATATCTAATCCTAAGTCCACAGTAGGAACAAGTTCGGAAATTCTAGATTTTATAAAAATTTTATTCACAAAACTAGGGGAAATATATTGTCCAAAAACTAAAAATATAATCAGAACAAAATCCACAATTGATGTTTTAAAATATTTAAGAAAAAAACCTGAGGGAATAAAGATATTATTATCATTTCCAATTGAGAACTATAGTCAAGAACAATTTAATGAAATTAGAAAAATGGGGTTTTCAAGAGTTAAAATTAAAAATCAAATAAAAAAGATTTCTGAATTTAATTTTAAACCAAATAGAGGAGAAAAAATAAATATTATTATTGACCGACATACTGTTTCAAGAAAAAAATATTTTGAAGAAGATATTGCAGAATCTTGTGAAATTATTTTTAACTCAAATAGTGGAATTTGTGAAATTTTAGATGAAAAGGGCATGTTGTTACAACGATTTAATAAAAAACTTGAAATAAATGGTCAAATAATTGACCAACCTAATATCAATACATTTAATTTTAATAGCCCTTACGGAGCATGTGAAAAATGCCAAGGATATGGTGATGTTCTAGGTATAGATGAATCAAAAGTAATACCAAATCCAGAAATAAGTATAGCAAATGATGCTATTCTACCATGGAAATATCCTTCTACAAAAAAATGGAAAGATCAATTATGTTCTTATGCAAAAAAGAAAAAAATTTCTATTCAAAAAAAATATTGTGATTTATCTAAATTCGAAAAAAATATTATTTGGAAAGGAGATGAAAATGTAAAGGGAATTTTTGATTTTTTTAAAATGGTAGAAAATAAATCATATAAAATTCAATATCGAGTAATGTTAGCTAGATACCGAGGGAAAACTACTTGTCCAGAATGTAATGGGGGAAGATTAAAAAAAGAAACCCAAAATATTAAATTTCAAAAGAAAAGCATTCAAGATATTACCAATATGTCTATACTTGATTTAACCAATTTTATAAAAAACACCTCACTAGAAGAAAAAAATAAGAAAATTGCAAATAAAATTTTTGATGAAATTGATTTTAGACTTAAATTATTAACTGATCTAGGGCTTAGTTATTTAAAATTAAACAGAAAATCATCTACACTTTCTGGCGGAGAAATTCAAAGAATAAATATTGCTAAATCAATTGGGAGCGGCTTAGTAGACACACTTTATGTATTAGATGAACCTAGTGTTGGACTACACGATAGAGATACAAAAAATTTAATAAAAATTTTAAATAATTTAAAAAATTTAGGAAATACTATTTTAATTGTAGAACATGATTTAGATATCATTAAATCTTCAGATTATGTTATTGATTTAGGATTAACTGGAGGAGAATTAGGCGGTAATCTAATATTTTCTGGAAATATAAATACAAAAAAGAAAAGTTTAAGTATTACAAAAAAATATATAAATAATGAATTAAAAATTACAACTCCAAAAATAAGACGTTATTCCAATACGTTTATTCATTTAAATGATGGGAAAAAAAATAATATAAAAACCATTTCTTCTAAATTTCCAATTAATATTCTCACAACAGTTACTGGAGTTAGTGGTTCTGGAAAAAGCACATTAATAAAAGACATCCTTGTTCCAGAAATTGAAAAATACCTTTCTAACCAAAAAAGTTTAATTTCTATTGATCAAAAAATATCAAGTATTCAATTTATACAACAAAATTCAATAGGTCGATCAAGTAGATCAAACCTAATAACCTACCTTAAAGGTTTTGATGAAATTAGAAAATTACTAGCAGAACAAAAACTAGCTCAAATTAACAACTTAACTCCTAAATTTTTCTCATTTAATGTAGATGGAGGACGTTGTGAAAACTGCAAAGGAGATGGGTTTATTGCAATTGATATGCAATTTATGTCGGACATCAAAATTAAATGTGAAAATTGTAATGGCAAAAGATATAAAGAAGAGATTTTAAATATTAGATACAAAGGAAAAAATATTTATGAAATTTTAAATATGACAGTAGATACTGCTTACAATTTTTTTGAAAAAGAAAAACAAAAATCGATCACAAAACACTTAAATACACTAAAAAATGTAGGATTAGGATACGTGAAATTAGGTCAGAATTTAAGTTCTTTGAGCGGAGGGGAAGCTCAAAGATTAAAATTAGCTTATTACTTAAATAAAAAAACAGAAAATGCAATTATGATATTTGATGAACCTACTACCGGACTACATATACATGACATAAAAAAATTACTGAAATCTTTTAATGATCTTTTAAATAATAATAACACTATTATCGTAATTGAACATAATATGCAAATCATAAAGTCCTCTGACTGGATCATTGAAATGGGACCTGAGGGAGGAGAAAATGGTGGAAAAATAATATTTGAGGGAACTCCCGAAACAATGAAAAATAAAAAAACACATACATCAAAAATTTTAAAACAATATTTAAACTAACTGAGTTTTATAATATTTCCAATAAAATCCCTTGATATTAATTAACTCTTGATGATTACCCTTTTCAACAATCTTTCCATCTTTTAAAAAAACAATAGTATCTGCATTTTTAATTGTAGATAACCTATGAGCGATTATAATAGAAGTTTTATTTTTTATTAAAATTTTAATTGATTTTTTTATTAAGCTTTCGGTTTCTGAGTCTAAAGAAGATGTAGCTTCATCAAAAATTAAAATAGGAGAAAATGAAATATATGTTCTTATAAAAGAGATTAATTGTTTTTGACCCATAGACAAAAATCCACCCCCCTCTCCTATTTGATAATCTAATCCTCCAGGAAACGAGTTAACAAAATCAAATAATTTCATTTCCCTCAAAACAGCGTTAACATCTTTTTTGTTTAGTTTTTTAAAAAAAGTAATATTATTATAAATTGAATCAGAAAATAAAAATGTATCCTGTAAAATAAGTCCTATGTTTTTTCTTAAAACATTGATGTCTAGATCAAGTACATTTATGTCACCAATCAAAACATCTCCTTTATTGGGCTTATAAAACTTATTTAATAAATTTATTAATGTTGTTTTCCCTGATCCAGTTGGACCAACTATAGCTAAAGTTTTCCCAGACTCTATTTTTAAATTTATATTATTTAAAACCATTTCGTTTTTCTTATATGAAAAGAAAACATTTTTAAATATTATATCTTTAAAATATATGTTTTTTTGTTTTTTCCCTTTATAAATTTCAACTTGGGATGAATCATTAATTAATTTGAAAACTCTAGAAGATGCTACAGCGCCCATTTGCAAAGTATTAAATTTATCAGCCATTGAACGAAGAGGTCTAAATAACATATTTATAAGTAAAATAAAAGATATTAATTGTCCTATAGAAGTGTTAAAATTAGACTCTAAACTAGTTAAATCATTAAGCATCATAGTGCCACCAAACCAAACAATTAACCCCATAGAAATTGCAGAAAAAATATCTATAATGGGTAAAAAAATTGAAAAATATAAAATAGAATCAATATTAAATTCAGTGTATTTTTTATTTATTTTTTTAAATTTAAGACTCTCATTTTTTTCCCGATTAAACATTTTAACAATATGCATACCTGTAATATGCTCATAAACAAATACATTTAATTTGGAAATTGAAGATCTTATTTTCTCGAAAGTTGTTTTCATTAATTTTTGAAATATAGCAGTAAAAAATATTAGCACTGGAAAAAAAGAGAGTCCTAAAAGTGCTAATTTCCAATTTGAAAAAAACATCCAAACAATAATGATTATTATTTTAAAAATATCTCCAAAAATACTTAAGACCCCTTGAGAAAACATAGATCCAATGGCTTCTATATCTGAAATAACTCTAGTAATCATTTTTCCTATGGGGGTTTTATCAAAATAAGAGATCTTGAATTTTAATATTTTATCAAATAATGTATACCTAAAATCTTTTATAATTAATTGTGCTATATGATTTGATTTATATATAAATACAAATTGGAGCAATGATTCTAATAATAAACAAAGAACTATGAAAAACATAAAAAATGAAAAAGAAATAGAAAGATGATCTATAAAAAATTTAGTAAAGCTATCTATTTCAGACAATGGGGGTGAAATATATTTATCAAATGCTAATTGAATTAATATTGGCCTACCTGCAGAAAATACTGATAAAAAAATAGATGAAACAATAGCAAAAATAACACCCCAGTAATAAGGGTAAATGAAACGTAATGCTCTTTGAAAATTTTGATAATCAAATATTTTACTCACTAAAAATATTTTTAGGGTATTCTACATTCATTAAATATAATCCTTTAGAAGGAACTGAAAAACCGGATTCTTTTCTGTCTTTAATTTTAATAATTCTCTTTAATTCATTTTTATCAATCTTTTTGTAAGAAAAATCAATTAGAGTCCCAACAATAGAACGAACCATATTATGTAAAAATCTGTTTGCTTTGATTCTAAAAATAAGCATATTTTTAGTTTTATAACACCTGGATTCTAAAACATTACAATATTTATTTTTCAAATCTACTCTTGATTTACAAAAAGAAGTAAAATCTTTTTTACCCAATAAAAGCTGAGCTCCAATATTAAATAAATCTAGATCTAATGGCTTTAAACAAAAGTGTGTTTTTTCTATTAAAAACGGATCTTTTTTAGTTAATATCCAATACTCATATGTTCTAGCAATAGCAGAATATCGTGCGTGAAAATCTTGACTAACTGTAAAAAATTCATTTATTGATATCGCAGGAGATAAAAAGTTATTTAATTTATACTTGACAGATTCTATATTAATTATTTTTTTTGAGTCAAAATGCGCAAAAAATTGAACAGCATGAACACCTGTGTCAGTTCTTCCACAGCCTATTAAATTAACTTTTTCAGATAATAAAAAAGATAATTTTTCCGTTAATTCTCCCTGTATAGTTTTCTGATTTGGTTGAATCTGCCATCCAAAATATTGTGTGCCATCATATGAAATTTCAAGTAAATATCTTTGCATAAAAATGTAAATGTAAAGCTAAAATTATAAATTAGATTTAGTTATTTCTTTTAAAGAATGAAAAAAATTTGCATTATTTCAGATTCACATAATTATATTGATAAAAAAATAATCAATTATATAAAGAATTTTGATGAAGTGTGGCATGCTGGAGATATTGGGAATTTAGAGTTATGTGAAAAAATAAAAAAACACACTATTCTAAGAGCAGTTTACGGAAATATTGATAATCATATAATCAGAAAGGAATATCCTGAATTTGATGTTTTTGAATGTGAAAATATAAAAATCCTTATGATTCATATAGGAGGATACCCTGGTAGATATACAAAAAAAGCAATTAATCTAATAAAAAAACACAGCCCTGATTTATTTATATGTGGCCATTCACATATTTTAAAAGTTTTAAAAGATCGAAAATTTAATTTAATTCATATTAATCCTGGAGCAATTGGAAAACATGGATTTCATAAAGTTCGAACAATGATTAGCTTAGAAGTTGAAAGAGATGAGATTAGTAATATGAATGTTATCGAATATCAAAAATAACCTATCTTATAAGACCTTCTCCACTTACTAATTTTTCGTCTTTTTTAATTGATTTAATAGTTATGAAAATTAAATAAGTACAAATCCATGGGTTAAGTATTGCTGTATATAATAATAATTCCATCAATTTTGAAGGCATTATTCCAAGTAAAAAATTTAACGTCACTGAGAAGAAAAATACTGTATATAGACATAATAAACCACTCATATATAAAGCTAACTTAGACAACTTTATTTGGATTAGTCTTTTTTTAAATAAGAATAATGTAATAAAACAAATTATTGAAATTAATAGAGGGTAAAAAACTGTTAAAGAAAGAATTAAAGAATGTGTTTTACCTAAAAAAAATTCAAAATTCTCATAACCTTTAACATACCAATATTTACCAAAAAACCAGTATAAAAAATAAAACAAACTAACCAAAAAAAGATAAACTGACTGTATCCTTTGAATCATATTAAAAATTATTTATTAGAAAATTAGGAATTTTTTTAGATATAGTCGTGTTATTTATAATATTTGTCGTAACATTGTGTCACATTAGCTCAAAGAGTTAATATTTCTAATTGAATTATCCTTGATATTTTTGAAAAAAATCTAACAAAATTATAACTATATGTATGACATTTCACAATTAAAAAAGAAGTTACTTCCTGAACTTCAAGAAATTTCCGAAAAATTAAAAATCTCTAATTTTAAAAAACTAAAAAAAACTGATCTGATCTATGAAATTTTAGACAAACAATCTATAGACAAAAAAGAGAAAGACGAAAAAACATATGAAAAAAGAGAAAAGTTTGTAAAAAAGCCATTTAAAAAACATAATAAAATAGGAGAAGACAATAAACCTTCCCATAGTCATCAAAAATATTCTAGGAAAAAAGAATACGACCTGGAAGGAATTATAACTGGAGAAGGAGTATTAGAAGTAATGCCTGATGGATATGGTTTTATAAGATCCTCTGACTATAATTATTTAAACTCCCCTGATGATATTTATGTTTCTCAATCACAAATAAAGTTATTTGGATTAAAAACTGGTGATACAGTTGCTGGTCAATTAAGACCTCCTAAAGAAGGAGAAAAATATTTCCCTTTAGTCAAAGTTGAAAAAATTAATAACCTTGATCCAAAAAATGTAAGAGATCGAGTTTCTTTCAAACATAAAACTCCATTATTTCCTGATGAAAAATTTGAATTAGCAAAAGAATCAAAAACTATATCTACTAGATTAATCGATTTATTTGCTCCTATCGGAAAAGGACAAAGAGGTTTAATTGTAGCTCAACCAAAAACAGGAAAAACAATTTTATTAAAAGAATTAGCAAATGCTATAACAGCATCTCATCCTGAAGTTTACCAAATAGTATTATTAATAGACGAAAGGCCTGAGGAGGTAACTGATATGGCAAGATCTGTAAAAGGAGAGGTTATTGCATCTACGTTTGATGAACCAGCTGAAAGACATGTGAAAGTTGCTAATATCGTATTAGCTAAAGCAAAAAGATTAGTTGAATGCGGGCATGATGTTGTTATATTATTAGATTCTATTACAAGATTAGCAAGGGCATACAACACGGTTGCTCCAGCAACAGGAAAAGTTCTTTCAGGAGGTATTGACGCTAACGCACTTCATAAACCAAAAAGATTTTTTGGATCTGCAAGAAATATAGAAAATGGCGGATCATTAACAATTATTGCAACAGCTTTAGTTGAAACTGGATCAAAAATGGATGATGTTATCTTTGAAGAATTTAAAGGAACTGGAAATATGGAATTACAATTAGATAGAAATATTGCAAATAGAAGGATATATCCAGCTATCGATGTAGTTAATTCTGGAACTAGAAGAGAAGATCTTTTAATTAGTAAAGAGTCATTACAAAGAATTTGGATATTAAGAAAATATTTAAATGATATGAAACCAATAGAAGCAATGGAGTTTATAAAAGATAGGATAAGTAAAACTCAAAATAATGAGGAATTTCTTATTTCAATGAATGGATAAGTTCTTTAAAGTCTAATCCTTGAAAATCACCAGAACTCATTAAAAGTAAATTAGAATTAGACCAATTAATTTGTTTAAAATTATCTATTAATTCATTAGCATTATCTAGAACATTAATATTTTTATGTTTTATTAATTGAAGAAGATCTTTTTTTGAAAAAATAGATAAACCTTTTCTTTTTATATCTTCTGGATTAAACAACAAAAAAACACAATCACTTTTCTGAAATACGTTTTTATACTGAATTAAAAATTCAAATGTTAAACTGCTGAATGTATGTAATTCTAAACATGAAATTAACTTTCTTTTAGGAAAAAGACTTTTCAAAGCTTCTATTGAAGATTTTACTTTTGACGGGGAGTGAGCAAAATCACGATAAATCAAACTTTCAGAATTAATAACGCCCAATAACTCTAACCTATTTCTTGCCCCTAAAAAAGAACTTATTGATTTGAAAAAGAATTTATTTGTGATTTCTAACTCATTACAAATTGCTCTTGCAGCTTCTATATTATATAAATTATGCTTTCCGAAAACAGATAATTTATAATTATTATTATCATGTTCGACATAACAAAAACCCTCAGAAATTGAAAAAATTGGCAAACTATAACTTTTAGAAAAACAAGATGAGTTTTTTATTATTTCTTTTAATTTTTTGTCATTATTAGGATAAAAAACTTTACAAGTTGAATGAATTGTTTTTAATAACTCAATAAACACATTACAATATGATTTATACGTAGGGAAAACATTAATATGATCCCAAGAAATTCCAGATAAAATTAAAAGATGAGGTTTATAATGTAAGAATTTAGGTTTAGAATCTAATTTTGAAGATAAATACTCATCGCCTTCAATAATTATAATTTTATTATCTGACAAATGAACCATATTCTTAAATCCTTTTATTTTAGCACCAACTAAATAATCAAATTTTATTTTTTTTGCTTTTAACACATGCATGATCATTGATGTAATAGTTGTTTTTCCATGACTACCTGAAATAACTATTCTTTTTTTCTGCTTCGACTCTAGAGAGATATACTCCGGAAAAGAAAAAATTTTAATGTTTTTTTTTTGAGCTTCTATTAATTCCGGATTGTCAATTCTGGCATGCATGCCTAGAATAATAAAATCTATATCATATGTTATTTTTTTAGGAAACCAACCTTCTTTAAATAATAGGCCTTCTTTTTTTAAATTTTCTTTTGATGGATTGAAAAGTTTATCATCAGATCCTGAAACTAGATAACCTTTTTTTTTTAGACATATTGCCAAAGCATGCATAACACTTCCACCTATGGCAATAAAATGAACTTTCATATATATATAAATATAGAATTAAAGTTTACACAAATAATAAATATTATTTTTTAATATTGTATGGATTATCAAATAAATGAAATTATATCCAATAAATACTGGTTTTTTTAAATTAGATGGTGGGGCCATGTTTGGTGTTGTTCCAAAATCTTTATGGAAAAAAACTAATCCACCTGACAGTAACAACATGTGTTCTTGGGCAATGAGATGTCTATTAATAGAGATAGATCAGAAACTCATATTAATTGATACTGGAATTGGAAATAAACAAAGTGAAAAATTTTTTTCTTATTTCTACCTTCATGGAGATGACACTTTAGTTAAATCAATTGAACAGTATGGATTTACAGTAAGTGATATTACTGATGTTATTTTGACCCACCTTCATTTCGATCATTGTGGAGGTGCTGTCATTCAATCAGAAAATGAATATAAATTATTATTCCCTAATGCTAATTATTGGACAAATAAAAAGCATTGGGAATGGGCAAACAAACCAAATCAAAGAGAAAAAGCTTCATTTTTAAAAGAAAACTTTTTACCTATTCAAGAAAAAAATAAACTGTTTTTTTTAGAAGAAGGCTGCTTTTACAAAGGAATAGATCTTAAATTTTTTTATGGTCATACTCAAGCTCAAATAATTCCATTTGTAACAATAAAAAATAAAACTATTGTTTTTTGCGCTGACTTACTTCCTTCCACAGGACACATTCCACTACCTTATGTAATGGGTTATGATGTGAATCCATTAATAACATTACAAGAAAAAGAGAAATTTTTAACTGAAGCAATTGAAAAAAAATATATACTTTTTTTAGAACATGATTACTATAATGAATGTTGTTCAATACAAAAAATAAATAATAAATTTTCAATCAAAGAAAAAGGGAAATTAAATGAATTTCTTAATTCATAACATTATTCCAAACTTGGATTTCTGTAATAATTTCATCTATGAATTTAGTGAAAAGTTTGAAGTTTTCTGGCATCTTATATCTTCCTTTAACTTTATGATTTTTTCCATCTAAATTCACTTCAATAATAATTGATGGTAAATCAGTAACTCTAGAATCATAAATTTCATTAAAAGAGAAAAAATCTATACGTCGAATCTGATCTTCAATCTGTGCTATTTTTTTTACATCAATTTTAGATTTATATAAACCTATCATTTCAACAAATTTAAAACCTTCGTATTGTACATTCCCATTACTAAAAATACTGACTTCAAAATAAGGACACTGCCCAAAACATGGGGTTTTCCTCATTTTAAGTAGTGGAAAGTTTTGAGAATCATTATCCAGACTTAAGTCATTTGAAATATGTGATTCATTATTATTTATTCTATCTTGGAAAACAGAACAACTAGAAAAAATAATACAAAAAATAAAAAAACTAGATTTCATTCTGACCATTTCACCTTCTTCTTTTTTGTTTTTGCTTTTTGGCTATTTCCTCTAATTTTTTTTGAAAATTTGATTTCTTTATAGGGCGATTTTTATTGGCTTGTAATTGTGCATACATCTTTTTTTCATCCAAGCTTCTTTTTATATATAATTGCTGAAGAAACGTTATAATATTTGCCAATAAATAATAATAACTAAGTCCTGCAGAATAATTATTCATTATAAAAAAGAATACAACTGGCATAATATACATCATATATTTCAATTGAGGCATTTGACTATTAGTAGGCTGTGTGTTAAATCTCATTTGCACCAATGTAGAAATGGACATTAATAAAGCAAATAAACTTAAGTGGTCAAAAATGCCAGGCCAAAGTGAAAATTCCCAAACAGAATCGTAAGTAGATAAGTCATCAGCCCAAAGAAATGATTGTTGTCTAAGTTGAATAGAGGATGGGAAAAATTTAAATAAAGCAAATAATATCGGGATTTGTAATAACATGGGCAAACAACCTCCTAAAGGGCTCACTCCAGTTCTTTTATATAAATCCATTTGAGCTTTTTGCTTTTCCATTGGATCTTTATCTTTATATTGTTCATTAATAGCATCTATTTCTGGTTTTAATACTCTCATTTTTGCCATTGAAACATATGATTTCTTTGTAGGTAAGTATAATAACATTTTAAAAACAATTGCTATAACTAAAATAATAAGTCCGTAACCTAATCCTTGATTTTGTAAAAAATCAAAAATAGGAATAACTAAAAATTGATTAACCCATCCAAAAATACCCCAACCTAGTTCAACTAAATTCTCAAAACCAGCTGAACCTTTCGGAGAGTCTAAATTTTTTAAAAAATTATAATCGTTTGGAACAAATAAAAATGAAAAAGAATTATTATTATCTAATTTGATTTTGGACTCCATTTTTTTAACTACTGTAGAATCTAAATCCTCTCCTACAATCTTCATATAATTTACAATAAAACCCGAATTAGAAGAAGAAGAAGAAAGTATTGTAGAAAAAAATTGCTGTTTATATCCTATCCAAGAAACAGGATCTTCTTCATTTTCAATTTTTTCATTACCTGAAAAAGACATTTTTTTATATTTACCTTTATTAGTAGAGTAAACTAAATAACTCGAATTTCTTTCTGAAGTAAATCCTGATTCTAAATTCTTTTCTTGCCTTGGAGCACTAACTTCCCAATAAAAATTCAATGTGTTTGTTTTTCCTAAAATTTTAAAATTTAATTTATTATTTGAAAGAGTATATTCTAATGAATAATTCTCTGTTGGATGTTTATATATTATAGTTGAATCATTTTTTTCTTTCAACTCAAAATAATCATTTCCTGACTCAAATTTATTTTCACTTTTTGTTCTCGTTACTAAATTAATTGGAGAAACACTTGTGTTTTCTTTACTTATAAATTTTATAGGGACCTGATCTTTATCAGTAGATTGGAAAGATTGGTGTTTAAAAGTATCCTGGTTTTTTGATTTTTGTATAAATTGAACATCCTTAAAACACCCACATTTATTAGAAAATTGTATTTCTAATTCGTTGTTTTTTAAAATTGAAATGGTATCTAAAATTTTAACTTTATTTTGAGCATCTAAATTTAAAACTTGTGATGGCTCTTTTTTTTCTATTTCTAATTCTATATTTTTAACATCTTGGTTATATTTACAAGAATCATTTTCTTTATTGGCTTCCGGATTATAATTGATTGCTTTCTCATCTGTACAACCTAAAATTGGCATTGGCTCTTCAGGTGAAGATGGAATCATGAGAAGAAGTAAAAAACCTATTAACATAAATCCTATAAAAAAATTAAAATCAAAACCTTTTTGCTCCATATTACTTTTTTGATATAGTTGATTTCACAAAACTTTTAAATAATGGATGAGGGTTAATCACGGTGCTTTTATATTCAGGATGAAATTGCACACCAACAAACCATTTATGACTTTTTAATTCTAAAATTTCGATCAATTCAGATTCCGGGTTAATTCCCACAAAATTCATATCAGACGTTTTAAATTTATTTAAAAACTCATTATTAAATTCATATCTATGCCTATGTCTTTCCTCTATTTCTTCTTCTTTATAAGCATTAAAAGTTTTTGATTTTTTTACAAGTTTACATTTATATGAACCTAATCTCATTGTTCCACCTTTATTAAGTAACACTTTTTGATCTTGCATTAAATCTATAACAGGATACTTTGTTTTAGAATTAATTTCTGTTGAATGAGCTGTCTTTAAACCTAAAACATTTCTTGCAAATTCTACTACAGCCATTTGCATACCTAAACATATTCCTAAAAATGAAATATTATTCATTCTTGCATATTCAATAGTGATTAATTTCCCATTAACCCCTCTTTCTCCAAATCCAGGCGCAACTACAATTCCAGAACAATCTTTTAAAAGACCTGCTACTGTTTTAGTACTAATATCTTCAGAGTGAATCCATCTTATTTTTATTTCACATCTATTAAAAACCCCTCCGTGAATTAATGCTTCTGAAATTGATTTATATGCATCTTTAAGTTCTACATATTTCCCTACAATAGCAATTTCAACACTTTTTTTAGGGTTTTTTAATTTTAATAAAAACTCATTCCACCTCCTAATATTTAACCGTTTTAGATTTTGATATCCAAGTTTATCTAAAACTACTAGATCTAATTTTTGTTTCGCCAACAATAAAGGTAAATCATATATAGTTTTTGCATCAATAGATTCTATAACTGAATCTGAATTCACATTACAAAAAAGAGCTATTTTGTTTTTTAATTTTCTTCCTAAATTAATTTCTGCGCGACAAACTAAAACATCTGGTTGAACTCCAAATTGTAATAAACTTTTGACAGAATGCTGAGTGGGTTTTGTTTTTAATTCTTCTGTAGCCTTCAAATAAGGAACTAAAGTTAAATGAATAACTATTGCATCATCACCTTTTTCAAATTTTAACTGCCTAACCGTTTCGATATAAGGCAGAGACTCTATATCCCCAACTGTCCCTCCTATTTCAGTTATTATTATATCATGATCTTTAGTTGCTAATGCTGTTATACGATTTTTAATTTCATTAGTAACATGTGGAATCACTTGTACTGTTTTTCCTAAAAAATCACCTTTTCTCTCTCTCTTAATAATTTTTTCATAAACACTACCAGTTGTTACATTATTTTTTTTGGACATTGGAACACTTAAGAATCTTTCATAATGCCCTAAATCTAAATCTGTTTCAGCACCATCATTAGTAACAAAACATTCACCATGTTCATACGGATTTAACGTTCCAGGATCAACATTTAAATATGGATCTAGTTTTTGAATAGTTACACGAAATCCTCTACCCTGTAATAAAACTGCCAAAGAAGATGAAACTATCCCTTTTCCTAATGAAGAAGTAACACCTCCAGTAACAAAAATATATTTACATTTTGACATAATTTTATTTAAAAAGTCCAGTTAAAGCCTATATTTGGCATTATTGGAAGTTGATCTATTCTTACCGCATTAACTCTATCATAATAAAAAATATTATTTCTATCATATAAATTCGTAACTCCTAAAGAAATTTCCATGAAGGTACTATTTTTAAAATTAATTTTCTTTTTTAATGAAATATCTAATCTGTGATAATCTGGCAATCTACCCTCATTCAAATCAGAGTAAATAATTCCTAAATCACCATTATTATTAACAAAATCAGAAAGATTAATATTTGAAAGATCCAAATTTTCAAAATAAGCTTGGGTTTGTGTAAAGGGAAATCCCGAACCATAATTCCACCTAAAATTAAAATCCCATAATTTCTTTTTACCCATTAAGTAAGAAAAAACAAAATTAAAATTATGTGTTCTATCATAATGAGGAGAATATGTTTGTATTTCATCTTCTCTATTAACAATACCAAAAGAATATACAGTCCAAATACTAATTTTTTTAGAATTATATTTCAACAAGCAATCTATTCCTCTAGCATCCCCTTTTTCTATCATAAAATCTTTTTTTAAAAAATCTGGCTCATTAGAAAATTCTGGAATATCTTCAAAAATTTTATTGCGATTTAAACCAATTAATTGATTAAATTTTTTATAATAACCTTCAATGTTAACACTTAAATTATTTAACACATCATATTCAAAACCTAACACATAATGAGTGGCTGTTTGTAATAAAGAATTTATATTTTCATCTTGAAATGTATTTGGAATATTATCTGTACTAGATAAAAATCCAGTAAATAAACTAACCACATCTGTATCATCATTAGTAGATATTAGGTTTTGAGAAAAAGAACCTCCTGAACCTTTTAATCTTATTTTTTCACTCAAATTATATTTCATCGATATTCTTGGTTCCAATCTATTTTCCCCTAATGATGTGTAATTTTGAAATCTAAATCCTGGATTAAAAACAAATCGGTTTTTTGAAAAATTATAATCAATATATGCGCCAAAATCAGTAGAATGATCTATTTGAGAAAAAAAGTTATTTGTATTTATTAACTCTAGAGAGGTACTGTAACCTGCTACTTGTAAACCATACCTTATTTCACTTTCTTTAGAAATGAAATAAGAAAAATCTAAATTTAGATTAAAGCCATTAATTTGACTTGTCAACTCTTCTTCTGGTGTCTCTTCATTTATATTATAATTTGAATATGCTATTTCACCCTCTATCAACATTTTAGCAGATCCTGGAACTAAGACAAAATTAGAACCTAATCCATAAGTCATCCAACCTAATTGAGTTACATTATTATAATCTACTTGATCTAAAAAATTAAATCCATAAATATTGAACTTGCTTCCATTATTAGAAAAAATAGACATTTTACCATAAACATCGGTAAAAGCATAAGGTAATCCTTCCTCCGATATATAAGAATAAAAGTTTTTTGAAGTTCTGTCTAAATAAGAGCTCCTTAAACTAAAGATAGCTGAAGTTTCTATATTTTTATTTGATTTTCCTAAAAGAGGGCCTTCTAAAAGAATTTTAGAACTGAATGTATTGGATGATATTTTTCCACTAAATTTCTTTTTATTCCCATCCCTAGTCTTAATATTCATTACAGAGGAAATTCTACCCCCATATTTAGCAGGAAATCCTCCAGTATACACATCTGTTTTTTTTATAATATCACTATCAAAAACAGAAAAAAATCCAATAGAATGAAAAGGGTTATATATACTCATCCCATCTAACAAAACTTTATTATGTATTGGAGCACCTCCTCTAATATATAATTTTCCACCCTGATCACCAGTAAAAATAACTCCAGGTAAAACTTGTATAAATTGTGCTAAATCTACTTCCCCGCCTAAACTTGGTAGTTTTTCTAAAGTTTTACTTGTTAATTTTATTACTGAAGAATTAACTAGATTTTTATTTTCTGTTTTCTCAGTACTAAGATCCACTACATCTAATTCAAAATTTGCTTTTAATAGATAGATTTTTTGAACAGGCGGTGTTTTACCTAAGAAAATAGAAATAGAAACCGTTTCTTTTTGATAACCTATAAAATCAACTTCAATAACATAATCACCTTCTGGAATATTTGGAAAAATAAAATACCCATTATCATCAGTAACAGTACCTATTTTTTTTCCTTTCAAAGAAACATTAGCAAAAATTATCGGTTCAGAAGAAGATTCTTCGTAAACAAAACCTCTAATAGTTTCTGTTTGAGAAAATAAAATAATAGGAACAAAAACTAAAATAAAAAATATGTGAATTCTCATATCGATCACAAAGATATAATCTTTATATAAACTAAAAATGATTATTCATGAATAATTCTAAAAATTAATTCTTGTAAAAAATTAGGATTAGCATGGTCAGCAATTGGGATACCCTTAGATGCTAAATCAGACGTTTTTAAAAAACTTATTATTTGAACACATTGATCAAATGTGTAATTCCGTGAAGCTGAATTATACATTGAAAAAAAATACGGATTTATTTTAAGTTTTGAAGACGCAGAAATTTTAGACTTATCTATTAATGAATGAAGTACTAAAGTTTTAGAAAAAAAACTAAATAGTGAAGATATAATTAAGACAACTGGATGATTGTTTTTAACTAAATAATGTATAATTCTTAATGACTTTTGATAATCTTTTAATGCTAAGGAATTTTGTAATTCAAATACATTAAAATCTCTACTAATACCTACATGTTTTTCAATATCAAATTCAGTTATATTTTTTTCAGTTAAAATTATTGTTAGTTTATCAATTTCTTTAGTAATTTTCTCCAAATCATTTCCTAAGAAATCTGACAACATTAAATTGACTTTAAGATTTGAGTTATAACCTTTATTCTTTAGATAATTACCTATCCAGCTTGAAACTTGATTTTGAAAAAGCTTTTTACTTTCAAAAACAAGAAATTTTTGATTTATTATTTTAAACCATTTTTTAGTTTTTAAATTTTTAACAGACCGCCAATCCTTTTTAAAACACAAAACTAACACTGTAGATATTTGAGGATTTACAAAATAAGACTCAAGTTTTTCTATATTATTTAAATTTTCAGCATTTTTTATAATAAATAATTGTGATTGACCTGTAATTGGATATGATTTTAAATCACATAACAAATTACTCATATCAATCCCTTTCTCAGCATATAAAATTTTTTCATCAAAATTTTTACTTCCCTCCTGAACAACATTTTTCTGTAAAGCTTGACATATTTTATTTATAAAATATGGTTCATCACCATACAATAGATAAATTGGAGAAAAAGACTTTTCTGTTATTGCATCAATTATTTGAAAATAATTCATAATTAAAAAATTACTACTAATTTTAAAATTAAATAAAACTTACAATTGAAATATACAATTAAAAAAAAATATATTGAAAACAAAGAATACATCTTTGACCCAATAAGAAAAAAGTACCTAATAAACACTCCCGAAGAATGGATAAGACAAAATTTTATTAATTATTTACACACTGAAAAAGGATACCCATTATCATTGATGTCAACTGAAAAACTAATAATACTAAATAATCAAAAAACTAGAGCTGACATTGTATGCTATAATAAAACAGGAAACGCTATTTTAGTTGTTGAATGTAAAGCAAAAAAAATTAATTTGAATAACGATGTTTTTGATCAAGCTCAAAATTATAATTCTATTTTAAAATCAAATTATGTGATAATTACTAATGGAGAAAAAACTTTATGTTTTTTTATTAAACATAAATCAATAAAATTAATGAAAAAAATTCCTGATTTTTCAAAAATAAATTAAAAATCAATATAATTAATAATATGAAAAATAGACACTAAAAAAATAATAAAAGAAAATAGAAACTTTATACAAACTCCTAAAAAAAACCCAAAAAAAGCACCTAAAGAAACTCCAAAGCTTTTTAAAAAAATAGTGGTTTTTTTTGATTTTTTAAGTTCTAATCTCAAATCTAACAAAGAACCTATAAAGCCACCAATAACAGGGCCTAAAATCAAAGAAATAATAGAAAAAGAAAATACTAACCCAATAAATGCGCCTATTGTTACTCCCCACATAGCATTTTTTCCACCACCCATCTTTTTAACCCCAAAGATTTGTAAAAAAAAATCTGCAAAACTGACGATTATAGTAAATAGTAAAGCAATAGAAATTGAAAAAATAGGACTTTCAAACTCAAATCGTGTTCCAAAATGTAAAAAAACAAAACCAAAAAAAGATATAATTGGTCCGGGTAAAATAGGAAAAAATGAACCTAATAAACCTACAACAAGTATTATAAAAACTAATCCTATTTCTAAAAATAACATTATACAAATATAATTATAGATATTGTTTTATTAAATTTGTTCACTCAAATATAATACGAGTATGACTTTTTTAAATCAAATTTCACCTATAGACGGAAGATATGGAAAAACAACCCGAGAATTATCAGAATTTTTTTCTGAATC
>CACAKI010000011.1 GCA_902533035.1 uncultured Bacteroidota bacterium | reverse complement strand
GGAAATGCACTTGTTATAGGTGATGCTTCTTATACAATGGATAGTGGTTCAGCATTAGATGTAAATGTAGGTTGTGACACAGAAGAAGAGGAAGTAGATAATAATCCATGGGAAACAAATGTAACAGATTGTAATATGGTTGTATTATTACCTGAAGACCTTGAGATTACTATTGAAGGAGAAGTTCCTTCTAGTGATTTTTGGATTGCAGTTACTGATTCAGATGGAAATGTTTATGGATCAACATTATATAATGGAGAAACAACATCTATTACTATATGGGGATATAGTACAGAAACAGAAGATGAAGGAATGTTAGATGGTGAAAATCTAAATTGGTTAGTATTATATAACGGAGAAGAAATACCAGCTTATGTAGATTATAATGAATCTATTGGCTCAATTGATGGAACATATTCATGTGATGGTATTGCTGGACTAACATCATTGTTAGCAACTTCAATAGTAACTCAAAATATATCACTTGGTCAAGGTTGGAGTCTTTGGTCTACATACTTAGAACCTGAAGAAGGTAGTATGGAATCTATGTTTTTATCTATAGTTTCTGATGTAGTTATGGTAAAAGATCAGGATGGGAATGTTTATTGGCCAGAGTTTGGATTAAATTCTATTGGTGATGCGTCAAATGGGCAGGGTTATCAAATAAAAATGAATGTTGCTAATGAATTGGCTATAGATGGAATTTTAATTCCATTTGATTCTGATATTAACTTAAACAATGGATGGGGAATTATGGGATATCTACATCAAGATTGTTATAGCGCGATTGATATGACATATCCTATGATAGATAATATGGTTATTTTAAAAGATGATGATGGGAATGTTTATTGGCCAGACTTTGATTTAAATACAATTGGAAATATGTGTCCAGGAAAAGGTTATAGAATAAAAACAACAAATGCTATATCATTTAATTATCCAGTATCACAAGGTGCTAGGTATGCAGATGTTTATATAGAGAAACCTGTTTATTTTGAAGAGCCTAAAAACACTGGAAATAATATGGTTATTGGTTTTCCTAAAAATATATGGGGATCTACTGTATCTGTTGATGATGAAATAGCTGCTTATGATGAAAATGGTAGGTTAATTGGAAGTACTGTATATGAAGGAAAAAACCTTGCTCTTACTGTATGGGGAGATGATATGACTACAGATGAAAAAGATGGTTTAGTAGAAGGAGAAAGAATAATCTTTAGATTATGGAACTCTATAACGTCTACAGAACAATCCTTAGACATTAATTGGGAAGAGGGTAGTGGAATATACTCTACAGATGCTATTAGTATAGCAGGACAAATTATCTTAACAAATGAATTAACTTCAGAAAGACAATTAGTTAAAATAACTGATGTTCTTGGAAAAGAAGTTAATGGAGATGAAAAAGATGTGATGTTACTATATATTTACGATGATGGAAGTATAGAGAAAGTATTTATTAAAGAATAGAAAAACATGAAATATATAAGTTTAATCATTTTTAGTTTATTTTTATCATCATGTTGTGTATGTGAAGATGATTATCTTTTAAGATGCGAAGGTTTATCCGACTCTATAGAATACAATCCTGAAACTATTAATAGAAAAGTACTTGTTATTGGGGTAGATGGAATTAGAAGTGATGCTATACAAGATTCAATATCTCCATTTTTATTTGCTTTATCTCAACAAGAAAATACATATTTTACAGATTCACATATAGTAGAAGGTATTACATATAGTGGTCCAAATTGGTCTAGTTTATTAACAGGAGTTCATATGTCAAAACATAATGTTTTAGAAAATGATTTTTTGAATCCCAATTTTAATGAATACCCTTCTTTTTTCTATTATTTAGAAAATATAGAAGTACCTATCAATACAGTTTCGATTGTTAATTGGCTTCCCATTCATACACACATACTTTCTAGTATAGTTGATTATGCTCCAATAGAGTCAATTTCTGATTTAGAAGTTTTTAATTCATGTAAAGAAATACTTTTAAATAATAATCCTGTTGAGGGGGATGTTATTTTTTTACATTTTGATGAATTAGATGGGGCAGGGCATGGTTATGGATTTAGCGCAGATATAGAAGAATATAGAACTACATTAACTACAATAGATGGTTATATAGAAGATTTATTTAATATTATTGATGTAAAAAGAGCAAATCAAGAAGATTGGATAATTTTTATTGTTTCAGATCATGGAGGAGATGGAACGGGACATGGAGATGCAGACAATCCACACATAAATCAGACTGTTTTTTATGCTCAACATCCAAATTTAAATTTTATAGATTATCACACAAGCTCTATGGCTGATTTAGCACCAACAATTTTAGATTTTTTAGGTGTGCGTAGTGAAAAATATGAGTGTAAAAAAGATGGTGTTTCTTTAATAGAATAATTTATTAATTAATAAAAAGTATTATGAAAAAATTATTGGTAATATTAGGTTATAGTATTTGTGTTTTTGCATTTTTAGATTTTGCATGTTCTTGGGTTTATCCAAAATTGTTATGGAGTTGGTATGAATTTACCAATAATTTATTAGGGGCACTATCAATAGTAACTCCTATTATTCTCTTCTTTGTAGGATCTTTTTTAATTGGTTTAGGTTCTAAAGAAAATTAAAATACATCCGAAAAATTAAATGATTTCAGTAGAAAATTTATCTCTTTATTTTGGAGCACAAAATGTTTTCACTAATATCTCTTTTATGGTTAACAATAGAGATAAAATTGGTTTAGTTGGAAAAAATGGATCTGGAAAATCAACGTTATTAAAACTTCTTACAAATAATTTAACCCCAAATGAAGGAAGTGTTTCTATATTAAAAAATGTTGTAATTGGATATTTAGAACAAGATATTGATTTTAAAGATGAATATACTTTAATAGAGGAAATGAATAAGGTTTTTGGGAACATTGAATCTTATAAAAGTGATTTAGAGAATTTAAATAAACAAATTAAAGAGAGAGATGATTATAATAGTCCAGAATACCTTGAGTTACTAAATCAGCTATCAACTACTGAAGAAAAACTCAGAATGGAAGGAGGTTATGATACTGGCTTTCACATTAATAAAATATTAAAAGGTTTAGGTTTTTTGGAAAGTGATTTTGAAAAACATACTTCAGAGTTTAGTGGTGGATGGAGAATGAGAATTGAATTAGCTAAAATATTATTAAAAAAACCTGATGTTTTATTATTAGATGAGCCTACAAATCATTTAGATATTGTATCAATTATATGGTTAGAAAAATGGCTTCAAAATTATACTGGTGCAGTAGTTTTAGTATCTCATGATAAGCGTTTTTTAGACTCTATTATAAATAAAACTATAGAGATATCATTTTCGAAAATTAATTACTATAAAGCTAATTATACTAAATATTTAGAATTACGAAAAGATCGTCAAGAAAAACAGATACAAGCAAAAAAAAATCAAGATAGACATATTGTACAAACAAAAATGTTAATTAATAAGTTTAGAGCTAAAAAAAATAAAGCTGCTTTTGCTCAAACATTAATTAAAAAACTGTCTAAACTAGAAATAATAGAGGTAGAACAAGAAGATGTTACAAATTTAAATTTTAGATTTCCACCAGCTCCACATTCAGGAAAAGTGACATTTAGAATGAAAAAAATTTCTAAAAGCTATGGTGATTTAGAGGTTTTAAAAAATATTAATTTAGAAATTAATAGAGGAGAGAAGATTGCTTTTGTAGGAAAAAATGGAGAAGGAAAAACAACATTAGCAAAAATAATAGTATCAGAAATTGATTATAATGGAACAGCTCATTTTGGACACAATGTCCAATTTGGATATTATGCTCAAAATCAAGTAGATTTTTTAGATCCTGATAAAACTGTACTACAAACCATAGAAGATGCTATGACTTCAGAGGTAAATTTAAAAGTAAGGGATATACTAGGTTCTTTTTTATTTAGTAATGATGACGTTGATAAAAAAATAAGTGTTTTATCTGGTGGAGAAAGAGCAAGAGTTTCTCTATGTAAATTACTATTATCTCCTGTTAATTTTTTAATTATGGATGAACCTACTAATCATTTAGATATAATATCAAAAGACGTTCTTAAAAAAGCTTTAATTAAATATGATGGAACATTAATCATTATATCTCATGATAGGGATTTTCTTCAAGGTTTATCAAACAAAATTTATGAGTTTAAAAATCAAAATATTAAAGAATCTTTAGGTGATGTAAATACATTTTTAAAAGAAAAAGCATTAGAGGATTTAGAAGACTTGAATAAAACATCTGAAAAAAATAAAAAATCAGTAATTAAAAAAGCTAGTCAAGAAAAATTATCTTATCATAAAAGAAAAGAATTAGATAGAAATATTAGAATAACAGAGAGAAAAATATCAAAAATTGAAGAAGAAATCACCAAGCTTGAAAAAAAGAAAAAAGATTTAGATATACAGTTATCAGACCCAATTAAATACAAAGAAATAACAAAAGAGAAGGATTTTTTTAAAAACTACGATTCTGAAGCACAAAAAATAATTAAGATGGAAAATGATTGGGAGGTTTTAGTTTCGCGATTAAATGCGCTTAAAAACGAACGAAATTTATAATTTTTTAATTATTTTTTTTATTTAAGTAATATTATTTAAGTAATTGTTTTTCAATAAGTTAAATAATTAATAATTCAATTATTTAAATTTTGAATATAATTTATTATTATTTTATATAATCACTTAAAACCAGATCACCCTTTACAGATTCAAAAACCCCTTTTGTCTTATAATTAATATTATGTTAAGTAGAAATTATTAGAAAATAAACCCCTATTTTTGAATAAATTTTTTAATTCATTTTAAATAATTTAGAAACATGAAAGATTTTTTAAAGTTATTTGAAACAAATCCTGTTTATTATTATAGTTTATTAGCTTGGTGCGCTTTTGCTATAATCATTTTTTTTATTCTTATAAAATTTAAAAACTTACCTACATACGGCAGGCATGTTTCAAAAAACGGAATACTGGTAAATAACAGGTTAGGTTGGGTTTTAATGGAAATTCCTACATTAATTTTAATGCCTTATTTTATTTTTTCATCTAACAATAACCCAAATATGGTTATTTGGTGCTTTTTTGGACTATATATGCTCCATTACACAAACAGAACAATAATATTCCCCCTGAGGTTAAAAATCAAAAAAAATAAAATACCTATACATATTATCTTTTCTGCAGCAGTTTTTAATTTTTGTAATACTTTTTTTTTAGGTTATTATTTTGGTAAACTAGCCGATTATAATCTTGAATGGTTTAAAACCCCCTATTTTATTTGTGGAATTTTAATATTTTTCACTGGATTCTTTATAAATCAACAATCTGATACTATTTTAATCAATTTAAGAAAAGAAGGAGGAAGAGAGTATAAAATACCATTTGGTGGATTATTTAAATATATATCATGCCCTAATCATTTTGGAGAAATTATTGAATGGATAGGTTTTGCAATTTTAACTTGTAGTTTTGCGGGATTTTCATTTGCTTTATGGACAGCTTGCAACCTACTTCCTAGGTCAAAAAAACATCATAACTGGTATAAAAAAGAATTTGAAGATTACCCAAAAGAACGAAAAGCAGCCCTACCCTTTTTCTTTTAATTCTATAATAAAAAGTTTAATTACATTTGTGCAAAAAAAACAAATGATTTCAGTAAGTAACCTATCACTACAATTTGGAAAAAGAGTTTTATTTGATAATGTAAACATTAAATTTCATGGAGAAAGATGTTATGGCGTAATAGGAGCAAATGGAGCTGGAAAATCAACTTTTCTAAAAATATTAAATTCTGAAATTGAACCTAATTCTGGCAGTATTTCTATTGATCCGGAAAAGAGACTTTCCATTTTAAAACAAGATCATAATGAATATAATGATATCTCTATAATTCAAACTGTTATGATGGGACATTATAAGTTATGGGATGTAATGCAAAGAAAAGATGCAATTTACGCAAAACCAGATTTCAATGATGAAGATGGTGTTGAAGTAGGAAAACTTGAGGAAATCTTTCAGGAAATGGATGGATGGAGTGCAGAATCAAATGCCGCAGATATGTTATGCGGAATGGGTGTCCCTACTAAAGAACATTCATTACTTATGAAAGATGTGGAACCAATAACAAAGGTAAAAGTTCTCCTTGCTCAAACTTTATTTGGAAATCCTGACTGCCTCATTCTTGATGAACCAACTAACAATCTTGATTTAAAAACAATTTTTTGGTTGGAAGAATTTTTATTAAAATTTAAAAACACTGTTATTGTTGTTTCTCATAATAGACATTTTTTAGATACAGTATGCACAAATATTGTAGATATAGATTTTCAAAAAATTCAACTATTTACTGGAAACTATACTTTTTGGTATGAATCAAGTCAGTTAATGTTAAATCAAAGAGCAGCAGCTAATAAAAAAGCAGAAGAAAAAAGAAAAGAACTACAAAGCTTTATAGCAAGATTTAGCGCCAACGCCTCTAAAAGTAGACAGGCCACAAGTAGAAAAAAACTACTAGAAAAAATAAATATTGATGAAATGAAACCATCAGCTAGAAAATACCCTGCCATTATTTTTAATCAATTCAGAGAAGCAGGAGATCAAATTCTAGAAGTGAAAAATTTGTCTACTAAAGATGAAAATGGCGATATATTATTTGAAAAATTAAGCTTTGTTGTTAATAAAGGTGATAAAATCTGTTTTTTAGCTGATAACAAACAAGCATTAACATATTTATATCAAATATTAAATGGAGAAAGAAAAGCATTAACTGGGGAATTTTCTTACGGACAAACAATTAAGCACTCTTATTTTCCAAATGACCATGATAAATATTTTAATTCTAGTGAAAATTTAATTGATTGGTTAAGAGAATTTTCAGAAGACAAAGATGATCAATACGTTAGAGGTTTTTTAGGTAAAATGCTTTTTAGTGGCGAAGAAGTTCTAAAATCAATCAGTGTTTTATCTGGAGGTGAGAAAGTTAGATGTATGTTTTCTAAAATGATGTTAAATGAAGGAAATCTATTAATTTTTGATGACCCAACCAATCATTTAGATCTGGAATCTATTCAAGCACTTAATAATTCAATGAAAAAATTTTCAGGAACTATTTTATTTTCTTCTCACGATCATGAATTAAATGAAACTGTAGCTAATAGAATAATAGAAATTACACCGGGAAACACACATGATAAGTTAATGAGTTATAAAGAATTCCTTGAATTTAAAGGTATAAGAAAAGAAATTAACACATTTTAAAATCTTGGGTTCACAAAATTATTCTTCAAAGAACCAAATGTATAGCTCAAACCTAATCTAACTGAGTAAAAATAACTAGATTCTAATTCCTTTTGTCTTAATATAGTTTCTTCATAAGTAGCACCAGAAGAAGCTAATTCAATTTGAGCCCTATCTAAAGAAACCCAACTCCAAAAACTCAAAGAAAGCCCTTGCATTATATTCCAATCAATATTAGTAGACAAACCAAGATTAAATTTTTTTAAATCATTTTTATCAAGAATATGCATACCATCTAAACTAACATTAACGCTTCCCCAAGTTTGATAATTATTATATGTAAACTCAATTAAATGTGAAGGGAAAAACTCTGTAGTTTTTAAATACACTGTTGTATCTGTATAATTATTATATGTTCCTGAAAGTCCATACAAAATACTCAATCTATGCTCAGAAGACTCTGAATATGGAAAAAAATTATATTCAATACACGGAGAAAATGTATATGATGCATCTAAATTTAAATAAGTATTCTGATTATATCTAGCTTTAGAACCTATAGAAAAGTAATCTCCTTTACTTTTTACATAAGTTAAATATATACTACTACTTTTTCTATTTGTTGTTAAATCAAGATCATCATAATTATACTCTGTCAAATTATTACTATAACTAAAAGTAGATAAAAATTTTGATGCTTCTGTAATTCGATTTATTCTAACACTTGAATAATAATTTTGTGTTTTATAACCATCTTCACCACTCATATACCCACTAGCACTCAATCTAAAAACCCAATAATTCCACTTATCTTTTTCATCATCACTCAAATTTTCTTCTAACCCATTTTCATTAGAATAAATTACAGAAACTTTATCAATATCATCTGTTTGAATTATGTAAGAATAAATACCTTTTTCCAAAATAGATAAATACAAACTTCTTTTAATATTTTCAGAAGTATTTGGAGGAATAGCTAATGTCAATGTATTGTTTTGATCTAAAAATTCATTAACCCCAATAAATCGAAATAAAACACTTTGCCCACCAGAACCATTTGATTGTGATTTTACAATAATATGTAAATTGGCTAATTTAGAGTCATTATAAAAGTCAACATACCCCATCTCTCTTTGAAAAAAATCATAATCACACCCATAACTACAATCTAAATATATTTTTAGCTTTTCTATTTGTTTATTCTGAGAGATAGCAAAAATAGATATTAGAAATAAAAAAAATATTTTTTTGAACATAAAATAAAGCTAGATTTTAAAATTTAATTTGTTTTTTCACTGTCCCATCATTATAAATATATAATCTTATATTTTGAGAACTATTTTCTTCTATTTCTCTTCCTAAAATATCACTTACCTTAATTAATTTATTAGATAGTACTGAATAGTCAGTTATAAAACTATTTTCACAATCTGGATTTCCTTCATAAATACACGACCCATCATCTACTGTTGCATTAATATCATAATTACAAGCTTCGATATCAGTACAACCATCCAAAAAACAATCATTAAATGGAGCACCTCCAGATAAAACTATATCTCCATTTGCATTAAATATAGTCCATTCTACCTCATATTGCCAATCACCTCCACCACAAGAAACATTATAACATTCTATAGATGTAGGTAAACAAATCATTATCTCTTCTTCACTACCCTCTTCTAATTCCAATTCCTGTTCCCCAATTAATAAAGTATTTCCATTCCAACCATCTCCATAAGTATCTTCCATCAAAACAGTATAAAAATTACCCAAACAACAACTACCATCATCAGTATCAGCATTTGGATCAAAATTAATTGCATCTGGGTTTGTACAACCATATATTGGACAATTATTATATAAATCAGCATTAAAAGGCGAGCCACCATATAATATGGTTTCTCCATTTTGAACCAATTCCCAACTTACTTCATTTGGCCATCCTCCTTCTTCAACAATTACTTCAACACAAGAACTTGAATTAGGAATACAAAGAGTTATCTCTTCTGAATAACCAGAAGAAAGTGTGTACTGAGTAAAAGGCTCACCATCTATTAAAATATTTAACACATTGCCATTCCAGCCATCTCCATAAGAATCTTCAGCAACCAATGTAACAGAAGAAAAATTTTCTTGACAATTACCATCACAACCAAATCCACCCATTGTAAGGGGGTCATTTGAAAAATTAATTAATCCTAGTAAAGTTTGACCATCAAAACCATAAGAATTAGTTATAGTTAAATAAACATCATAAGACCCCTCTTCACTATATGTAACTACAGGGTTTTTTTCATTGGATGATGATGGAGTTCCTCCAGGAAAAGACCATGCCCATGTTGCATTTTGATCTTTCATAGCAGAATGATCAATAAAATAAACTGTATTATCTAAACAATTAATAGTTAGCTTATCCGCTGATATTTGAGCTGACGGTGAAAAAGTTTCATATAAATCAACTTCCCAAACACTCCTATTTGTGCCATTTTTTAATTTATTGTTTTGATAATCAAACATTAATTGAGTAGAAAAAGTACTCATAGGAAGACCATTATTATATAACATCCATGAATCCATAGTATTATTTTTATAATAAACACCAGTACGAGTTCCTAAATAAATCCCATCATTACTTCCTCTATGATATTCAATATTTGTAATGTTTTCTCCATCTAAACCAGATCCCGTAACATTTTGCCAATTATCACCTCCATTTGTAGAATGATAAACTTTACTTGAAGAATAAGAATCATATGAAGTGCTATTAGGACATCTTGCAATCCAAACACTATGAGGATCATTATCACTTACTGTGATATCATAAGGAATCCAATTATCATCTTGAACACCTGGAAAGGTTGGAGTAATATCTATAAAAGATTCTCCCCCATCTTCACTTCGCCAAACGTGTTTATCGTCCCAATATCCATCATATGTAGCAACATATATGATATCAGGATTTGACCATGCAACTTCAATTGAAGTAACATTTTCACCAAAATCATATAAAGGAAATGCAGAAGATCCATTATTGTAAGATTTATATAAAATTTCTCCACTTCCTATATATAAAATATTATAACATCTAGGGTCAAACTCTAAATTACTAGATTCACCTATTGTGTAAGATGCATTACTGACTACTTGAAGACTGAATCCTTCTAAAGGTACTGTTCTGTCATTAGAGAGTTCATAACCTCCTCCCGAACACCAATCATCTAAATAAACCTTCTTACTGTCTCCAAAATTCACAAACCCCCTATAATTATCTCCACCACAAATAGATGCCCATCCTCCATTTTCTAACGTACCTTGTAAAGAATCTCCTTGAATATACGTATCGTTATCCTTTAGTAACGTAGCATTATGATAAGTTCCTCCTATCATAACTCCCCCATCAGAAAAACCAGAACCAAAACCCCAAAAATCAGTACCCGCAACACCAAACATTCTTTGTTCTATTTTTTCTCCTTGATTACTAGAATAAAATATACCTCCATCACACGCAATCCAAAGATCATCTCCATAATATTTTATATCATGTATATCAGCATGCACATATTTTTCATTTTCAGGGTCCTCAGCCCAACTCCATTTAGATGGGCAAATAAAAGTATAACCACCATCTTCTGATATCCAATGATTAACACCACCAACATGTATTCTATCTGCATTATTTGGGTCAACAGCAAAAGCTAAATCATAATAATATTGTCCCCCATCATCTAATCCTTCATGAGACCAACCCATTAAATTTTGATTTTCTTCGCTAGGCTCTCCTCCAGGCTGTGAACCACAACATCTGAATTCCCATGTCTCTCCCATATTTTCACTCACATAAATACCATAAAGGCCACTCCCTCCATTTACAGAACCCGTAGTCAAAGCATACACATTATTTGGTGCATCAGGGGAGACCGCTATTTCTGTTCTTCTTTGTTCATCTGGTGAAGAAGGATTAGGCCATGGATTATCAGAAAAAACCTCAAAATTCTGACCTCCATCAACTGATTTCATAAAAACAGTTCTATTACTAGACTCTTTTACAGTGTAGATTATATCTGGATCATTTGGATGAAATTCAATTTCAAAAAAATTACCATTTAAAAGAACTTCAAAATCATTTTCTGATACAGTAATTTTATAAAGAGCATCTTCATCACAAACAAATAATATATCATTGTTTGAAGGGTGCATGACTAAATCTTTAATAAAATCAAATTCAAATAATAATTCAAAAGTAATGCCACCATCTGGTGTTCTGTATAATTTATCTGAACTTGAAAAAAAAGCTATATCTGAGTTAGAAAAATCTATTTCTAATGAATATACTTCATTCATTAATAACTCTTTATCAAATAAAGGCAACCAATGAAGACCTTTATCAATTGACTTCCATAACCCAGAAGTTGCAGCACCTGCATATAAAATATTTGGATTACTTAAAGATTGCTCTACAGTATAAAGATGAGCAGCACCTGCGGCATAAGAACTACTAGAAGCTAATCTATCAAAATCAAAAGGACCAAGACAGTACCACTCTGGAAGTCCATGATTTTTCTTTTGGAGTAATAAAGATTTTGAGTTAGTTACTTCTCTACTTAAGGATCTAACCCACCTCTTATAGTACTGAGTATGTTTATTTTTAATAAATTCGTTTTCTTTATAATAATTTTTATATAAAGACTCTACTTTTCCTATATCAGCATTCTGTTTATACATTTCCTTCACCCAATTAGGTAAATCTATATTTTTTGAATCATATTTATATTCTACCTGAGAATAAAAATAAAATGGAAATAATATTAAAACTAAAATTATGTTTTTCATACTTGAAAGATATTAAATATTCAAAGGAAATTTATTTTTTCTAGTTCTCCATTTTCCTTTTGTAAAATCTGGAAATTTTTGAGGCGCACCATTATTTTTTATAGAGTTTTCTGATAATGGAGTTATAACACGCATAGTGGCACAATCATATACATCTAATGGTGGTTCAATGTTATTTTTTACTGATTCAACAAAGTCATTCATTAAAAACCAATCCATTCCTCCATGACCAGCCCCATCTGCTAAAGATTCATATTTTTTCCATAAAGGATGATCATATGTTTTCATATATTCTTTATCAGACTCCCAACTATGACCTGATGTTTTTCCTTCAATATAAATGGAATCATTTATATCCATCCAAATACCATTAGTGCCTTGCACCTTAAATCCTAGAGAATATGGTCTAGGAAGATTAGTATCATGTTGTAATGTAATTGTCTCTTTATTTTTTGTTTTTATCACAGTTGTCACAACATCACCTAATTTAAATTTAACGTTAGCATTGGGATGGTTTTTTCCTCCATTTTTTAAAATATATTCTCGTAACCCTCTAGATTTACTTGCAGTAGATGTAAGATAATCACATTGATTTCCTGAATTTATATTTAATATTTGTGCCACAGGACCAAAACCATGTGTTGGATATAGATCTCCATTTCTATCAACAGAATGTTTCGTTCTCCATTTTGCTTCGGACAACGCTTTTTCACCAAATTCTGCACCAGGAGCATAAACAGTTTCCCCATCATTAAACTTAACAAATCGAAGATCATGCTGATAACCACATTCTAAATGGATTAATTCTCCAAAAAGATCTTTTCTAACCATATTTAAAACTGCCATAATATCTCTTCTATAGCATACATTCTCTAATATAAAAAGATGTGTTCCTGTTTCTTCGTGTACATTTACCAAATCCCAACATTCTTTAATATTGAGAGCTCCCGATACTTCCATACCAACATATTTCTTTTCCCTCATAGCATCTATTGCCATTTTAACATGCCATCTCCAAGGCGTAGATATAATAACAGCATCCAAATCTTTTCTTTTTAAAAGATCTTGATAAGCATACTCTCCTTTATCAAAAACTTTAGGTTTTTTCTTGTTATATTCTGAAAACATTTTATTAGAAGCATCGATACTATTAATATCAATATCACAAATAGAAGATACATGAACATCATTTCTATTTAATAATAAACTTAATGTAGCTCTCCCTCTTAAACCAACACCTATTAATCCTACACGAATTTTTTCTTTTTTATCTAGACCATTTCCTAAAGAAAAAGATGGTAATAAAAAAGAAGAAACACCTAAAATTGATGTCTTTTTTATAAAGTCTCTTCTATTAATCATTTTCTAAATTTCATTATTCTTTCATATGCTTGCTTGACTTTATTAAATTTTTCTTCAGCCATTTTAATTATATCATCACTGACTCCTTGTAATTTATCTGGATGATATTTTTTTGCCATTTTTCTGTAAGCTTTTTTTACTTCATCATCTGTAGCATCATGAGATATCTCTAATATTTTATAATCATTATCTACGTTAGATTCTTTTTCTAAAAACATTGATTTTATAGATTCAAAATCATAATTATTAATATGAAGATATCTAGATATTTTTTTAATTAAATCAATCTCTACATCTAATAATTCATTATCAGAAGCAGCTATAGAAAATAGAAATTGAATTATTATCAATCGGCCTGAATGATTAACATTCTGATCTATTTGCAAACAAATTGATCTTAATGATGGAAAAGGTTTATTTTTTATATCGTTAAATATTTTAAAATACATATCCGCTTTATATTTCCCAAAAGATTTAACAAAAAAACCTTTAACACAATTTAATTCTTCTTTTTTTACTACCCCATCAGCCTTGATAACTACAGCGGCTAGAGATAAAAGAGCTAATTCAAAATTAGTTCCCTTTGAAACTTGTTTTTTGTTGTCAAACATAGATCCTATACCATAACCAAAAATAGCACCTAAAGCTCCTCCAAATGCCCATCCTAGTCCACCAAAAATCCATTTTTTTGAACCCATAACTTATTTTCTAATTTTTAATTTTATTTTTCCATCATAAAATAATTCTAAAACTAAACCTTTTTGATTAGAATTTACAGGCCTTCCCAAAATATCAAATGATTTAATAACATGTTTATTATCTTTAAAATCATTAAATATACTACTCTGTTCTACACAATAATTTCCATCTGGAGCCATCTGGGGTATTTTAAAATCTGGATTAAGAAGAATAGCAAACATGTTTACATCTATATTTTGAAAATCTTCTTGAGTACAAAGTTCCCACTCGTCAGAAATACCATTACAAACCATATTATTATCTAAAAGCCCCATATTTGCTACTATAGACCAATACAAATATTCCATTGCCATACACTGATAATCACATGTCCAATCATCATAATGATACCAAGCTTCCTCAGGGTAATAAGAGGGAATGTTCAAAAACTGACCACCTCTGGCAATATCCATAGCATCTGTCATTTGTGATGAATTAGGATTTAATCCAAATACATCAGGGTAAATTTCTATATGAGCACATGCATTAATAGTATGTAAAATTTCTTCCACACTTGCATCATAACTCCAAATACCAGGATTTTCAGGAGAAATCTCATCATTATATAGAACAGCGCCAGCACAATAATTATAATTTTCTTCTAGAATATCAAAATTTGAAAACAACACATCTTCTGCATTAGATCCTTCAAATGAAAAAATAGGCATAATAGTTTTTTTATTGCTTAAGATTGTTTCAACATTAATATCATCTATAACACCATCTTCATTATTATCTAATAATTCTGCTGTTATTGCGGCAGTATGTAATACTTTTTCATCTGAAATAGTAGATTCAGCATATATTTCTATACAATCTAAAACATTAATATATTTTGTGAATAATTGAAGTGCATAAATATCTTGATTTGGATTTTCTTCGATTTGAAAACAAACATTGTTTTGAGAAAAAGAATTAAAAAACAAAAAAAACAAAATATACCTCATATCACTTTTTAAATAATTGATTAGGATTTTTGAATGATTTAAACTCTAAAGCATTTCCAGATGGATCTAAAAAAAACATTGTTGCTTGCTCTCCAACTTGGCCTTTAAATCTAATATACGGCTTTATTAAAAATTTAATATTTAAAAATTTTATTTTCTCAGAAAAAATAAACCAATCATCCCAATCTAGAACAACTCCAAAATGTGGAATAGGAACATTTTTTCCATCTACAAAATTTGAATTATTTTTTTTTCTAACTGATTTATCTAAATGAATAACTAATTGATGTCCAAAAAAATTATAATCAATCCATTTCTCATCACTTCTCCCCTCTTTAAATCCTAAAATTTTTGTGTAAAAGTTTCTACATTCTATTATGTCTGAAACTGGAATAGCTAAATGAAAAGGTGAAAACTTCATAACTTATTCATCTATTATTAACATACCTGAAAATTGATACAATAAATATTCTTGGATTTTTGTATTAAACAAATTAGCAGAATAATTTATTTTAAAATTTAATAAATTAAGTTGAGCTTCTCTAAATTGAAGATTATTTAACTGACCTAATAAATACAAATCTTTACTCCTTTGAAAATTTAATTCAAATATTTCTAAATTTTCTTTTTGAATTTCTAAATTTTTTAAACCCTGATCATACAAATTAAATGTATTAATAAGTGATAATTCTATTTTTTTTTGTATTTCAAGTAATTGATAATTTTTAGATTCTAAATTAAGTTTTGCGTTTTTTATATTTCTTCTTACTACATCACCATTAAAAATAGGAACTTGAAGATTTACAATACCAAATACCCCTCTATCAGTTTGTTTACTAATAAAACTAGTTTCACTTCCACTTTTATTAAAAGAAAAAGAAGTTGTTATATCTATTTTTGGTGATATTTTTGATTTTGAAATCTTTAAATCTTGTTTGGCTATATTGTAATTTAATTCTGCCATTAAAATAGAACTATTTGTTTTCTGTTGTTTTTCTAATAAATTATTTAGTAAGAGGTTTTTATTAAAAAAAATATTTTCATCTAAAACAAAAGAAGTATCTGAAACACCAATCAATAGAAATAGATCATTTTTTTTGACTTCTAAATCAACCTTAGCATTATTTAAATTGATCTGATCTGTATTTAAATCAATTTCTGCATTTAATAAATCTAAATTTGAGGTTACACCATATTTTGCTTTTTCAAAACTTCTATTATATCTATCTAAAGAAATATTATGTGTTTCCTTTAAAACATTATACAAGTTTTTTTTATTTAAATACTCATAATATTTCATAACAACCTCTATAATCTTATTTTCTATTTCAAACCGAAGGTTTTGTTTAGAAAACTCATCTAAATACTCAAATTTCTTCAAATTATAGATTCCTGAAAAACCATTAAAAAGTGTATAATTAATTCCAATAGATGATGAGATCCCAGCAGAAGTGGCGTTATTGGCCTCAATTTCATCCATAGAACCTCCTCCAAAATCTAAAAAAGAATTAAATTCAAATTCAGAATTAGAAATAGATGAATTATAACCTGAATTTACTATTATACTAGGTAAAAGTCCAGCAGTACCCAAAGAAGTATTATTATCATTAATTTTTACTTGATTTTTTGCAATTTTTATATCATTACTATTTTCTAAAGTATATTGAATAGCTTTTTCTAAAGTTAGAATTTCTTGAGAAAAAGTATAAAATGATATAAAAAAAAATAAGTACTTTATCATGTGTTTCGTTTTAATTCTTTAACAGCAGGCTCAACATTTTCTCTATTTTTACTTTTTGATACTAATAATCGTAAATTATTGACTGTTAGTAATAAAACTGGAAGAAATAATAATGTAAGTAAAGTTGCCATTATAATTCCATAACTTAATGAAATTGCCATAGGTATTAAAAATTGCGCTTGCATACTTTTTTCAAATATTAATGGTAATAAACCAAAAACAGTAGTTATAGTTGTTAAAATAATAGGTCTAAATCTATTAATAGAAGTTTGCTCCAAAGCATCTAAAAATGACTCTCCTCTTTTAAGTCTGATGTTAAAAGAAGTAATAAATACAAGAGCATCGTTTACTAAAACTCCAATAAGAGCAACTACTCCAAAAGCAGATAAAACACTTATTGGCATATCATGTAATAAATGTCCAAAATAAACACCAACTAATGTAAATGGCATAAGTAAGAAAACAAGAAAAGTTTGTGCTTTAGATCTAAAAGTAATAAGAACAATACATAATATTAATAATGAAAAAACTGGCATTATCTTCTTCATGGAATTTAATGTAACAGTCCCTTCATCAGATGATCCTGCTAATTCCATTCTTACTGATGGATATTGTTTTTGAATTAAAGGAAACATATTGTTTTCAACCTCAGAAATTATATTAGAACTATATGAAGTATTACTCGCTAATTCTCCTTCTATTTCTATTATTTTACTTCCATTTTTTCTATTAATACTTATAATTTTATTATCAATGTCAAAATGGACTAATTCATTTAGTGGAAATATGCCTTTTTTAGTTTTGATTTTCATGTTTTCCAAAGAAGAAAAAGAATTTTTTTCATCTTCATCATACCTAATCCATAATTTCATTTCATCTTTATTGCTTTGTAAATCTTGTACTTTTGTACCAAAAAAACCTTGCCTTACTTGATATAAAATTTCATAATTAGTTAAACCAAGACTTCTTGCTTTTTCTTTTAAAGAAAAATTAATTTCATCTGGACCATACTCATAATTTATAGATGAAGCAGCAACTCCTTCAATTTCTTTTAACTTCTTAGAAAACAATATACTAGCTTGTTCTAATTCTTTATTATTAGTTCCAAGTAAAGCAAAAGATAAGGGCTTACCAAAAGGATCTCCTACTCCAATAATTAAGTTTTCTAAACCATCAAAATTATTTAAATTTTCTCTTAATTTTCCTACAATATCATAAGCTTTTATACCTCTGTTTTCAGGTGCTTCTAAAAATAATTGTATTTGACCAGTATGAGATTTTGGGCCTAATTTTAATTCTTTTGATCTAATTACTGTTGTACTTAAAGAATCTTCTAATTCTTTATTTATATCTTCTATAATTTCTAAAATTTGATCCCCATAACTTTTGGTTTTTTCTATAGTCGAACCAGGTTTAATTTTATATTCAACATATAAATCATCTAATTCAACTGAGGGGAAAAAAGTAAATTTCACACCGGTTAAAAATACAAAAACAATAAATGAACCAATAAAAAATATATAACCTATATATATTCTTTTAAGAAAAAGGGACAAAATAGGTTTATAAAATTTATCCCTAAAATTATTGATAATCTTATTAAAGAATATGGAAATTTTATTTTTCTTTTTTGTCTTATCTAAAGCTTTTGAATACGCAATATGAGCAGGTAATATAAAAGCGCCCTCTACTAATGAAAAAATTAATGTAACAATTACAACAAAACCCATTTGCCAACCAAACTCCCCCATCATTCCTTCAAAAAAGAAAAAAGATAAAAAAGCCACTGCAGTTGTTGAAACACCTGCAAAAACAGCAGGAAAAACCTCCATAGTTCCTTCAACAGCAGCATCATACCTATTTAAACCATCTTCAAATTTTCGAATTATATTTTCTCCAATAATGATACCGTCATCTACCAAAATACCAATTACTAATATCATAGCATACATCGTCATCATATTAATAGTAATTGGTGCTGACGGAGCCAAAAAGAACATTCCTAAAAAAGAAATGGGTATACTTAATGCTACCCAAAATGAAACTCTAGGATGTAAAAACATAGTTAAAAAAAGTAGAACTAACACAAAACCTATTATACCATTTTTAGTTAAAAGTTCAATTCTTTGCTTTAAAGGTGTAGATGCATCAAATAAAATTTTTGCTTCACTATTTGTATTAGTTGAATTAAAATTTTTTACATAGTTTTTTACATAGTCTGCAATAAACAGTATATCTTGAGTTTCTGTATTACTTACTGTTATATTAATAGATCTTTTATTATCTCTATAACGTTCTATAGAAATAGCTGACCAAGTATCTTTAATTTCTGCTATATCTCTTAAATAAAGGGGACTTCCATTTTGATTAACTCTAATTATAATATCACCTATTTCTTTACTTGAATTCTGCTTATTATTTGAACGAATTAGGTACTCATTTTGATTAACTTCAATTTTTCCACCTGTTAAATTTATATTATTTTGTATAATAGCTGAATTGATTTCTTCTAATGATAAATTAAAAGCTAATAGCTTTTTTTCGCTAACTGAAATTTCAATTTCTTTTTCTGGCAAACCTGTTATGGAAACTTCAGAAATACCATCAACTGATTTAAGATCATCTTCAATTATATCAATTTTTTTCTTTAAATAATCTAAATCATAATCTGAAGAAATCGAAAAACTAATAGTAGGCATTATAAATTCAATTTTCCTTATAAACAACTCATCTATTACAACATTAAAATTTATTTGATCTACAGCATTATTTACATTCTGTAAACCAACATACATATTTGAACCTCTTTCCATTTCTACATAAATAGATGAAGTGTTTTCTAGAGAAGATGATGTAATATTTTTTACTCCAGAAACAGCCTCTAATTTGTATTCTATTTTTTTGGTAATAGATTCCTCTACTTCTATTGGAGATAAGCCTCCTGAAATAACTTGAACAAGAATAGTTCTACTTTCCATTTCAGGAAAAAAAGTAGAACGAAGACTATACAGCCCTACAACACCAAACACAAAAATTAAAAACATTAATAGATTGGCAGTTATAGGATACTTAATAAAATATGATATAAACCCTTTCATAAAAAGATTAATTTATCTTCATTCCATCATAAAAATAAGTTCGGTAATTATCTACTACACAATCTTTATTTTCAAGACCTTTTATAATAACTGTATCATTTTCAAAATAAATTACTTCCACTTCTTTTTCTTTTAAACTTGAACCTTCTTTTAGGTAAATAAACTTATTTCTTACTATTTTATTTCTTGGTATTTTATAAACATTTTCTAATTCTTTTCCAAAAACATACCCCTTTACAAACATTCCATCTTTCACATTTTTATTTGAAATATTAAAAAAGAAATCTATACTTTGAGTTAACGTGTTTATATGTTTTCCCTTTCTTTTTATTTTAGCAGTTAAAGATTGTGCAATATCATCAGAAAATAAAGTAGCTTTATCTCCTATTTGAAAAAGCTCTGAATCAGAAACAGTTAAAGAAGTAGATATTTCATAATTATTATTGTCAATTATCTGACCTAATTTTTGACCTAATAAAACATTAGAACCTTTAGATAAAAAAGATTCTGTCACAACACAATTAAAAGGAGCTTTAATAGAAAATTTATCTAATCTGTTCTCTAATGACATTATTCTAAAAAACAAACTATAAACCCCCCTTCCAGATAAAAAATTTCTCTGTTGTTTACTATCCATTTCAGGTAAACTTTTCATTCTTTTATCAACACTAAAATTCCCTACATACATTTCCCATGCTTCAAAAGAATTAGGATAATCTAATTTTAAATCTGGAAGACATTGGATTAAAAGAGCTAAAAATTCACTTTTTACTGATTTAATCTCTAATCTTAAATCAGATGCTTCTATTCGAATTAAAGTTTCACCTTTTTTGAATTCATTACCTACTTGAAAAGTATTTTTTCTTGAATAAACTTTTCCACTAACTTCACTAAAAAGATCCACTTTATTTTTTGAATTTATAGTTCCTGAAATTTCCACTTTAGGAATAACATTAGAACTAGTAAAGAAAGAACAGGAAATTAAATCTGATGTTGTTTCAGAAGGCTCAGTCTTAACAACTTCACTTTCTTGATTATTCCTTTCACCACAAGAAGTGAGTATTAATATTAAAAATAATAATATCTTAATTCTCATATTTTAAATTTTAAACGTGGCAAATTTAACTTTCTTTATTTTATAAGAGAAATAAATCTATATAGATTTTAAAAAACTATATAGATTTATCTTCATATAAATTTAAAGCCTCTATTGTTTTTTCTACACCAATATTTATAAGTTTTTTTGTTTCATGATAATCAAAAAAACCACAAATATTATAAGGAATATTAATTAAAACATCTGGTTTGTAGGTGTTAATGGAATTTTCTGATAACTGATTCATCATGATATAAACAGTTTTATTCAAAAAAGTTACCATATTTCCAGCTTCTTTTTTTTTTGAACTAGAACTGAAATAATTTAACATTTCCTTAATTATTGGATAATCTAAAGAAAATGGCGAAATCTTACTTCTGAAAGATGGATCAAAATAATTTAAATTGACTGCAATTAATATGTCATTATGGGTACGTTTTACTCTTGATAAAGGAAGCGGATTCACAATACCTCCATCAACTAAAACTTTATTTCCATTAATAACAGGGGTAATTAATGAGGGAACAGAAATAGAACATCTAATAGCCCGATGAAGACTTCCACTTTCAAATGAAACCTCTTTAAATGTATTTATATCAGCCGCAACAGCCGAATATGGTATAGGTAATTCTTCAATTAATTTATCCTTAAAAAAAGTTTTCATTTCTTTAAAAACCTTTTTTCCTTTTATTACACCTCTAGTACTTAAAGTGAAATCCATTAAACGAAAAACATCAAGTCTACCAAGACTTAACATCCATTTTTTATATTCTTTTAAATTACCAGAAGCATAAACCCCAAGAATTACTGAGCCTATTGATGTTCCTGCAACAGATTTTATATTATATCCTCTTCTCTCTAATTCTTCTATTACACCTATTCCTACTAAACCTTTTGCACCACCGCAAGAAATAACTAATGAAACATTTTTCATATTAATGTTTAGAAAAAACTTTTATAACATCACCATCATTGTATATATATAACTTTATGGTATAATACGAATCTTCTTTAATCTCCCTACCTAATATATCTGTTATTTTTACTAGTTTTTTTGATAACATATTTTCTTCTAAAGCTACCTCATCACACAAATCACCCACTCCATCATTATTTGAGTCTTCTTGATTTGGATTAAAAATATCTGGACAGTTATCATTTTCATCACAAATATTATCTAAATCAATATCACTTATACACTCACAATAACAATCTTCAATGAAGATACAATTCTCTTCATCAACATATGTATAAAACACTGTATAAGTAGCTGGATCTAGAAAACCACATTCACAGTCAACAATAACATTTTCGTAACTATTACATTCATCACATATACCATCTTCATCTAAATCTTGAAGACAATTTCCATCACAATCATAATAATTTTCTGCATATTCACAAGAACCATCATCATCAGTAACAAGTTCATTATAATTACATGCTAAAGGATCAGTACAACCCTCTAACTCATCTCCATCACAAATTCCATCATCATCAGCATCATTATCAGTCACAACACCATTTTCACATGAATCGCAAATACCATCTACATAAACACAAGAACCATCATCAAATCCTCCAGGAAAAATTAAAGGATCATAGTTACATGCTTCTGGGTCAGTACATCCAAAAACAATACCCTCACAAGAACCTTCTGTTTCTTCAAAAAATTCTGATGAAAAACTCCCAGATGTAAAAGTAAATAGTTGGCCATTTAAATCAAGAATGTTCCCATTCCAACCATCTCCAAAAGAATCTATCATATTAACTACATAGCATTGATCTGAATTAAAACATCCAAAACCATTATATGGTGCCCCACCAGAAGCCACAATAGCTCCATCTATCCCTATAATACTCCATTCAACTTCACCTTGCCATGTACCGCCATCACAGTTAATCATATAAGCTATTAAACCTAATTCTTCACAGCCGTAATCACAGGAGCCATCATCAATATTTGCTTGAGGATTATAATTATATGCATTCGAATCTGTACAACCTAAAAAACAACTTGTATTCCAAAATACATTTTGTTCTGGATCTGAAACAATATCAAAATCCGCCCAAAAATTCTCACAATCCTGTTCAGAAACAGAATAATCACATGTGTAAGTATTTAAGTCAAAACAACAAGGAGTATGACATTCACCACAATCATCCAAAACCCCACAAGTTCCATCTTCGATAATTGCTTCTGAGTTATAATTACATGCATTAGAATCAGTACAGCCTAAATCTTCACTGTTCCCTAAATAAATATTTTCATCTCCTTCTTGATATTCTACATAAGCATAAGGAAGAAAAAACATTTCACATGTAGTATAATCACACCAAGGAATATCTTGAGGAGGAGAATTAGGATTCAATGGGTTGCTAGAAGTGTTATCATAAGTAGCATAAGCATGTATAGTATAACCCTGTGGTATTTTTAACATATACTCTGGTTGATAAAATGTTTGCCAATTAAAATCCCAATCTGGAATACTAATAATTGGTATAGTATCTCCATTATTCTCTGCATAAACAAGCCAAGATTTTCCAATTAAATGCATATGAGGAAGAATACTTATAAGACTTATATCTTCATCAACTTCATAAGAAACATAATGTTCATAAATTTCATTAGCTGGAACTAATAATTGTATATCAATTAGAGTATTAACTTGAATTTCTCTTAAAACAGGCTCTTCCTTAAAAAATAAATTAACTGAAGATTGATCATACTGATCTATTGGACTAGGAGCATAATGCATTTGTATAGCAATATCTGCTCCAGCAGGAAGTAACATACCAATATCATTACTCCAAATTGGCGGAACCATACCTGGAGTATAACCAGCTGCAAATTGAGGCACTTGACCAATACAAAAACCACTTTCACACTCATATCCATATTCAGGAGTTAAAGCATCCTGATATGCACAAGAACCTTCTGTATCAATATTTACTAAAACATGATGAACAGCTGCATAATTCCCTGGAATAATTTCAATAGATTCTAAATATTTATCTTCTGAAAAATTTGTTTCAAAAACAAAAACCCTATAATCGTCTTGATTATTTCCTTCTATTAAATACGCTTCTTCCATAGTAAAAACCTCATCAGGCTCCCCAATTACAGAACCTTCTGGAAAATTAGGTATTGGAGCTTCTAAATCAGGGTTTCCTTGAGGCATTCCATTAGAAACCCATTCATTTATTAAGTTTTTCTCACCATCTGTCAATCCCCTTTCACCTAAAAAAGTAGAATATTCTGTGTCTGCATGCCAAGGAGGCATATAATCTATTGATGTAACATAGTTAATCATATTTCCTAAAGAAGCCACTTCTAAATAATTAGTAAATGGCATAGGACCTGATTGTCCAACTCTATGACATTCAGTGCAATTATTATATATAATTGGAGATATATGTTCACTAAAATTAACTTGAGAAGATAGAAGTATTGGGAAAAATAATAGAATAATAATTCTTTTCATAAAATCAAATTTAAAAGTTTTTCCTTCTATAAAGTTAATGAAAATTAGACTTTCTTGATGAAGTTTTCTTTTTTAAATCTTATTCTTTTTCCGTACACCCCATTAGATGCTCTTTTTCCCGCACTAATAACCATACATATTTGATCAGATTTAGATAAATTTAATAACTTTTTAATTCTAGCTGAATCAATCCCTTCCATTGGACAAGAATCATACCCAAACGCTCTAAAAGAAAGCATTAAATTTTGACAAGCCAACGCAGTTGTTTTTTGAGCCCAAACTTTCATATCAGAAAATGAAACTGGCTCTCTTGGGATTGGTCTAGATAAACTTAAAAAAAATATTGCTATTTTTTTAAAAAAACCTTTAATACCAAGAAAACCTTGATCATATGCTAAAGGAACTATTTTTTTATAATAATTAATAACAGCCTCCGGAGCATTATTTTTTGAATTTATTAACTCCAACATTTTTTTTCTGTTTTCTTTCCAAGCCATAGGTTTTGCAACACAAACTATAAGTTCCTGTGCTGTTCTAGCAGCTGGTTGATTAAGACAATATTGAATTAATTTTTTTTTCTTTTCATCTGATTTAACCCAATAAAATGCCCAAGCTTGTAAATTAGAAGAATTAGCTGCTAATAATGCTAATTCTAAACAATGTAAAACATCTTTTTCTGGAATTTTTTGGTCATTATAAACTCTAACACTTCTTCTACTCTCTATGACCTTTATAAATTCGTTTCTATCAATATTTGGAACAATCTCTTCAGAAGGTACTTGTAATTCATCTTTAAAAATATCAACCATATCTTAATATTTTATGCCTAATTTTCTATATATAAAACCTAATAACCACGCCGGCCCTATTAAAAGAAACTGTAAATCTTTAAAAAATGATGGTTTTTTACCTTCAATTTTATGTCCTATAAATTGAAGTATCCAAGCTATAATAAAACAAAAAATAGCAGAATACATTAAAAAACTTTGCCCTGTTCCATTCATAAAATCAAGTATTCCCCAAAATTTATGATTATCAAACCATAAAACTGTAAAATGAATATCAAGCAAGACGTACATAGAAATAATCAACATTCCTAAAAAAATTTTTACTGAAAGTCTCAAATAAAATAATAATCCTAAAAAAATAACTATTGTACCCCAATGTAAAAAATCAAATTTAAAATAATCTTCATGAGGTATTAAAGATAACAATGCAATAATACTCCAAAATATTAATGGAATACAAATCCAATGAATTATTTTATTTGTTTTATTTTGGTGACTTTCTCCATATTCTGTAAACCAATTATGTATTGTTTTCATATTTATTTTATTTTAAAAATCACCTCCACCTTCGTTTTCTTTTAAATCATTATTATTTATACCGGATTTTCCTTTAATTGGGTCAAATTTTAATTTCCCAAATTTATATTTAAAATTAATTTGTATTGATCTAAATAAAATTTGATTATTTGATCTTTGAACAAAATTATCTCCACTTAAGTCTGTTTCAAAAGATTTGTATTTACTCCATGGCTCAATTAACCCAATACCTATAGAACCTCTTTTATTACTAAACTCCTTCTTGAAACCAAAACTAACCATAGAAAAACTAGGAATAGTTCCTTGAATTGTTTGTCTTGGAGATCGATACCAACCACGACATTCAAAAGAATAATTTTTTCCTAAATCAATTGTAGAATTTAAATACCATTTGTAAACAAACCTAACACTTCCTTCTAAATCAAGATCATATGTATTTAAATTTTCAGATGAAGAAACATTATAAGTATAAATATCACCCCCACCTCTAATATTCATAATATTAGGTATTCTTATGGAACCAAAAAAATTCAACCCAAAAGAATTATTAGTACCAATATTAAAGTAATTTGTTATAGATGTATCACCAGAAATAGAAACAAAATCTTCAATAATATCGTCTGTTTTTTTATAATACACAAAATAACTAGTCATGAAACCAGGTTTAAAGCTACTAAAACCCAATTCTAATTGTTGTGTTATTTCAGGATTTAAATTAGGATTACCAATTCTTATATTTTTAGAATCAGAAAAAATTAAATTTGGGTTTATATAATGTATATCAGGCCTCATCAATCTCTTTGAGTATGAAAACTTCAAGGTTCTTGAGAAATCTAACTTTTTTGATAAAACAAAACTTGGTAAAAATGTATGATATATGTTTTGTTCAATAAGTTGATCACTTAGTTGATAATTTCCATTTACTTTTGTTCCTTCATAACGAGCTCCTAAAATTAAAGACAAATCTCTTGGAAATTCAATACTAGAAGAAAGATATCCAGCCCAAACAGATTGATTATATGTAAAAACATCATTTATATTTTCTGTTTCACTAGGAATATAATCATTATTATACCAATTAAATGTTTCGAAAATATTTCTATAATCAACAGTTGTTATTCTATTAATATACTTTCCTCCTATTTCAATTTTATTTTTTTGAGAAAATGGATGAATATAATCTAATTGAAAAGTATATTCTTTTCCTGTTCCATCACTCAAATTATCGTAAGATAAACTATCTGTTTCCAAAACTTGAAATAAATCTATTTCATGACCTTCACCAGTAAAACTTTCATCATTATGAAAATGCCGACCTAGTTGAAAAGCCAATCTTAATTCTCTTTCCTCATTATCTAAAAACGTCTTTACTACATCTGTTGTCCATTCTAACTCAGTATCACTATTCAAAGATTCTTGAAAAACATTATAATTCCCTTGTAAAGAAGAATTATAATTTGATTCTCCCTCATTAGTTTTTCTATAACCTCCATACCAAAAACTACTTAAGACATTTAATTCAGGATTAAATTCATAGTAAGCATCTAATGAAGAATTATGTCCAACCCAATTTCCTATGGTTGTCCCATTTGACTCTAAAATACTTTGTGAAAAACCCAAAGAATCAAATGTTTCTCTAAAATAACTACTTTTTCCCTCTCTAGGCCAACCATATCTTCCTCCAACTCTTCCACTAATCCCAAATTTATCATTACCATAACTAAAATTCCCACTTGTTCTATTTACTCTAGTTCCAGTACTAGTACTTATGCCAGCTGTAAAACCTTCTAATTTATCCTGTTTAGTAATAATATTAACTATTCCCGCATTCCCTTCACCATCGTATCTAGCTGTTGGACTTGTAATAACTTCAATACTTTTAATTTGTTCAGATGGAATCATTTTTAAAACATCTGAAACATTATCTCCTTTTAAAAAAGAAGATTCTTTTCCATTAAGCAAAAATTTTATATTTCGAGAACCTCTCAAAGATACATTTCCTTCTATATCAACATCTAAAAGTGGAGTTTGAGTTAGTACATCTATACCATCTATAGAATTTTGACTTAAATCATTTTCAACATTATATACTATTTTTTCAAATTTATTTTCATATATAGGCTTTTCATCAACTAATTTTGTTTCTTCTAATATATTTGATGCAATATTCAGAGATATAGTTTTTAAATTAATTACTGGATTAGATTTAGTTATTTCTAAATCTTTTAATTCTTGTGCTTCATATCCAACAAAATTAATTTTCAAAACA
>CACAKI010000010.1 GCA_902533035.1 uncultured Bacteroidota bacterium | reverse complement strand
TGAAGTATTTAGGAAACTAGGACTAAAGGATATTGTTTTAAAAATAAATAATAGAAAAATTTTAGAAGGTTTGTATAATACTTTATCAGCGAATTTTTCATTTTCAGAATTTTGCATTGCTTTAGATAAAATTGACAAAAAGGGAAAAGATATTTTTTTAGATTTTTTAAAAGACAATGGTGTTTCGAAAAAAAATATATCAATTTTTGGATTATTGCTTTCTAAACCTATATCTATTTTAAATTTTAATACTGATTTTACAAGAATTTTGAATATTAGTAATGAATTAATTGAAGAAGGCAAACAAGATATTATTACTTTATTTTCTAAAATTAAAGGAATAAAAACGTTAAAAATAGAATTTGATTTTTCATTAGCAAGAGGATTAGATTATTATACTGGTGTGATTTTTGAAACAAAATGTAAGCAAGTAGATATAGGTAGTATAGGAGCAGGGGGTAGATATGATAATTTAACTGCTTTATTTGGAAATAATATTGGGAGTGGAGTAGGTATATCTTTTGGTGTAGAAAGAATACTCATGTGTTTAGATGAGCTGAATCTTTTTCCAAAGGATTTAGATTGTTTTCTAGATTTATTTTTTGTGAATTTGGGTGAAAAAGAAGCATTTTTATGTCAAACTTATATTGATCAGCTTAGAGATTCTGGTATTAAATGTGAGCTTTTCCCTGATAAATTAAAATTAAAAAAACAAATGTCTTATGCTAATAAGAAATATGTGAAATACACCGCTCTTGTGGGAGAGGAAGAATTAAAGACAAAAAAAATTACACTTAAAAACATGATTGATGGTTCTCAAGAGAGTATAACTTTGAAAGACTTAATAAATAAATTGAAAAATGAATAAGTATTTTGATTTAGGAAAAAAACTTAATACAGAGTTATTAGCTAAAGTCTTTTTTCAAGATTACAAGTTAAGATTACCCAAAACAGTTGAAAATAAAATTTCAAAATCTAGATTGTTTTTAGAAAAAAAAATTTCTGATTCTTCTGTAAAAATTTATGGAGTCAATACTGGGTTTGGTTCTTTGTGTGATACAGAGATTAAAAAAAAAGACATAAAACTTTTACAAGAAAATTTAATTCTTTCTCATGCATGTGGTACTGGAGATATAGTTCCTAAAGAAATAGCAAAATTAATGTTATTATTAAAAATTAATTCTTTATGTCTTGGTTTTTCTGGGGTTAGAGTCAGTTTAATAAAACATTTAATAAAATTTTATAATAAAGATTTAATACCCGTAATCTATGAACAAGGTTCTTTAGGGGCATCAGGTGATTTAGCTCCATTGGCCCACATGTCTTTACCTTTATTAGGTAGAGGAGAGTTTTATGCTAAAAAAGGTATCGTAAAATCTAATATAATATTAAAAAGAAAAGGTTTAAAACTTTTTAAATTATCTTATAAAGAAGGATTAGCTTTATTAAATGGAACTCAATTTATGTTGTCCTATGCAGTTTGGTCTGTATTCAAAAGTATTAGATTGAATAAAATTTCAGATCTGATTGCCTCAATTTCATTAGAAGCTTTTTCTTGTAGAATAGATCCTTTTTCTAAATTAATTTCATTTGTTAGGCCGCATAAAGGTCAATTAGAAACAGTAAATAATATTCTATATTATTTAAAGGGTAGTAAGGGATTTAATTCTAACAGTGATTATGTTCAAGATCCGTATTCTTTTAGATGTATTCCTCAAGTTCACGGAGCAACAAAGGATGTTGTAAATTATTTTAAAAAAATTATAGAGATTGAAATGAATTCTGTTACCGATAATCCAATAATTTTTGAAAAAGAGAATAAGATCATATCTGGAGGTAACTTTCATGGTCAGCCATTAGCCATGGGAATGGATTATCTGGCAATTGCTTTAAGTGAATTAGGAAATATTTCAGAAAGAAGAGTTTTTAATTTAATATCTGGTCAAAGAGATCTTCCTAAATATTTAATTTATAATTCAGGTCTTAACTCTGGTTTAATGATCTCTCAATATACTGCAGCATCAATTGTTAGTCAAAATAAACAATTTTGCACTCCATCTTCTGTAGATAGTATTGTTTCTTCTAATGGCCAAGAGGATCATGTTAGTATGGGGGCAAATTCTGCTTTGAAATTGTATAAAATTATAAATAACTTAACAACGTTATTATCTATTGAATTAATGAATTCAGCTCAGGCTTTTGAAATTAGTAACAAAAAAAGTTCGGGAAAAATTAAAATTTTTTTAAAGGAATATAGAAAAGAAGTTCCGTTTTTAGATTCAGATACAGCTTTATATCAATACATTTCAAAAGGTGTAGATTTTATAAATAATAAGTAATCAAATTGGAAGACTTTTATTTCACAATATTTCCAACTAGTATTTTTAATACTGCATAAGAAGGTATTGCTAATAACATCCATACAATACCACCAAGCATTCCTGCAGCTAAAACGATAGTGAAAATTTCTAAAGGGTGTATTTTTAATATTTTTGAAAATATTAACGGTTGCAGAATAAAATTATCAGAAGTTTGAATAACTCCAAAAAGAATAAATGTTTTTACTAATATTATTGGTACAATATCAATATTTTGAGTTGTTGTAATAATGATGATTGATGCAAAAGAGAATCCAATCATTGGGCCTATATAAGGGATGATATTAATAATTGCAGCAAATAATGCAATGATCCAGGCATGTTCAATATTGAAAAATTGCATTCCAATCCCATAACATAAAAAAAGTACACTTAATTGAGTCATTAAGCCTAAAAAATATCTTCTTAAGTAATAAGTAATCTCTAATAATTTTTGATCTGATTTTTTTGTGTATTTTGAAATAAATTTCAAGAAGTTATTTTTGATTAATTCTGTATCTTTTAATAAGAAAAATGTAATAAAACATATTGAGAAAGTAGCTAAAAAAATATTACCTAATAAACTAAAAGTTTTTGCAAATAAACTCGTAAAAGAAGAAAAGTTTAAAAGAGAAAATATTTCTTCACTTTGTATGTTTCCATTTATATTATAACTTTCTAGAAATTTGTTTAAATCTGAAATATTATTGTTTAAATATTTCTGAAAACTTTTATAATCTATTTTACTAATTGTGTCAATTTCATCTAATATTAAAGGATATCCAACAAATCCTAATATAAATATTATCAAGAAAACTATTAGTAAACATATTATTGATGAGAAAACTTTAGGAATTTTATTTTTCTGGAGCTTTGTATTTAATGGATTAAGAACAATAGCTAATATTATTGATATAAATAAATAGGCAAATAACACACTAAGTTTCCAAAAAAGAAACAATATACCTAAAGTCAAAAATATCCCCCAAAGACTACTTGAAAAACTCTTCATAATTCAAATTTAGTTATTAGTCATCACAAAATCGATTATATTAGCTCCCATTTTTAAAGCTTGTTCTCTTTTTTCAGTTGAATTTTGATGGATGTTTGCGTCTTCCCATCCATCTCCCAAGTCACACTCATATGTGTAAAAACATAATAATCTTCCATTTTTTATTAAACCAAAACCTTGTGATTTTTTATTATCATGTTCATGAATTTTTGGTAAACCATTTTTAAATTTATATTTCATATTATAAATTTTATGGTTTTTTGGAATTTCAATAAAATCTAGTTCTGGAAAAACTTTTTTCATTTCTGATCTTACAAAAGGATCCATTCCATAATTATCATCAATATGTAAAAAGCCACCAGCAAGTAAGTATTGTCTTAAATTTTCAGCTTCAAATTGATTAAAATGTACATTTCCATGTCCAGTCATATGAATAAATGGGTAATTAAATATTTCAGAGCTCCCTACCTCAACAATGGCATATTTTGGATTTATATTCATATTTAGTTGTTCATTGCAAAAAATAGCCAAATTTTTTAAAGATGTGGGGTTTGCGTACCAATCTCCTCCTCCTTGATATTTCAAAATAGCAAATTGATAACTTTTAATATTTAAATTAAATGAGCTATTAAAAATGAAAAATATAATTAGAATGTATAATTTTTTCATATATATTAAATTAATTCATAACAAGCTACAATTGCAGCTGTTTCAGTTCTTAATCTGTTTTGACTTAATGTTACAGATTTAAAATTTAAATCATTTGCCATTTTTATTTCTTTTTTTGAAAAATCACCCTCCGGTCCAATAAGTATACATGAATTTTGAGATTTTTCATGTTTTATCTTTTTTTTATTGGAGTCTTTTTTACAATGAGCTATATATTTTTTGTCATATTTAGCTGTTTGTATAAATTTTGAAAATTGTTGTATTTCAGATATTTTGGGTAAATATGTTCTTAGGGATTGTTTCATTGAGGATATAGCTATTTTTTGCATTCTATCTATATTTATTTTTATCCTTTCTGAATTTTCGCAAATTAGAGGTGTTATTTTATCAACTCCTATTTCAGTTGCTTTTTCAATAATCCAATCTATTCTATTTCTTTGTTTTGGAAATGATATTGCTAATTCAATACTTGGGTTTTTATTTTTTTTAATTTTTTTAATAATCTGTACTTTAACTAAACTTTTTTCAATTTTAATAATTTGACATGTATACAAAAAACCCGTACCATCTGTTACGAATATAATATCATTTTCTTTTTTTCTTAATACTTTTATACAATGATTACTTTCTTCTTTATTTAATAAAAGAGAAGATGATATTTCTTTCGAATAAAATAATTGCATTTAGATTAATTTTTCAATATAGGCCCCCCTAACAAAATTTCTTTTTCTGAAACTGTATTAAATTTTTCAAAATTTTTATTAAAAAGAATTGCTAATTTTTCGGCTTGTTTTTTATAATCATTTGTATTTTTCCATGTTTTCCAAGGTTTTAAAATTTCGGATGGGACATTAGGACATGAGATAGGTATTTTTAATCCAAAGATTTTATCAGATTCATATTCTATATCGTTTAAATCGCCATTTAGAGCAGCTTCAATAATGGATCTTGTGTGATTTAATTTTATTCTATATCCAACCCCATAAGGTCCAGAGATCCATCCTGTATTTATTAACCAAACATTTACCTTGTTTTCTTGTATTTTTGCAGATAACATTTTTGCATAAACAGTTGGGTGTAATGGCATAAAGGGTGCTCCAAAACAAGTTGAAAAAGTTGCTTCAGGCTCTACAACCCCTTCTTCTGTTCCAGCTACTTTTGCTGTATAGCCAGATATAAAGTGGAACATTGCTTGATTTGGTTTTAATTTTGAAACGGGAGGCAATACTCCAAAAGCATCTGCTGTCAGAAAGAAGATATTTTTAGGTGTATTTCCCATAGATGGTTTTGCAATATTTTGTATGTGATGAATAGGGTAGCTTACTCTTGTGTTTTCAGTTTTTGTTCCATCTGAAAAGTCTATTTCATTAGAGTTATTTTTAAAACATACATTTTCTAATAGAGCTCCATTTTTAATTGCTGAATAAATATCGGGTTCTTTCTCAAAAGAAAGATCGATACATTTTGCATAACATCCACCTTCAAAATTAAAAATGGAATTTTGATCCCATCCATGTTCATCATCGCCAATTAATTTTCTTTGTTTATGAGCTGATAGTGTAGTTTTTCCTGTTCCAGATAAACCAAAAAATAAAGCAGTGTCATTTTTACTTCCAATATTTGCAGAACAATGCATAGATAGAACATTATTTTTTATTGGAAGTAGAAAATTTAAAACAGAAAATATTCCTTTTTTTATTTCACCTGTATATGCTGTTCCTCCAATTATAATTTCTTTATTTTTAAAACTTATGATAGCAAAATTCTCTTTTCTTGTCTTATCTTCTTTTGGATTAGAGTGAAAAGAAGGTGCGCAAATAATTGTCCAATTAGTTTCTTGTATTTCATCTTCTTTTTTAGGTCTTAAAAACATATTATATGCAAATAAACTTGCCCATGCTGATTCTGAAATTACAGTGATATTTAATTGATATTTTTCGTTTGCACAAGCGTAACAATTTCTTGCATATATTTCTTTTTTAGTATTTAAATGTGATATTATTTTTTCTTTTAATTTATTGAAATTTTCTTCTGGAAAAGGCTTATTAATATCTCCCCACCAGACTTTTTCTTTAGTTTCAGAGTCTTCTACTATATATCTATCTTTTGGTGCTCTTCCTGTAAATTTTCCAGTGTCAACAGCAATAGCTCCAAGATTTGTTTTTTTTGCACTTCCTTCTTGTATGCAAATTTCTTCTATTTCTTTTGGGCTTAAATTCCACTTAACATTTGTATTTATGTTAAGTTTACTTAAAATCGATGTCATTAGTTTTGTGTCTAATTTTCGCATAATAAGAACAAATATTGATTTGCGTCAATAGTCATTATTAATAAGCTAGCTAAATTATAATAAATATTTAGTTAGTTTATTAAAAAAAATATTATTTTTCATAAAATGAAACATATTCTTGTTATAGGTACTGGTAGATCATCAAGTGTTTTAATTGAATATTTATTGAATTATTCACTTTCAAATGATGTTTGTATTACTGTTTTAGATCAGTTTAAAAATGAGTTTTTAAATCAATTTTCTAATTTTCAAAATTTTAAAAGTCTAGTATTTGATATTCATGATGATAAATTAAGGCATGTAGAAATTAAAAAATCAGATTTGATAATTTCTATGTTGCCTGCTCGTTTCCACACTTTAATAGCTCAAGATTGTTTGAATTTTAGAAAAAATTTAATAACAGCTTCTTATGTATCTGAGGAAATGAAATCTTTTCATAAAAAAGCTTTAGAAGCAGATATTTTAATGTTAAATGAGATAGGTTTAGATCCCGGGATAGATCATGTTTCTGCCATGAGTATCATTGATACATTAAAAAGTCAAAATTTTAAAATCACGTCCTTTAAATCTTTTTGTGGAGGTTTAATTGCTCCAGATTCATGTAATAACCCTTGGGGGTATAAATTTACTTGGAATCCAAGAAATGTTGTGTTAGCAGGTAGAGATGGGGCAAAGTATTTGAAAAATGGTAAACTAAAAGAGATTTCGTATTATGATGTTTTCAAAAATTTAGAATCAGTAAGCATTCCTAATTATGGAGATTTTGAATCTTATCCAAATAGGGACTCATTACATTATAAGAAAAAATATAATTTAGACGATATTCAGACTTTAGTAAGGGGGACTTTGAGAAAACAAGGTTTTTCATCAGCTTGGGATTTTCTTGTAAATATTGGTTTTACTTCATATGATGAATCGAAAAAAATCGTTTCTAAAGATGATTTTTTAGTTCAAAAAAACATGATAAAGGATGAAAAAATATTAGAGAAAATAAATTATTTAGATCTTTTTAATTCAAAATTTAAAACATCAAATTCTAATGGTCAAACTCTTCAAAATATTTTACAAGAAAAATGGAAATTACATACAGATGATAAGGATATGATTGTTATGCAGCATAAATTTGAGTTTGAAACCGAAAAATCAAAGAAAAGACTTTTTAGTTCTATGGCTGTTATTGGAACAGATAGTATTAGGACAGCAATGGCAAAAACAGTAGGTCTTCCAATATTTTTTGCTGCTAAATTAATTTTAGAAGAAAAAGTATCATTAAAAGGAGTTAGGATTCCTGTTTATAAAGAATTATACGTACCCATTCTAAAATCTCTAGAAAAAGAAGGGATTCAATTTATAGAGTCAATAAAAGAAATTTAATTCTTTTTCTATAAAATCAAATTCTTTAGATGTATGTAAAATAGAATAATAAGAACTAAAAATAAAAGGAAAGTCAAAACCCACCCAATAAAAGGTGGGTTTTTTATTTATGTTTACTTAACGATTATTGATATGGATGTGCCTTTTGTTTTACCAACTAGTTTTCCCTTTTCATAAACGTTAACCTTTATATCATAAAATGTTATTCTTTTACCAGATTTCACAGATTGTAAAAGACCCCTTACAGCGGCATTACTAGAAAATTTATATCCTTTAACTCTTTTGACTTGAGTGCTTCCCATAGGGTCCCCATAGCTAACACTGTATTCGCTCACCTGAAACTGTTGATCTTTTATACAAGCGGGGGCTTTCTTTGAAAATAATCCAACTAACCTACTAATCTCTCCACTTGTCATTTCTACCTCCCCTTTATACGTCTTGTCTAATGATGTTTCTGGGGCACCACAATCTTCATAGTATGCTTTAAAGAAAGACCTATTTAAATAACCATTTACATCAGGTAAAAAAGAGTAATCTTTTGCATATTCCATCATTTGCGTTTCAAAATCATCAGGGTATTCAATTAATACATCAGTTATTTCTCCATTATTTTCAACTAAAATATATTTTGGGTTGATAAACCCACCATAAGGAGCGCTATTAAATTGTTTTGATCTTTCTAAAACTTCTGCATGAATTTCTTGATCAACTTGAACTCCATAGTTTTCTACTAATGCTTTTCCGGCTTCAAAATCTCCTTCTGATGTTATTCTTTGAATTTCTCTCAATAATTGTCCAAAAATATTTTGTAATTTCTTATAATCATTAACTACAAAAAATGTTTTTCCATCTTTAGTTATTTTTTCAATCACATTATCTTCTAGACCTTTTTCGTAAGCCCATGCTGAAACAAGTTGACGATTTCTCATATGATCTTGTTCAATATTATCTCCTAATTCTATTCTTCTTAATTGAAGCATTAGTCCATTTCTTATGTATGAATCATATTCTGCTTTTCCACATTCAATAGATTCCATTAATCCTATTTCTACAAGCTTTTCATTCATTATATAATATAATGCTACTAAATCAGCTCTTGCTTCTTCTAGCGTAGATTTATAATTTTTTAATGTTTCTTTAGGAGTACCAACCCCCTCATTTATTTTTCCTGATGCATGCCCAACAACTTCATGAAGAAGTGTACCTAGTTTATCAGCTATATCTCCATATTTTTTTGCTCTTTCTATTTCTTCTTCAGAAAAACAAAATTCTTGTAAAAAACCTCCTCCCGAAGCTGCTCCACCATATGCGGCAATGATATTCCCTAAACTTACAGATTTAGAGCCTTTTTCAGTTCTAATCCAATTGTTATTTGGTAAGTTGACTCCAATAGGGGTAGAAGGAGATGCATCTCCTGATTCCATGGCTACAGTAACAACTTTATAGCTTACTCCAATAACATTTTCTTTTTTATGTTCATCCATAATACTAGAGTTGTCTTCGAACCATTGAACGTATTCATTGATAACCTCAGTAGTTTTAGATGCTTCCATGTCTTTTATTTGAACAATGGATTCATAAGCTCCTTTTCTACCCGCAGCATCTCCATAAACTTCAACAAACCCGTTTATCCAATCTATATCTGTTTGAGTATTCACCCATTGAACACAATATTCATCCCACTTATTAATATCACCTGTTTTATAGTATTCAATTAATAAATCAAATGATTTTTTTTGATCATCATTTTCTGCTACAGTTTTAGCTTTTTCTATCCAATAAATCATGTTTTCTAATGCCTTACCGTACATTCCTCCGACTCTATAAGTTTCCTCAAGAATTACATAATCATCATTAGAATTATCTGTTACTTTTATTAATCTTGAATTCAGTCCGTATTCCGGAGCTCTTTCTTCAAATTCTCTTTCATAAAATGAATTTACATCATCTATAGTTACATTAGGTCCATAGTAATTATTTGCTGAGCCTAAAATGATATCAATTCCTTTATCACGGTTTACTCTTTTAGTATCATTATTTTGATCAAAAATAATATTGTTCACAAATTCAGCTAATCTCATTTTAGCCTCTTTATATTCATATTCATCATCTTCACCATCATCAGAAAAAGCATCCTCATCCCAAGAAATAAAATCATCAATTGGAAAAGGATGTTCTCCAGTTTCATCAGCTTCTGTTTGATTTATTAATTCAGTTAAGTATTCAGGTGTAAAACCTGGTTTCATTTTTGCGCTTGAATAGTGATGGTGTATTCCTCCTGAAAACCATACTCTTTTAGTGTATATCATAAAGTTTTCAAACTCCTCAGTATTCCGGTCACCATTATAATTTGCTACAATTGCTTCTAATGTTCTTCTAATTTTTAAATTGTGTCTATAATTTTGATCAAAAATTATATCTCTTCCACTTAATGATGCTTGAGAAAGATAATAGATCAGTTTTTTTTGTCTTAGATCAAGATTTTCAAATCCAGGAACTTGGTATCTGATCATTTTTAGATCAGCAAATTGCTCTGTTAAATATTTAAAGTCATCATTTACTTGATTTTTTGAATTAGAGTTAAGTTCATTGGTTTTTTCTTTAGGAAAAAGCACATATTTTCCATCACCAATCATTAATAATATAACTCCCGTTATTATTGTAAGTATAATTATTTTTAAAATATTTTCTTTTATGGGTTTCATTGTATTTGGTGTTTGTTTATTCTTCTATTAATTCTGATTCTTTTTCATTAGGATCCTCATTTAATTTTTTGTTGCATTTTTTGTCTTTTTTATCATAATTATATGTGCAACCTGAATAAGAATCTGACTTTCCACATTTTTTATAACATTTTTCAGATTTAGTTTTACATTTTGATTTTTTAGATGAACAATTACTCATACATTGTCCAACTAAAACTCCTAGACAAAAAAGAGAAATTGATAATGCAAGAATTGCTATACATTTTGTCCAACAACAAGAAGTGGTACAAGATTTTGATTTATTTTCCATGATTATATTTTTTTAGTTGACAAATTTAATTAAAATTATTTTTTTTATTTGTTATTAATTGAATATTCCTGTCTTGCAGGTATTTTATTATTTGATTATAATATGTTTTATTTTTCCCGATTATTTCTAGTGGGAGAATTCCTTTCTCTTTTAGAATTCCTTTTTTCAAGATATCAACACAAGCTGTGCAGGTATAACCAGTAGTTCTTGACATTGATGACATTTGTAACTTAGGGTCATATTCATCAAATAAATCAATAGTAAATATTTTTTCTGAATTATGAATTTCAATTTTCATGACTGTAAATTCTAAGTCATTTTCATTTAGAAACCAATCTTTTTTGAGTATTTCAGTGGTAATATCTATTGGTTTTATTTTTTTTCCTTTGATTTTTATTTCATTAGTATTAAAAAATCCAGCTTGTTTGAAAATTTCTATTTTGTTCGCATGTCCTGGGTATCTCAAAGTTTTTTCTTTCATATTAGGTATATGATTCATGGTGTATAAAAGAGTTCTTAATCCGTCTGTGTTAAATGCCTCTAAATCTCCAATTTTTTCAAAATTCAATATTTCTTTTTCTGTTAAAGGGTCTTTGGTTACAATTTTAGAATTTTCATATAGCCTTGCTGGTCTAGTGTATTCTTCAATAACATCAATTGGGGAAAAAGGTGCTTTATATTCAAATGGTGGATTTTTTACAATAGGAAGTCCACCAACATAACAAGCGTAACAATTCACTTTAAATAACGAATCGTAATAACCTAATATTAAGTTGCTTAAGCCTGGAGCAACTCCTGCATCAACAACTGCTGTTACACCATTTTTTGTTGCAATTTCAGATAGTTTTAATGCATCTTCTGGAAAAAATGAAATATCTACAACATCTTTTTTTTCTTCTATAATTGTTTTTAGTGTTTCAAATCCCATAAAACCAGGAACAGCACTAATAATTAAATCAAATTTTTTTATTAATTCTCTTAGTTTGTGATTATTAGAAATATTGAATTTAATAGTATCAATATTTGTACTTTGTACTTTCTTTAAATTTTTATCTGAAATATCTGCAACAGTAATATGGTTTTCCAGAGATAAATCTAGACATATAGTTCTTCCAACCCGACCACATCCGAGTACTAGTATTTTTTTCATGAATTAATATAAATGAATTTCTTTTTGCTTATAACTTCATATAATCCAAAAAGTGAAAAGCAGAAAAATAAGTTTCCTAGTATAGTATTGAATAAAAAAGGTATGCCTGCCATATAACAAGTGATTAATCCATACACATTATTAGGGTATAATGTGCCAAATAACCACACACTAAAATTTGTAATTAAAAAAAATAAAATACTAGCATATATAGATGCTTTAAAAATTGAAAAATTAGATATTTTTGATTTAATGTTTATTCCTAAAGGTATAATCATTAGAAAGGCTATATATACTGATATTGCCATTTTATAACCTAATATAAAATCAGAAACTAACATAGCTAATATTGGTATAAGAAAAGCTAAATATTTTTTTCCAAAATAGATTCCTCCTAAAATAGATATTGCTCCTATAGCAGTAAAATTTGGTGGATGTGGAATTACTCTAGAAAATGCACCAATTAGAATAATTAGTACTATTAATAATGTTTTATTTTTCATTATTCAAATTTATAAAATTTAACATATATAGCTTGTATATGTTGTATATTTATATAATTAAATCTTAAAAACATAAATTCATGAAAAGATTCTTATTATTTTCTTTATTACTTTCTTGTTTTCTTTATTCGCAAGAAAATGATGAAATAACTGATGCTATACAAATTTTTTGTGGAGATGCTCTTTCTGCGTCTACAGTTAGTTCTAATACAGATCAAGAATATTTAACATCTGTTGGGTTAAATGAATGTGGCACTACTGTAGATGGTTCGGCTGGTGTTTGGTATTCCTTTTTAGGAAATGGAGAAATGATCAATTTAAGTATGTGTGATTCTTCTTATGACACTAAGTTACATGTTTTTCAAGATGATGGTTTTAATTTAATCTGTGTTGGAGGAAATGATGACTCTGATTGTGATAATTATTTGCATTCTAAATTGAGTTTTTTTTCTGAGGAAGGGGTTAATTATTTTATATACATTAGTGGATGGGGTAGTTATGAAGGTGATTTTATATTAGAAATTAATTGTGTAGAACTTTTAGATGGCTGTACAGATGAAACGGCTTGTAATTATAATGAGTTAGCAACAGATGATGATGGAAGTTGTGTTTATCCAAATGAATGTGGAAGTTGTGATGATGATTTATTTTGTTATGGTTGTACTGATGTGTCAGCTGTAAATTTCGAAAATGATAACACAATTGAAGATGGTTCTTGCGAATATACAACTGTCTGTAGTGATGGACAAGAGTTAGCTTTTCTCTCACTTGTTTTTGGAAATTGGACTAGTGAAATAACTTGGGATATACAAAATGCTAACGGAGATGTAATAGCAAATAGTCCAGCTCTAAATACTTGGTACAGTGATTATGAAACATATGGTCAATATTTATGTTTAAATGTTAATGAAACATATACTTTTAACTCTTATGATACTTATGGTGATGGTTGGAATGGTGGGGTATATTCAATTAGTATATGCGATCTAGCAGTAATATTAGCTAATAATAATGGAGAGGTGCCTCCAGGATATGGAATAGCAGAAGAATTTGTTATAAACTCAGTTGATTGTAGTTCGTATGGATGTACTAACCCTGAGGCTTGTAACTACGATCCTAACGCTTCTATCGATTATGGATGTGTATTTTCTGACGATATTACTGATTGTTTAGGTAATTGTTATAATGATATAAATGAAAATGGAATATGTGATGAAAATGATATTTATGGTTGTATGGATGATAGTGTTTCTAATTATAATCCGGATGCCACTTTTGATGATGGTTCTTGCTTATATGATTTAGAATGTTCAAATAATGAAATACAGATAGATGTTTTACTTTCTACAGACAATTATCCTTGGGAAACATCTTTTGTGTTAAATGATAATCAAGGTGTGGTTTGGGCTAATGAAGATGATGTTTTTACTAGTCTATATACAGATTATTTATTTCAATATTGCCTTCCAAGTGATGGTTGTTATATTTTTACTGTTTACGATAGTTATGGAGATGGAATTTTCGATTCAGGAGGTCTCCAAGTTTTTTATGAAAATGATTTAGTTTTAGAAGATCCAAGTTTTTCTTCTGAGGCATCTACAACAATGAATTGTCCTCCTGGTTATGATTGTAATACAGCTATAGAAGTAGATTTAGGAGAATATCAAACTGAATCAGATGATTATTGGTATCTTTTTTCTCCAGAACAAAATGGGCAGTACAATATTAACACTTGTGATTCTGAATGTAATACTGTTATTTATGTTTATGATTATTGCACAGGATTATTACCAACTGAAGCAAATGATGCAACAATATACTATAATGATGATGAATGTGGTTTGCAGTCTCAAGTCAATGCTTTATTTGCTGAAGGTGAATCTTATTATATTAGAATAAAAGGAGATTGCTCAAATATAGATTGGGAAATTTCTTATGTTGGTCCAGTAGAAGGGTGTATGGATCCAGCTGCTTGTAATTTTAATCCAATCGCTGAAATTGATGATGGAAACTGTTTGTATCCTGGAGATCCTGATTGTACTAGTGGCCCTGATTTAGCGGTATTACCATTTGAAGATTCAATGTACCTAGAAGTTTATGAAAATAATGATGGATGTGCAATTGAAGAAGGTTGTTTAAATGGATATGGGACACGTTATTTAGTTAGATTTACGACATGGATTAAGAATATTGGAGATCAAGATTACTTTATTGGTTCAGTAAATGACAATGAAGAAACCAATCAATTTGAATGGGATGAGTGCCATAATCATTGGCATTATAAAGGTTATGCAGAATACGTATTATTTGATACAGATGGACAATTAATTCCTGTGGGTTTTAAAAATGGTTTTTGTGTTATGGATCTAGAATGTAGTGATGGAGGTATTGCTCAGTATGGTTGTAGTATTATGGGTATATCAGCTGGTTGTGGAGATATTTATGGCGCTGGCTTATCATGTCAATGGATAGATATTACAACAGTTCCTGATGGTGATTACACAATGGTTGTAAGAACAAATTGGGACCAGGATCCTGATGCAGTTGGAAATGTAGAGTTGACATATGAAAACAATTGGATGCAGACTTGTATTAGAGTAATTACTTTAGAGGATGGTTCCAAAAGTTATGTTCTTGCTACTGATTTAGATAATGATGGAATAGATAATATTAACGATCCAGATATTGATGGAGATGGAATTTTAAATAGTGATGATGATGATATAGATGGAAATGGAATTTTAAATGACGCTGATAATAATCCATATGGATTGACTGATTGTCCAATTTACACTGATTGCAGTGGTGAAGAGTTTGGAAATGCTCAATTAGATTGTAATGGGGTTTGTGGAGGAGAATCTACAACGGGTGATTTAAATTTCGATGGATTCATAGATGTTAATGATGGTCAAGAATATATTAATCAAATTATAAATAATGATATAAATCCAACAAATTGTACAGATCTTGATATGGATGGCGATATAACTGTTTCTGATATAGGCTTGCTAGTTAATTGTATTAATAATTCTGAGTCAATTATGAGAGATAATCAATCTGAACCTTGTCAATATGGTCTTGAGGTTACTAACCCAAATGACACCGTAAGTTTTGATATATATGATTGGAATATAGAAGAAGGATATGTAGATATTAGTATTTTGAATCCAAACAATGAAGTTTTAGGTTATCAATTTAAATTAGGAAATGAAGGTGTTTTAATAACTAATGTTGAAAATTTAATTTCTGATGATGATTTTCCAATTACACCAGCGTTTTCTTCCTATGATAATACGGTTTTAGGGATTTCTTTACAGGATAGTTTAATTCAGAAAAATTATGATCCTGTGCCACTATGTAGAATATATTATGCATTACCACTAGGCTTAAATGTTGATGGTGATAATTTTATTTGTATTGAGGAAATAATAGATGTTATTAATCAAGATTATGAAAATGTCATATCTATTAATAATTCTGAAGAATGTGATCCATTTGATCAAATTGATATTAATGAATTTAATGGTCTAAGTAGTTTGATTCTTTATCCAAATCCTGCTAAAGATATTTTATTTTTAAATATCTCTTTTGAAGAAAAAGAAGAATTTTCTATTTCAATTTTTGATGTAGTTGGTAATTTAGTTTCAATAGAAAAGTATTTTAAAAAGGATGTTTACCAAGAAATAGATTTGTCTACTTTATCAAAGGGAGTTTACAATGTAAGTATTGATTATAATAAAGGAAATATTAATAAAAAAATAGTTATTCAGAGATAGGTTTTTCTATTTTTTTAGTTATATATTTTCCGCTAAAAAGCTTTTCTTTTACTTCAGTAAAAGCTTTTACTGTTTTTTGCACATCATCTTCTGTATGAATAGCTGTTGGAATCAGCCTTAGCATAATTTTTCCTTTTGGAATAACAGGGTATGTTACAATAGAGCAAAATATTCCATGATTTTCTCTTAAATCAAACGTTAAGTTAGTAGATTCAGTTACTCCTCCCTCTAACCAAACAGGTGTCACACAACTTTCTGTTTTTCCTAGATCAAAACCTTCATTTTTTAGGCCTTGTTGTAATAAATTTGTTACATGCCATAATTTATTTTTTAATTCAGGTTTTGTTTTTATCATTTCTAGCCTTTTTATGGCTCCAATAACAATGGGCATTGGAAGTGATTTTGCAAATATTTGTGATCTTGTTGTGTATTTTAAATAGTCAATAATTGTTTTTTTAGAACTAATAAATGCACCTATACTTGAAAAACTTTTTGCAAATGTTCCAAAATATATATCAATTTCATCTTGAACTCCATAATGTTCCCCTGTTCCTATTCCGTTTTCTCCCATTGTTCCGATTCCATGTGCATCATCAACAAAAAGTCTAAAAGAAAATTTATTTTTTAAATCACAAATTTCTTTTAATTTTCCTAAATCGCCTGCCATACCAAAAACTCCTTCTGTGATAACGAGTATTGATCCATTCGTTTTTTTAATAACATTTTCTGCCCTTTCAAGATTTTTTTCTAAACTTTTTATATCATTATGTAAGTATTTAAATGTAGTTCCGTTTAGTTTGTGTAATCTAACTCCATCTAATATACATGCATGTGATTCCTCGTCATAAACAATCACATCTCTTCTATCTACTAAAGCATCTATAGCAGAATGCATGCCTTGATATCCAAAATTTAATAAAATAGTATCCTCTTTTTGAACGAATTCAGATAAATTATTTTCTAATTTTTCATGATATTTTGTTTCTCCAGACATCATTCTAGATCCCATTGGAGTACCAAGCCCCCATTCTTTTGCAGCTTGAGCATCAGTTTTTCTGATTTCAGGGTGATTGGATAAGCCTAAATAATTATTTATACTCCAGGTTATAACTTCTTTTCCTCTGAAAAACATTTTACTAGATATTTCTCCTTCTAATTTTGGGTATGTAAAATAACCATGTGCTTCTTTTGCATGCTTACCGAGTGGAGATATCTCCATATTTTTTTCAATTTTTTGAAATAAATCCATGATAATTTGAGTTTTCTTAATTACAAAAGTACAATTAATAAATTTGTTTTATTTTAGCGTTGTGAAAAAGGTACTAATTATTTTATTTATTTGTGGTTTTTATTCTTGTAGTAAATATCAAAAACTATTAAAAAGTGATAATTTTGATATTAAATATGAAACTGCTGTAGAGTATTATAATGATTCTAAATATACAAGAGCTTTAAATTTATTTGAAGACATTTTGAGTGAATTTAAGGGAAGTAGTAAATCAGAAGATATATATTATTATTATACTTACTCACTCTATCACTTAGGTGATTATACAAATGCTGCATTTCATTTTAGGAATTTCTCAAATACTTTTTTTTCATCTAATAAGGCTGAAGAAATGGCATTTATGTCTGCAAAATGTTATTATTTAGATGCTTCACCTGCTTATTATGATCAATCAAATACATTTAGTGCAATTACTCAATTAGAGTTATTTATTTCTAATTATCCAAATAGTCCTAATGTTTTAGAGGCTCAAGATTTAATAAATAAATTAAATCTAATTTTAGAAGAAAAAGCATTTAATATTGCAGAATCTTATTATAAAACAGGTAAGTATACTGCGGCAATTTATGCATTTAATTATTTTATTGAGAACTATCCAAATTCTAATTTTTTAGAGGATGTTTTTTATTATCAAACTAAATCTTATTTTGAATTAGCAAAAAATAGTGTTGAAGAAAAAAAGGATTTACGAACAAAAGAGTTTATATTTGCCTACCAAGATTTTTCATTAACATATCCGAATAGTAAATATTTAGGTGAATTAAAAATTTTAAGAGATGAATTATAAAAAAACTAATGCTAGTAAGACTACAATTTCTAGAGATATTAAAGAATTAAGTAAAGAGACAAATAATATTTATAAAACAATATCTATTTTATCTAAAAGATCAAAACAAATAGGTGTTGAGATGAAACAAGAATTGTTAGAAAAAATAGATGAGTTTGCAACTACTAATAATTCTTTAGAAGAAGTTTTTGAAAACAAAGAACAAATAGAAGTTTCAAGATATTATGAAAGACTTCCAAAATCAACTTCTATTGCAATTCAAGAAATGGTAGAAGGGAATATTTATCACAGAGAACCTGTAATAGAGGAGGATTTAGAATTATCAGAGGAAGATTTGTCTAATGATGATTCCTCTAATGATGATTCCTCTAATGATACTACTGAGAAGAAAGAGTCATAGTTTTTTCATTTAAATTTTATAATGATAATTAAAAAATCTTCATTATTTAAAAAAAAAATACTAATAGGTATTACAGGTGGAATATCTGCCTATAAGTCTATATTTTTAGTTCGATTATTAATTGAAGCAGGAGCCGAAGTAAAAGTAGTCTTAACCCCTTCAGCTTCTGATTTTGTTTCACCATTAGTTCTTTCTGTTTTATCTAAAAATAAAGTTTTATCCTCTTTTAAAAACGAAGAAAATGAATGGAATAATCATGTTGAATTAGGTTTATGGGCTGATGTTATGATTATTGCACCAGCAACTGCCAATACTATTTCAAAACTTGCAGTTGGATTATGTGATAATTTACTTTTAGCTATTATTTTATCTGCGAGGTGTCCAGTTTTTATTGCTCCAGCTATGGATCATGATATGTATCTTAATAAAATAACTCAGGAGAATATTAAAAAATTAAAAAAGAATGGGTTTTTATTTATTGATGTGGAATCAGGAGAATTAGCTAGTGGTTTAATTGGGGTTGGAAGACTTGCTGAACCTCAAAAAATTATTAATAAGTTAGAATCATTTGTTTCTGATCAACTTCCATTGAGTGGGGTTAATTGTTTGGTGACTGCAGGACCAACTTATGAGAAAATTGACCCTGTTAGATTTATTGGAAATTTTTCATCAGGAAAAATGGGTTGTTGTATTGCTGATGAATTACAAAAACAAGGTGCAAATGTAGAACTTATTATTGGGCCAAGTTCTGAAAAAATTAATCAGAATATTTTGGTTGATAGAGTTGTTTCTTCTCAAGAAATGTATAATTTATCGTTAAAAAAATTCAAAAATAAAGATATTATTATTTTTTCTGCGGCCGTTTCTGATTTTACTCCAAAAAACACTATTTCAAAAAAAATTAAAAATAAAAAGTCCATTGATATTTCTTTTCAAAAAACGAAAGATATTTTAAAGCAATTAGGATCAATGAAGAAAAAACAAATATTATTAGGATTTGCTTTAGAAACAGATAATGAATTTATAAATGCTCAAAAGAAATTACAAGAAAAAAATCTAGATGCAATTATTTTAAACTCTTTAAATGATAAAGGTGCAGGATTTGGTTTTGATACAAATAAGATTACTATAATAGATAAAAAATTAAATAAGAAAGAATATCCTTTAATGACTAAGAAGGATGCTGCTAAATTAATCGTAGAAAAGGCAACAGATATGTTTTTTGAGCGTTTTAACATAAATAAAAAAATTATTAAATGATGGTTTTTAAAAAATTTTTTTTGCTTTCCTTTTTTTGGTCTTTTGTGATGTTATCGCAAGAAATTAATTGTAGGGTTTCTCTAAGTTATTCATCTGTTCCTAGTGCTAATAGAGAAATGTTTAATTCCATGAGACAAAGTATTAATGAATTTATGAATACTACCAAATGGACCAATGATGTTTTTTCTAACGAAGAGAGAATTGATTGTACTATTTTGATTAGAATTAATCAACAAATATCTACTGATGAATTTTCAGGAACCATTTCGGTTCAATCTTCTAGGCCAATATTTAGGAGTACTTATAATTCCCCTGTAATAAATTTAGTTGATGAACAATTCAGGTTTAAATATGTTGAATTTGAACCTTTAGAGTTTAATGAAAATACACATATGTCAAATTTAACATCAGTATTAGCATATTATGCATATATAATTATTGGATTAGATTATGATAGTTTTGCGCTTAATGGTGGAGATAAATACTTTATGAAAGCTCAGAAAATTGTTAATAATGCACAAAATGATAATAATGCTTCTGGTTGGAAATCTTTTGAAGGTTCTAAAAATAGATATTGGTTAGTTGAAAATTTATTAAACCCAGATTTTGAAAATATGAGATCTTCATTTTTTAGTTATCATAGGGAAGGTATGGATAATTTTACTGAAAAACCTGATTTAGTTAGAGAAACGATAGCAAATGCGTTAATTAGATTATTAGATGTTTATAATCAAAGACCCAAAAGTTATTTGATTCAAGTGTTTTTTGATTCTAAAACAGATGAAATAGTTAATGTTTTTTCACAAGGAACATTAATGGAAGCTAATCAATTAGTAAATGTTTTAACTAGAATGTCTCCAAAAAATGCTGATAAATGGCAGAAAATTCTAACTACTAATTAAATGTTAAAAAATTTAGTTATTAATAATTTTGCAACGATTAATCAATTGAATATTGATTTTTCTAGTGGTTTTTCAGTGTTAACAGGACAAACAGGTTCTGGAAAATCAATTATTATTGGTGCATTAAACTTAATTTCTGGTGGTAGGGCAGATTTCTCTAAATTAAATGATAAAACAAAAAAAATAGTTATAGAAGCTGAGTTTGATGTTTCAAATTTTAACTTTTCTAATTTTTTTCATCATCATGATATAGATAATGAAAAATATTTAATTATAAGAAGAGAAGTTCTTCCAAATGGAAAGTCACGTTCTTTTATCAATGATACTCCTGTTAGGTTAGAAATATTAAAGAATTTTTCATTAAAAATAATAGATATTCATTCTCAGCATGAGAATTTGTTAGTTAATGATGAATTTTTTCAATTAAATTTTTTAGATAATTTATTAGGTTCCAAAAACCCACAATTTTTAGATTTTTTAACAGAATATCAAAAAAAGTTTTCAGCAAATCAATTTTTGTCTCAAAAAATAGATCAATTTAGACAGAATAGTAAATTACAAAAAGAAGAATTTGAAAATTTTAATTTTTTACTTTCTGAGTTGCAAAATGCTAATTTAAAAATTGGAGAAAAAAAAGAAATTTCCGAAAAATATAATCTATTAAATAATGTTTTTGATATAAAAAAAACATTAAATAAAATTTTGACTTTTTTACAAAATGAAAATGGGGTTATTTCAAGTTTAGAAAAATCTTCCTCATTATTAAATTCAATTTCAAAGTTTAATGAAAAGCTAGTTAATTTCAGTGATAGAATATCAAGTAATTTAATAGATTTTAAAGATTTAAATGAAGAGATTAATTTATTCCAAGATAGATTAAATGTAGATCAGAATAAAATCGAAGAGCTTGAAGTGAGATTAAATTTAATTAATTCATTGGAAGAAAAGCATTTAGTTTCCTCTGTAGAGCAATTACTTAAAAAACAAGAAGAGTTATCAAAAAAAGTATCTTTTCTTGATTTGTCAAAAACAGATATAACAAGATTGGAAAAAGATTTTAATGAAAATAAAGAGTGGTTATTCAATGCTTCTAATTCTATTTCAAAATTAAGGAGAGATTTTTCAAAAAATATCGAATTAAAATTAATTCAAGATTTAGAACAACTTGGTATTAATGATGCTAAAATTCAATTTTCATTTAAAGATTTAGATTCTTTTAATTATTATGGAAAAGATTCCTTAGAGTTGCTTTTTTCTGCAAACAAAGGGCATGATTTAAAACCAATTCAAAAAGTAGCTTCTGGAGGTGAATTATCAAGATTAATGTTGTGTATTAAAAAACATCTTTATTTAACAAAAAAATCTTCCACTATAATATTTGATGAAATAGACTCTGGTGTTTCAGGAAAAGTAGCAGAAAAAGTAGGTTTTTTTATGAAAGAAATTTCAAAAAAACAGCAAATCATAGCAATTACACATTTACCTCAAATTGCATCTATTGCAAATGATCATTACAAGGTCTTTAAAAATGAACTTGGAGATGAAAAAATAGAGACCAAAATAAATTTATTGGATGATAAAAATCGTGTTTTAGAATTAGCAAGATTATTAAGTGGTGAAGAAATAACTGACGAAGCTATTGCAAATGCTGAAAAAATGTTAAATATTTGAATAACTGATACTATTTTATTATGAAAAAATTATTAATTTTTCTTATTATTCCATTATTAAACTTTGGTCAAATTAGATATTCAAAACCAAATTATTCTGATGTGCCTTTAGCTCAAAACCATAAAAATGTTCTTGATATTTATACTTGGTATGATGTCTTAGGGAAAAATACTTTAATTTTTACAGCCAAAGAAGGTTGTGGGGATGGGTATGATTATTGTGATTTGAGAGCATATCATTATACAGGAAATGGAAATTTACTTTGGGATATTAAAGATTATGCTCCTAATAATACAGATATTACACTAAAAAAAACAGAAATAACTGATTTAGATGAAGATGGAATTGCGGAAATTTCTATCTTATATACTCTTGGGTATAGTGGTGGTGGTGTGAAATTAATTATGCACGAAAAAGGAAAAAAATATGCTATTCGTGGAGAAAGATGGAATAGGCGTGGTGATGACTGTGCTTATAGTTATAATATGTATGGCAAAAACTCTTTTGAATCAGCTAAATCAAGTTTTAAATCATATGCAAGAGGTTTATTTTTAAAGGAAATAAGTACGTTATATGGTAGGAACTGTGATCATTATGAAGATTAGAAAAATTTATAAACTATGAATAATTTATTAGAAGGTAAAAATGGAATTATTTTTGGTGCTTTAGATGAAAAATCCATTGCATGGAAGGTTGCAGAAGAATGTGTTGCAAATGGAGCTAAAATAGTTTTAACAAATGCTCCCACGGCCTTAAGGTTAGGAAGTATTGAAGAATTAGCAAAAAAATGTAATACAGAAGTAATTTCTGCTGACGCAACATCTTTAGAAGATTTAGAAAATTTATTAACTAAATCAATGGAGATTTTTAATGGAAAAATAGACTTTATATTACATTCTATTGGAATGTCTGTTAATGTTAGAAAAAAAAGACCTTACACTGATTTGAATTATGATTATTTAATGAAAGGTTTAGATGTTTCTGCAGTTTCTTTTCATAAATTATTACAGGTTTCAATGAAGTTAGATGCTGTCAATTCTTGGGGTTCTGTTTTAGCTTTGTCTTATATAGCAGCGCAAAGAACTTTTCCTAGTTATAATGATATGGCTGAAAATAAAGCTTTTTTAGAGTCGATTGCAAGAAGTTTTGGTTACCATTATGGTGTTAAGAAAAAAGTTCGAATTAATACCATATCTCAATCTCCAACGATGACAACTGCAGGAAGCGGGGTAGAGGGTTTTGATACTTTTTTTAAATATTCTGAAAAAATGTCTCCATTAGGTAATGCAAGCGCATTAGATTGTGCTAAATTTTGTGTGATGTTGTTTTCTGATTACACAAGGATGGTAACAATGCAAAACTTATATCACGACGGAGGTTTTTCTAATATGGGTATTAGTCAAGATATTATAGATGAATTAAAATCGGATTAGTTTTTTTTTGATAAAGAAATTTTATCATTTTTTTCATTATAGTCAATTTTTATTTGGTCACCTTCACCAACCTTCCCTTGTATTATTTCTTCTGCAAATGGATCTTCTATATATTTTTGAATAGCTCTTTTTAATGGTCTCGCTCCAAAATTTTCATCAAAACCTTTTTTTGCGATATAGTTTTTTGCTTTTTTCGTAAGTTTTAGTTCGTAATTTAAGTCTTTTAGCCTTTCTTTTAATTTTTTAATCTCTATGTCAATTATCACATCAATATCAGCTTTTGATAGATTGTTAAATAATATAACATCATCTAATCTGTTTAAGAATTCAGGAGCAAATGTCTTTTTTAAAGAGTTTTCTAAAACACTTTTTGTATGCTCATCTAAATTGTCTTTTTTTGAAGTTGTGCTAAAACCAATACCTGCTCCAAATTCCTTTAATTTTCTAGTTCCAATATTTGAAGTCATAATTATGACAGTATTTTTAAAATCTATTTTTCTTCCTAAGCTATCAGTCATTTCTCCGTCATCCATAGCTTGTAATAAAAGATTGAAAACATCAGGATGAGCTTTTTCAATTTCATCTAATAAAATAATAGAATATGGTTTTCTTCTAACTTTTTCTGTTAATTGCCCACCTTCTTCATATCCTACATACCCTGGAGGTGCTCCAACTAATCTAGAAACAGCAAATTTTTCCATATACTCACTCATATCTACTCTAATTAAAGCGCTTTCAGAATCAAAAAGGTATTTAGCTAATTCTTTTGCTAATTGAGTTTTCCCAACTCCAGTTGGGCCTAAAAATATAAAAGAGCCAATAGGTTTGTTTGGATCCTTTAGTCCTGCTCTATTTCTTTGAATAGCTTTTACAATTTTTTGTACAGCCTCATCTTGTCCAATGATAGTCTTTTTTAAGTCATTAGACATAGTTGATAGTTTTGCGCTTTCACTTTTTGCTATTCTTTGAACAGGAATACCTGTAATCATAGAAACTACTTCCGCAACATTATTTTCTGTTACTAATTCTTTTTCTAGTTTTATTTTTTCTTCCCATTTAATTTGTTCTTCAATTAATTTAGATTCAGTCTGTTTTTCTGTATCTCTTAATTTAGCAGCTTCTTCATATTTTTGTTTTTTTACTACTTCTTTTTTCTGTTGTTGAATATGTTCTAATTCCTTTTCTAATTTTGTAACAGTTTCAGGAACATTGATGTTAGTAATATGTACTCTTGAGCCTGCTTCATCTAATGCATCAATTGCTTTATCAGGAAGATATCTATCTGTAATATACCTAGTAGTTAAATTTACACAGGCATTTATGGCTTCTTCAGAATAAATTACATTATGATGATCTTCGTATTTTTCTTTTATATTTTTTAATATTTCTACTGTTTCTTCTGGAGTTGTAGGATCAACAATTACTTTTTGAAATCTTCTTTCTAGAGCACCATCTTTTTCAATGAATTGTCTGTATTCATCTAATGTAGTAGCTCCAATACATTGTATTTCTCCTTTTGCTAATGCTGGTTTAAACATATTTGAAGCGTCTAGTGAGCCTGTAGCGCCTCCAGCTCCAACTATTGTATGAATTTCATCAATAAATAAAATAATTTCAGGATTTTTTTCTAGTTCATTCATAATACCTTTCATTCTTTCTTCAAATTGACCTCTGTATTTTGTTCCAGCAACTAAAGATGGTAGGTCTAGAGTTAATATTTTTTTATTAAATAATACTCTAGAAACTTGTTTTTTAACAATCCTTATAGCTAAACCTTCTGCTATAGCAGACTTTCCAACACCAGGTTCACCTATAAGTAAAGGGTTATTTTTTTTTCTTCTAGATAAAACTTGAGATACTCTTTCTATTTCTGCTTTTCTTCCTATTACAGGATCTAATTTTCCTTCCTCAGCATATTTTGTTATATCTCTACTGAAATTATCAAGAATTGGGGTTAAAGATTTCGATTTACTTTTTGGTTTACTTGTCCAGCTTTTTGATTCTCTTTCAGTTTCATCTTCGTTACTTATTGATCCTCTAAACATATCTTCCTCTTTTTTCTCTTTTTTGAATAAGTAATTATTATATTCATTTTTCACTGTTTCATATGTTACATCAAGTTCATTCAGTATTTTTGTAATTGGATCATCAAAATTTCTTAAAATACATAATAATAAATGTGGTGTTCCAATTACAGTACTCTCAAACTTTCTTGCTTCTAAAAATGTTGTCTTTAAAGCTTTTTCAGCTTGCTTAGTTAGGGGTAATTGTTTTTTACTTATTGCTTGCTCAATATTATTTTTTTGTCCAAAATCTTCTACTTTTTCTTTCAAAATAGGTAATTCTATTTCTAGATTCATTAAAATATCAATAGCTCCTCCTTCTCCTTCTCTTAATATTCCAAGTAATAGATGTTCAGTTCCAATGAAAGCATGGCTTAATCTTAAAGCTTCTTCTCTACTATAACTTATTACTTCTTTGATTCTATTTGAAAAACTTTGCTCCATATTTATATTGATTCTATAGTCAAATATAACGACTTTTATAATTAAAAAATCAAAACATATTATTTTTAATAAATTGTTATTAAAAACATTGGATTTTAGTGATAAAAATTGATATATATAACTTATATTGTGAGCTTATAAATTTTATGTTTTAAAAATTAATATTTCATGGATAATCAAGATTTAAAAGGGGGTGAAAATCAACAGAAAATTATACCGATAAATATAGTTAATGAAATGGAATCGGCTTACATTGATTATTCAATGAGCGTGATTGTTTCTAGAGCCCTACCTGACGTTCGAGATGGTTTGAAACCAGTTCATAGAAGAATATTATATGGAATGCATGAGTTAGGACTTATGTCAAATAGAGCTCACAAAAAATCTGCTAGATTAGTTGGTGAGGTTCTTGGTAAATACCATCCACATGGAGATAGTTCTGTTTATGATGCAATGGTTAGAATGGCTCAAGAGTGGTCTTTGAGATATCAAATGGTTGATGGGCAAGGAAATTTTGGTTCAATTGATGGAGATAGTCCTGCTGCTATGCGTTATACTGAGACTCGGTTACGAAAAATAGCTGAAGAGATGCTGTCCGATATAGAAAAAGACACTGTAGATTTTCAATTAAATTTTGATGACACTTTAAAAGAGCCAACGGTGTTACCTACTAGAATACCTGCTATTTTAGTTAATGGGGCTAGTGGTATTGCTGTAGGAATGGCTACTAATATGGCTCCACATAATTTAAGTGAAGTTCTAGATGGTATTATAAAATATATAGAATCTAGAGGAAAGATAGAGGTTTCTGATTTAATGGAGTTTATAAAAGCTCCTGACTTTCCAACCGGGGGAATTATTTATGGATACGAAGGTGTGAAACAGGCTTTTGAAACGGGTAAAGGGAGAGTGGTTCTTCGTTCTAAAACACATTTTGAAGAGCTGAAAAATAATAGAGAAGCTATCATAGTTACAGAAATACCTTATCAGGTTAATAAATCTGATATGATTAAAAAAACAGCAGATCTAATTAATCAGAAAAAAATAGAAGGAATATCAGATATACGAGATGAGTCTGATAGAAGAGGAATGAGAATAGTTTATGTTTTAAAAAGAGATGCTATTCCAAATATTGTTTTAAATAAATTATTTAAATATACTCAGTTACAATCATCATTTAGCATCAACAATATTGCTTTAGTAAAAGGGCGGCCTAAGTTATTAAATCTAAAACAAATTATTCAACTTTTTGTCGCACATAGACATGATGTTCTTATTAGAAAGACAAAATTTGATTTAAAGCAAGCCGAAAAAAGAGCGCATATCTTACAAGGGCTTTTAGTTGCTCTTGATAATTTAGATGACATTATTGCTTTAATTAAAAAATCTCATACTCCAGAAGAGGCGAGAAATGGATTAATTAATAATTATAATTTATCAGAGGTTCAAGCAAAAGCAATTTTAGATTTACGTTTACAAAAACTTACGGGTCTTGAGAGGGATAAAATTAAAAAAGAACATCAAGATTTAATGGAAAAAATTAAATCCCTTAATGAAATTTTAAATAATGAAGACTTAAGGTTAGATATGTTAATTGATGATTTTAAAGATGTAAAAGAAAAATTTGGAGATGAAAGAAGAACACAGATAGAATATTCTAGCGCTGATTTAAGCATTGAAGATATGATACCAAATGAAAAAGTTGTTATTACAATTTCACACTTGGGTTATATTAAAAGAACTCCTTTATCTGAATACAGACAGCAAAACAGAGGTGGTGTTGGACATAGAGGGGCGTCTTCTAGAGATGAAGATTTTTTAGAGCACATTTTTATTGCTACCAATCATAATTATATGTTGTTTTTCTCAGAAAATGGGAAATGTTTTTGGTTAAAAGTTTATGAAATTCCAGAGGGCTCAAAAACCGCAAAAGGTAGAGCTATACAAAATTTAATAAATATTCCATCTGATGATAAGGTTATGGCTTTTATTAATGTAGATAATTTAAAGGATGAAGATTATATAAATTCTAATTATATATTAATGTGTACTAAAAAAGGGGTTATAAAAAAGACTTCTTTGGAATCTTATTCTCGTCCTCGTCAAAATGGAATAAAGGCTATTAATATTAGAGAGGGTGATCAATTATTAGAAGCAAAATTAACAAATGGTTCTATGGATATTATGATGGCTTTAAAATCTGGTAAATGTATAAGGTTTAATGAAGAAAAAGCTCGTTCAATGGGTAGAGGTAGTACTGGAGTTAGAGGAATAAGATTAGCTAGTGATAAAGATAAAGTTATTGGTATGATTTGCGTTGATGATGTGGAGTCAGAAGTTTTAGTTGTTTCAGAAAATGGCTATGGAAAAAGATCAAAAGTAGAAGATTACAGAACTACTAATAGAGGTGGAAAAGGTGTTAAAACAATTAATGTAACTGATAAAACAGGTAATTTAATTGCTATAAAAAATGTAAAAGATGGAGATGATTTAATGATAATCAATAAATCTGGGATCACAATAAGAATGTCTGTTGATAATATGCGAGTAATGGGTAGGGCTACTCAAGGAGTTAGGTTGATTAATTTAAAGAATGATGATATCATAGCTGCTGTTGCAAAAGTTGAAATATCTGGTGAAGAAGAAACAGAATTAAATGATGACAATCAAGATTCTCAGGATATTG
>CACAKI010000009.1 GCA_902533035.1 uncultured Bacteroidota bacterium | reverse complement strand
GATTTCTCCTTTTTTAGGTTTTAACATAACCTTTTTCATACTACAAAAATAGCTATCTTTGTATATATATTATTACTTTATTATGAATACTCAGGATTTTTTAGATTTAGAATTAAAATATGGCGCACATAATTACCATCCTTTACCAGTAGTTTTATGTAAGGGGGATGGTGTATTTGTTTGGGATGTGGAAGGGAAGAAATATTATGATTTTCTTTCGGCTTATTCTGCGGTGAATCAAGGGCATTGTCATCCTAGAATTATAGATTCTCTTCAAAAACAATCAACCTTACTGACTTTAACCTCAAGAGCTTTTCATAACAATGTATTAGGTGAATTTGAGAAATATACTTCTTCTCTTTTTGGTTATGATAAATTATTACCAATGAATACAGGTGCAGAAGGCGTGGAGACAGCTATAAAATTATGTCGAAAATGGGCTTATGAAAAAAAAGGGATAGCTTCCAATAAAGCAAAAATTATTGTTTTTGATGGAAATTTCCATGGCAGAACAACTACTGTAATTTCTTTCTCTAATGATCCAGATGCTAGGAAAAATTTTGGCCCATATACACCTGGTTTTATTTCAGTTGAATATAATAATTTGGCTGCGGTAGAAAAAGTGTTAATTGAAGATCCTCTAGTGTCAGGAATTTTAATTGAACCAATACAAGGTGAGGCAGGTGTTAAGGTTCCTGTTGATGGATTTTTATATGAATTAAAAAAATTATGTGAAAAATTTGGTGTTTTATTTATTGGAGATGAAATCCAAACAGGTATTGCAAGGACAGGGAAAATGTTAGCATGTGATCATGAAAATGTAAAACCAGACATACTAATTTTAGGAAAAGCTTTATCGGGAGGGGTTTTTCCTGTTTCTGCAGTCTTAGCAGATGATCATATTATGCTTTGTATAAAACCAGGAGAACATGGGTCTACCTATGGTGGAAATCCATTAGGATGTAAAGTTGCTATGACAGCTTTACAAATTGTGAAAGATGAAAATTTATGTGAAAAAGCAGAGTTTTTAGGCGCAATTTTCAGAAAAGATTTATCTAATTTATCTAGCCCTTTAATAAAAGAAGTTAGAGGAAAAGGTCTTCTGAATGCTATAGAAGTGAATGATTCTGCTGAGAGTAAAACAGCCTGGAATATTTGTTTAGAATTAAAACAACGAGGTCTGTTAGCAAAACCAACTCATGGTAATATAATTAGATTTGCTCCTCCACTTGTGATTACTGAAGAGCAATTAATGGATTGTGTTGATATCATTAAAAATGTTTTTGATTCTTATAAGAAATGAGATTAATTTTAATATTTTTTTTAGTTTTTTCGAGTACTTTTTCACAAGAAAAATGTGGATCAGAATTATATAGAGAGTTTCTGATTTCAAAAGGACTCTTTAATGTGTCAAATTTTAGTGATAGAGGTTTGAGTCAAATAGGGCAATATGATATTCCAGTTGTTTTTCATATTATATATAATAATGATCAGGAAAATATTTCAGATGATCAAATAATTTCTCAGTTAGAAGTTTTAAACAATGACTATAATACTGAAAATGAAGATTTTAGCAATGTTCCCGATACATTTTTAAATGTTGCATCTTCATCTGGTATACGTTTTTGTTTAGCTCAATTGGATCCATTAGGAAATGGAACTTCTGGTATTACAAGGACATATACTGATTTAGAATCTTTTTCTATGAGTGAAGATAAAATGAAAATAACTTCAGAAGGAGGGATTGACCCTTGGGATACGGAGAAATATTTAAATATTTGGGTTTGTAATTTAAGTGGTAATTTACTAGGGTTTGCAACTTATCCAGGGGCTGATGCTTCTTTAGATGGAGTTGTTATTGATTATGAGTATTTAGGTGTTGTTATAAATAGCCCTTCTCCATATAATTTAGGCAGAACAGCTACTCATGAAATAGGCCATTTTTTTGGTTTAGAACATACTTTTTATGCTGGTTGTTCTGATTGGGATGGTTGTGAAGATACTCCTCCAATTTCATCTTCAACTTTTGGTTGCCCTTCTTTTCCTCAAGAAAGTTGTGGTTCTTTAGATATGACTATGAATTTTATGGATTACACAAATGATGCTTGCATGTGTATGTTTACAATGTGTCAGGTAGATAAAATGATAGATGTTCTTATTGGGCAAAGAATAGGTCTTTTAGAAAATAGTTTCTGTGCTTATAATTCTTTACATTATTTTAATCCAAACAAAAAACTTATTCAAGTTGTAGATGTTTTAGGGAGAAACACCAGTAATAATGGTTTTTATATAGAGATATATGATGATGGTACTGTAAAAAAGAAATATTTATTAAAATGATTTTCACATCTTAATGTATTTTGAAATGAATCTAAAATTCTGCAGATAATTTTAAGTTCAGTAGTCTAGAAGTTAGATAATTAGGTACAGCGTATTTATTGTTTCCTGAATCAGTAATCCATATGTAGGATCCAGTGTTTCTTATTCCAAGAAGATTATATATTTCTGCACTAATTGTTACATTATTAAAAAAATTAAAGAATTTATTTTTTGATGTAAATTCAGGGCCTTTTATTATTCTTGAAAACCCAATATCCATTCTTTTGTAAGAAGGCATTCTCATTGTTTGTTGATCTCTTCTAGAGTTATTTGCGCCAAATGGTAATCCGCTCCCATAATTTAAACTTAAATTAACTTTATATTTTGGAGCTTTAGGTAAATAGTCTTGAAAGAAGATAGAGCATTTAAACCTTTGATCTGTTGGTTTTGGAATAAAGCCATATCCATCTCCCAATATATCTTCTTGTGTATTTAATAAAGACATACTGAACCAAGAATCTACTCCTGGCACAAACTCTCCATATAATTTTAAATCTAACCCAGTAGCATAGCCAGTGGCAATATTATCAGTTAAATAATTAATTTGAAGATTATTGATTTCATATGGTATTAGATCCCAAAGATATTTGTAGTAAATCGAAGCATTAAATTTAAATGGTCGTTTCCACATTTTAAATTGATAGTCTGAACTTATTACATAATGAATGGATTTTTGGGATTTTATATTTTGATTGATGTCTCCATATTTGTTTCTTATTTCTCTAAAGAATGGAGATTGGTTATATGATCCAATTGACCCAGAAAAAACAAAATCTTTTTCCCATTCAGGTTTATATCCAATAATTAATCTTGGACTTATGAAGAATTCATTATTAAAATCCCAATAATTTGTTCTTATTCCGGCAATATAATTTATTGTTGCATTATTATTTAATAAATAGTTTTTAGACTTTGCTTGAATATAGTTGGTTATTCTTTTGGAATGTAAATTAGTACTCCCTTTTATAAAATTGTACATTTCCAAATCTGTTCCATTGGTGTTTGAAATAGAGTATCCAGCAGAATCTATGGCTTCCCATTCTCTAATATTATCATTTATTTTTTCATACTGAAACTTTATTCCAAAATTGACTTGATGATTGAAAAGATTTAGTTTTCCATCAAAGTATGTATTGAAAACATCAGCATATATCTCATTTCTAGCATGGTTCATATATGAACCTATCCCTCTATTTACTACGACATCTCCAAATTCATCAGATCCAATGTTATTTTCCAATTGGCCTAACCAATATTCACCTTGGATATCATAAAAAACTTCTTCTTTCGTTCTATATAGAGATGTTGTGAATTTTAAATTTGTTGCTTCGTTAGGAGAGATGTTTAAGCTGGCAGCAGCAAGTGTTGTTTTGAATTTATCAATTTCTTGTCCATCAAAATACACATTTAATTGTAGTGATTCACTAATTGTGCCAAATTGGGTTTCTCTATTTTCAGGGATCATTTCATATACGTTATTAGAATGGTAACCCAAAAAACTCAATTCTGTTTCAGTATTTAATTGATATGTGAAATATGCTTGAAAATCATGCATCTTAGGAATAAAATTTCCTTCTAAATCTAATGAATTAATTAAAAATTGATTTGTTTTGTATCTATGTCCTAATAAGTAGGAAAATCTATAATTTTTACTATTTCCTTGTAATGTTAGATTGGTCCCCATGAAGCTCATGGAAAAGTTTCTTTTGGTTTTGATAGGTTCTTTATATTTTACATCTAAAACTGAAGACAGTTTGTCGCCATATTTTGCTTCAAATCCACCAGGAAAAAAGTTTATTGATTCAATTAGATTAGGATTTATGAAACTTAAACCTTCTTGTTGTGCAGATTTAGTTAAAAAAGATTTATAAATTTCAATTCCATTTACATAAATTAAATTTTCATCAAAACTCCCTCCTCTAACAGAATATTGATTACTTAATTCGTTATTTGATGTTACTCCTGGTAGAGATTTCAATAAAGATTCTATGCTTTCTGAAATTGTTGGTATTTTTTCTATTGTCTCAAGTTTTATTTGTGTTACAGCTTGAAATCTATTTTTCTCATTAGATATTAAGTCAACATTATTCAAAATATCACTTGATTTTGATAAAGTAATATTTCTAGACAAGTAACTTTTTTTAGTTAGTTTCATTTCGTTTTGAACCTCTTTAAAACTGATTTCAATTATTTTATTTAAATGATTTATATGTGAAAATGTTATGGTGTATTTTTTTTGATATGGAAGATTAAGCACATACGTTCCATTCCCATTTGTTATAGTTCCTCTTTCAGTTTTCTTCTCTCTTATATTTACATCTTTTAAATAATTTCCATTTTCATCCGTCAAAGTCCCTTTAATTATGATTCCTTGAGAGAAAATAAATGTGCTAGAAAATAATAATAATAATAATATTTTAAGATATAATTTCATGTTTACCTTTTAAAATAAAATTCTTGTTTCTGTTCATTTTTTAGTCCATCTTTTACAGTAAGTATGAGTTTGTGTTTTTGATTAGTAGGTTCATTAATAAAAAAATGTTCTAGTAAGTTGTTTTTTGCATCGTATTCCAGCAATATCCATTCGTTATTTAAAGTTGCAGTATAATAAGCAATTCCAGAAAAGTTATCTTGAACTCTGAATTTGATAGATTTTTTGGCGCTCATTTCTTCTTTTAAATTGATTGCTTTTATTGTAGGTTTTATTTCATCTTTTATTACTGTAAAATGTCCAAAATTTTTCACAAAGCCTTTTAGTTTTCCGTCTTCCCAATCACTTTTTATATAACTCCACTTATTATTTTTTAATTGTGCTAAAGCTAGTTTTTTTTCATCTTTTTCGCTGAAATAATTTGGTTTTATGGATATATATAGCCCTTTATGTATTGGAATATAAGGGTTCCCAATTTCATAAGAGTTGTTTAAATTGTCTTTTTTCACTTCTTTAAACACAAAATAACAGTTACCATATAAATTTCCTTTTTCTATCATTACACTTACTTCATTGGTTTTAAAAATAAAATCTTCTTCAGAATTTATATAATAATCGTCTTGGTTTATTTCATTTTTTATTTTTTTCTCAACATTTTTGTTTTCATAATTAAAGAAAAATGTCATTTCTGATGAGTTATTATAGGTGTCTGAAACAATAATTTTTACTTCGTGTTTCCCTGTTTTTAAATTATTTAATATCCCCTGATTTTTTGCTTCTAAATAAGCGTTATTTAGTTTATTGTTTTTTTCTAAAAAACATTTATGAATTTTTCTTCTACTTTTTTTTCGTTCTTTATAGTCAATGTGTGAATTGACATATCTTTTTTCGCTAAATAAAAACTCATTTATTTTAAAGTGATAATATAGTTTTTGATCTAGGAATATTTTTATAGAGTTAATTCCTGTTTTTATACTTGAGTTGTCATTTTTATCATAAGTTTCTAATCCAATTCCAAATTCTCCCGATATTTTATTTGGAAAAACAGTGTTGTTTTTTACAGCATATTCCTTTCTTTGGAATGATTCATTATTTTCTTTTTGATATATAAAAATAGATTTTATAATAGGTTTGGTAGTATCTTTTATTGGGAAGGAAAAATACATTGGGTTAATAGGTTTTTGTAATATTGATTCTCTTACTTCAAAATGTAAATGCGGCCCTGTTGAATTCCCTGAACTTCCTGTGTATCCTATTACATCTCCTTGTTTTACTTGAAAAACATTTTTTTCTAGTGTCATATCAAGGCTGAATTTTTTTTGACTGTATTGTTTTTGTAATATATACCGTTGAATAGAGTTGTTAAATGCTTCTAAGTGAGCATAAACAGTTGTTAATCCATTTTCATGATTTAAATAAATAGCTTTTCCAAACCCCCAAGGAGAAACTTTTATTCTAGACACATATCCATCAGCGCAGGCATATATTGGATAACCTGTTTTTCGATTTGTTGGGATATCTATTCCAGAATGGAAATGATTAGTTCGTATTTCTCCAAATGTCCCTGAAAGAGTCAGAGGGATATCTAAAGGAGAAATAAAAAAATCTTTTTTGTATTTTTCTTGAGATGAAATGCTGAAAAAAAATGAAATAAAAAAATGAAAAATGTATATTTTTTCGAATAATTTAAAATCATGATTAATCTTTTGATTGTCTCAAATAAATATAATTATGTTTACTTATATTTGTTATATATATTAATCTTTTTATTGAAATTTTGAAAGTTTTATTAAATAAAGTTGGTGAAAAACTTGAAAAGTTAATAGATTCTCATAGTCTGCTCACTCAAGAAAATAAAATTTTACTTGAGCAAAAAGAAAATCTTTTACAAGAAATAAGTTTATTGAAATCAAATATTAAGAATTTAAATCACCGTTTAAATGAGGTTGTTATTTCTAATTCTTTTCAAAATAACCAAAATGATAATGTGCTGGCTAAGAAAAAGATTAATATGTTTTTAAGAGAAATAGATAAATGTATTGCATTATTGAATAATTAATTATGTCAAAATTAAATATAAAACTAAGTATTTCAGATAGATTGTACCCTATGAAAATCAATGCTTCTGATGAAGAAATTATGAGAAAATCTTCTTTGAAGATTAATAAAATAATTAAAGATTTTAGTGAAAAATACGCTGTAAAAGATAATCAGGATTTATTAGCAATGTGTGCTTTAAGTCTATCTGTAGAATTAGAGAAAAAGAAAAAAAATGATGATATTCTAGAAAAAGATATAATGCAAGACCTTAATATGCTTAATGAATCCTTGTCTAAGGTTATTAAGTAGTTTCTCAGTTTGTTTAATTATTAATTAATAATGTATGGATTGGGTTTTATTTTCAATTGCAATTCTCACAGGTTTTTGTATTGCTGCAATATGTTTTTTTGTCTACTATAAATATGCTATTAACAAAGAAGGTATAGGAATTATAAAAAACGCAAAAAAAATAAGTGAGCAGTTAAAGCAAGATAAAATTTTACAAGCCAAAGAAAAGTTTTTAGAATTAAAAGTTCAACATGAAAATGTTATTAATAATAGAGAAAAAAAAATTTTAGACAAGGAAACCAAAATTAAAGAAAAAGAGAAAGGGTTAAATAAAAATTTAGAAAGAGTAAATAGAAAAGAATTAATTTTAAAGACAGATAGAGAGGAATTTGATAAAAAGTTATCAGCATTGAATAGAAAGTCTAAAGAGTTAGATTCTTTACATTCTAAACAGGTTTCTTTATTAGAAAATATTTCTGGTTTATCAAAGAAAAAAGCTACAGAACAACTCGTTGAGTCTTTAAAAGGTGAAGCTCAAACTGATGCTATGGCTTTTATTCAAAATTCTATTGAAGAAGCTAAAATGACGGCTGATCTTGAAGCAAAAAAAATTATTATTCAGAGTATACAAAGAGTAGCCACAGAAGAAGGTGTTGATAATAGTGTTTCTGTTTTTAATATTGAAAGTGATGATATGAAAGGGAGAATTATAGGAAGAGAAGGAAGAAATATTAGAACTTTGGAGTTTACCACGGGTGTTGAAATTATTGTTGATGATACTCCGCAAGCAATTATCTTGTCATGTTTTGATCCTGTCAGAAGAGAAGTGGCTAGGCTTGCACTTCATAAATTAGTAAAAGATGGGAGAATTCATCCGGCTAGAATTGAGGAAGTAGTTAAAAAAACAAAAGATAATATTGAACAAGAAATTATTGATATAGGTAAGCGTACAATAATTGATTTAGGTATACATAAATTACATCCGAAATTAATTAGAATAGTTGGTCGAATGAGGTATAGATCTTCTTACGGTCAAAATTTACTTCAGCATTCTAGAGAAGTCGCTAATCTTTGTGCTATTATGGCATCTGAACTTGGTTTAAATGTTAAGCTTGCAAAGCGAGCTGGACTTTTACATGATATTGGAAAAGTTCCAGATGATGAGCCAGAGTTACCACATGCAATATTAGGAATGAAGTGGGCAGAGAAATTAGGGGAAAGTAGAGAAGTGTGTAATGCAATAGGAGCTCATCATGATGAGATAGAGATGGACAATTTGATATCCCCAATTGTTCAAGTTTGTGATGCGTTATCTGGGGCAAGACCAGGAGCAAGGAGAGAAGTTGTTGAGGCTTATATAAAAAGGTTAAAAGATTTAGAGGAAATGGCTATAGCTGAAAAAGGCGTTTCCAATGCGTATGCTATTCAGGCAGGAAGAGAATTACGTGTAATTGTCTCAAGTAATAAGGTTTCTGATGAGCAATCAAAAAAAATATCATATAATATTTCTCAAAGAATTCAAAATGAAATGACTTATCCTGGACAAGTTAAAGTTACTGTTATTAGAGAAACCAGATCCGTAAATATAGCAAAATAGACTATGTTGAATGCAAAAATAATCATTATAGGTAATGAGATATTAAATGGTTTTACTAAGGACTTAAACTCAAGCTTTTTGATTAAAAATTTATTAAATCAAGATGTTTTAGTAGATAGTGTAGTATTTATAAAAGATGAAGTTTCTTTGATTGTACAAGAGCTAAATAATATAAAATCAGTAGATTTTGTTTTTTTAACTGGTGGTCTTGGTCCAACTAGCGATGATGTTACTTTAGAGGCTTTAGATTCATTTTTTGATAAAAAAAAGCCAAAATTAATTAATAATAAAATTGGAACTGCTCCAGGTTTATGGTATCAGAAAAAACAAACAAACTATGTTGCTTTTCCAGGGGTTCCTTCAGAAATGCAGTTAATGGCATTAAATTTTTTTCTCCATTTTTTTCAAAAAAAGAAAATAAAAAATAATTTTTTACAGGTAAATACTATTGGTGTTTCAGAAAGCAAATTAGCTATTTTGTTGAATCAATTTGAAAAAGAAGTACCAAAGGGTTATATAATGTCATATCTTCCAGACAATATAATTGTTAAATTAAGATTTCATAAAAAAACAGATAATACAGAGGATGTTTTTTCTGTTTTAAAAAATAAATTAAATAACATACTAGGAAATTTGATTTTTAGTTATGGTGAAGTATCATTACAACATGTGATTGTTTCTATATTAATCAAAAAAAAAATCAAAATTGCTATTGCAGAAAGCTGTACTGGTGGAGCGATTTCAAAAATATTAACTTCAATTCCTGGATGTTCTCAAGTGTTAATTGGTTCAGTTATTGCGTATTCTGAATATACAAAAACAGAGATCCTTAATGTAAATTTAAATACTATTAAAAAACATGGTGTAGTAAGTAAAGAGGTGGTCGAGGAAATGGCTAAATCAGTCATGAAAAAATTTAATTCTTCTTTTGGTTTGGCAACAAGTGGTTTTATGGGGCCTTTTGATAAACAAGATGAAAAAACAGCTTGGCTATGTGTAGCATCAAAAAAGAAAATTATAACAAAGAAAATTATTTTAAAATCAACTAGGTCTAATAATATTTTAATTACTACTAGATCTGTTCTAAATGAATTGAGAAAAGAGATTCTTTAGTTTTAAATAAAAATATTATATTTGCCCTTCTAAATAAGTATATTATGTCTAGAGTTTGTCAGGTGACAGGAAAAAAAGCAATGGTGGGGAATAATGTTTCTCACTCTAACAAGAAAACAAAGAGAAAGTTTAATGTTAATCTTGTTAAGAAAAGATTTTTTATTCCTGAAGAAAATAAATGGGTGACTCTTAAATTATCTACCTCTGCTATTAGAAATATTAATAAAAAAGGAATTTCAGCTGTATTGAAAGAAATTAAGTCCAAATAGTGACAAAGTTTCTTCTTTTTTTTCTATTATTTTCTTCTTCTTCTTTTTCTCAAATACAGAAAATCGATGTGTATTTTTATGATTTGAATTTAGATTTTGATATCGAAAAAAAATCCATAAAAGGGAGTAATACTATTTTCTTTAATGTTTTAGAAAGAATAGACACTTTACAATTAAATTTGTTTCCAAATTTTATTATAGACAGTATTTTATTTTTGGATTCAAAATGTGATTTTAAGCACATTAATAATAATATTTCCATTTTCTTAAATGATTCTTTAAATATGGGGAATTATGATATTGAAGTTTTTTATAAGGGAAAACCACAAATTGCAAAAAATGCTCCTTGGGACGGTGGTTTTGTTTGGGAAAAAGATTCTTTTGGTAATGATTGGATTGGTGTTGCTTGTCAAGGTATTGGCTCTAGTGTTTGGTGGCCAGGTCATGATGTGTTATATGATGAGGCAGATAGTATTAGGTTTTCTGCGACGGTTCCAGAAAATTTAAAAGTTGTTTCAAATGGAGATTTGTTATTTTCAAAAGATACTATCGTGAATGGTTTTAACAAAAAGCTTTTTGTTTGGAAAAACTCTTATCCAATAAATAATTATAATTTATCAGTTAATATTGCAGATTACAAACACTTTTCAGATACATTGTTAGGTATTGATGGAGTTTTGAATCTTGATTATTATGTTTTAAAAGAAAATTTTGATATTGCAGTTAAACATTTTTCTCAGGTCAAACCTATGCTTCATTTTTTTGAAAAAAAATTTGGTCCATTTCCTTTTTATTCTGACGGATATGCTCTTGTTGAAACTCCTTATTTAGGCATGGAACATCAAACTTGTATTGCTTATGGCAACCAATTTAAAAAAGGTTATTTGGGTAATTTTCCCTCTGATATAGATTTTGATTTTATTATTATACATGAAACAGCTCATGAGTGGTGGGGAAATAATATTAGCATGGGCAATATAAGTGATATGTGGATACATGAAGCATTTGCGACATATTCAGAGGCTTTATATGTTGAAAAAACACATAGTTATGATGATATGATAGTTTATTTAAATTATCAGAAAAAAAGAATTAAGAATCAATTTCCTATTAAATCAGATATTTTTTCTTCTACTGACATGTATTATAAAGGAAGCTGGATACTACATACATTAAGGTCTAGTTTTAGAAATGACAGTGTTTGGGACAGTGTCATAAAAGGTTTGCAGTTTGATTTTAAACATAAAATTGTAAATACTAATGATATAATCCAATATATTCAAAGTTATTTTAATTATGATTTAACAGCTTTTTTTCAGCAATATTTATTTGAAGCTGATTTACCTATTTTTGAGTATTTTTTCAGTAAAAAAAGAAATAAATATTTTTTAAATTTTAGGTGGGATGCTGTGCCTGATTTTGACATGCCTATTTTAGCAAAGATAAATGATTCGGGTCATGATTGGTTATACCCTGAGGGAAATTGGAAAAAAATAGAGTTTAACAAGTCTAATATATCTAATTTTAATATAGCAGAGAATTTATTTTTATTAGGTATAAAAAAAATTAAGTAGTTTATTTTGTTTAATACTTTTTGTTTGAGTGCTATTTTTTGTTTAAAATTGCATTCCAATTGTTAAAAACATATGGCAAAAAAAGGAAACAGAGTACAGGTTATTTTAGAATGCACGGAGCATAAAACTAGTGGCGTTAAGGGCACGTCTAGGTATGTTACGACTAAAAATAAAAAAAACACACCTGATAGAATAGAGATGAAAAAATACAACCCAATCCTTAAGAAGTATACTATTCATAAGGAAATAAAATAATTGTTATGGCAAAAAAAGTAGTAGCTTCATTACAAAAAAAAGGTGGTAAAGATTTCACCAAAGCAATTAAGATGATTCGTTCAGAAAAGACGGGTGTGTATAATTTCAAAGAACAGATTATTCCCAAAGATCAGTTAAAAACTTTTTTTGAAAATAAATAAAACAAAAAGCATCTTTTTTATATTTAGCTATAATCTATTACGTGAATTATGGCATTTTTTAAAAAAATAAAAGACTTTTTTACTAAAAAAAGCACAAAAAAAGAAGATTTAGTAAAAGAAGAGGATCTTTTAAAGAAAGATATACCAAAAGAAAATCAAAAATCAGTTACTGAAATTTTTTCAATAGAACCAGAACCAGAACCTGAACCTGAACCTGAGGCAGAACCAGAACCTGAGCCGGAACCAGAACCAGAGCCAGAACCTGAGCCGGAACCTGAGCCGGAAAAAAAATCAAGTTTTTTCGATGCTTTTTCATCTAAAAAAAATGAAAAATTAGATAAAGCTATTTCTAAAACAAGAGAAGGTTTTTGGGGAAAGGTTAATAGATTTTTTTCTGCTAAAAATAAAATTGATATAGATGTTTTAGAAGATTTAGAAGAATTACTTATTTCTTGTGATATAGGAGTTTCTACAACTATAAAAATTATAGATTCCGTTGAAGCTTTTGTTACTAAAAATTCTTATTTGAACAATGATGAATTGAGAAAAATTTTAAAAGATGAAATCATAAAACTTGTTTCTATTGAAAATAACAAAAATGATGTACATAAAAACTCATCCAATGTTCCTTATGTTATTATGTTTGTTGGAGTTAATGGAGTAGGGAAAACTACTACTATAGGTAAGTTAGCTCATGTATTAAAAAAAGAAGGAAAAAAAGTTATTATTGGTGCGGCAGATACATTTAGAGCAGCAGCAATAGAACAACTTTCATCTTGGGCAGAAAGAGCAGATGTTCCTATTATAAAACAAAAAATTGGCTCAGACCCCGCCTCTGTTGTTTTTGATACTGTTCAATCTGCATTGTCTAAAAAAATGGATTATGTTTTATTAGATACTGCAGGAAGATTGCATAATAAAGTTAATTTAATGAATGAGTTATTAAAAATTAAAAATGTTTGTAATAAATTAATTCCGAATTCTCCACATGAATTAGTTTTAGCTTTAGATGCATCTACAGGGCAAAATGCTCTAGAACAAGCTAAAAGTTTCATGAATGTTATCGATATAAATTATTTAGCACTTACTAAACTTGATGGTACTGCAAAAGGTGGTGTTGTTATTGGTATTTGTGACCAACTTCATATTCCAATTAAATATATTGGTGTTGGAGAATCTATAGATGATTTACAATTATTTGATAAAAAACAATTTGTAGAATCTTTATTTACTCAAAAGTAATGGTTTTAAAAGAAGTAATAGATTTAGATAATTTAAATTTATTTTCAAGTCTTGTTAAAGATTATAGTGGACAAAAAAGAAAAATAAAACCTTTTATTTCTTCTTTTCCATCTAAAAAATCAATTTTAAATCAAATAAAGAAAGTACAAACATCTAATGAGATTAGGTTGGATTTAGTTTCTGTTTTAAAAAAGCAGTATAAGGGAACTTATTTTTTAAATTCCAACCTTAAAAAGGTTAATAATAACATAAATATCTTATCCTTTAAAAACACATACACGATAACTGCTGGGCATCAGATCAATATATTTGCTAACCCACTGTTTATGATTTATAAAATTATAAACATTATTAATCTTTCTTCAGAAATTTCAAAAATTTCAAAAAAGAATATTATTCCCATTTTTTGGATTGCCTCTGAAGATCATGATTTTGATGAAATAAAAAGTTTTAATTTGTTTAATGAAACACATGAATTAAAAAAAAAATATAATAACCATCCTGTTGGTTGTATAAAAACAAAAGGTTTAGATTTTTTTATTGAGAATTTGTTTAATTCTTTTGAAGATTATCCATATAAAAAAGAATTGAAGAGGATTTTAGTTCAAACATATACTAAAAACAATAATTTATCTGATTCGATTAGATCTTTACTAACATATTTTTTTGGAAAGCATGGGCTTTTAATTTTAGATCCTAATGACAGTCTTCTTAAAAAACATTTTATTCCTGTTTTAAAAGAAGAAATATTAAATCAAACCTCTTTTAATTTAGTTTCTAAGCAAACAAAAAAGTTTTCTAAATATTATAAGCCGATTGTTAAGCCAAGAGAATTAAATTTATTTTATTTTTATAGATCTAAAAGATTCAGAGTTTTGATAAAAAAGGATAAATATTTTTTATTAAATTCTTCTAAGCAATGGACGCAATTAGAAATTCTAAAAGAGATAAAAACATTTCCTGAAAGATTTAGCCCTAATGTTATTTTAAGAACTTTATATCAAGAAATGATTTTACCAAATCTTGTTTATGTAGCGGGTCCTTCAGAAATCTCCTATTGGTTGCAATTTAAACTCCTTTTTTCTAAAATGAATAAAGAGTTTCCAATATTAATATTGAGGTCATTTGTTTTAAATATTAATTGGGATGATTGGAAATTGTTAAATAAAAATAAGATTAATATAAATGATATTCTTCACCCTTTGGATCATTTTTTGTCAAAATCATTATATAAAAAATCGAAAATAAATTTAATTAATGAGTCGAATGTGTTAAGAAGTGTATCAAAGTCAATAATTCAAAAAACTAAAAAAATTGATAATTCATTAAATGTACATGCTTCTATTGTTTGTAAAAAATTAGAAAAAACCTTATTAAAGTTAGAGAAGAAAATTATTAAAAATCAAAAAAAAGATCATACTGATTTTCTGAGCGATTTAACTCGAATTTATTTTAATTTATATTATAAGAATCTTATTCAAGAAAGAAGTTTTTCTTATATCCCTTATTATTTAAAGTATGGAGATAAATTTTTTGACATGCTTTTGAAAAAAATAAATTGTTTAGAAAATGGGTATATTATTTTAAAAGGAATCTAAATAACATTACATTTAATCTATGGAAAAGATTACCATTATTGATTTTGGTTCACAATATACTCAATTGATTGCTAGAAGAATAAGAGAGTTAAATGTGTATTCTGAGATTATTCCTTTTTCAAATTTCTCAAAAATAGATTCTAATACAAAAGGTGTTATTTTATCAGGTGGCCCGTGTTCTGTTTTAGATCAGAGTTCCCCAAAAATTAATACATTAAATTTTAGAGGAAAGATTCCTGTTTTAGGCCTTTGTTACGGCGCTCAATTGATTGCGTTTCAGGATGGAGGTAGAATTTTAAAATCTAAAATTAGAGAATATGGTAGGGCAACATTAAATTTTATAAATAATGATATCCTTATGGATGGAGTTAATTTAGAATCTCAGGTTTGGATGTCTCATGGAGACACTATATCAGTTATTTCTAAAAAATCTAAAATTCTTGCTAGCACTAAAGATGTGAAAATTGCAGCTTTTTGTTTGGAGAATGAAGACACTTTTGGCCTTCAGTTTCATCCAGAAGTTTATCATACTAAAGATGGAGTGAAAATATTAAATAATTTTTTGACTAAAATTTGTAATTGTAGTCAAAATTGGAATATGGATTCTTTTATAAAAAATTCAGTTTCTAGTTTACAATCTAAAATTGGTACTGAAAAAGTGTTATTAGGGTTGTCTGGTGGGGTGGATTCTAGTGTTGCTGCTCTATTATTAAGTAAAGCTATAGGTGAAAACTTATTTTGTTTTTTTATCAATAATGGACTTTTAAGAAAAAATGAATTTCATGATGTTCTTAAATCTTATGAATTAATTGGTCTAAATATTAAAGGTATAGATTCAGAAGATGTTTTTTTAGATGCTTTAAAAGGTGTTTCAGATCCAGAATTAAAAAGAAAAATTATAGGAAATAAATTTGTGGAAATTTTTGAGAAAGAAGCAAGTCAAATACAAGGTGTTAATTGGTTAGGTCAAGGAACTGTTTATCCTGATGTTATTGAATCTGTTTCAGCAACAGGTGGTCCTTCTGCTAAAATTAAATCACATCATAATGTAGGTGGTTTGCCTGAGAAAATGAAATTAAAAATTATAGAACCTTTAAGAGAAATCTTTAAAGATGAAGTAAGAGAAGTTGGAAAAAATCTTGGTTTAGATGAAAAGATATTAAATAGGCATCCTTTTCCTGGTCCTGGTTTGGCAATTAGAATTATAGGTGATGTTAATAAAAAAAATTTATCAATATTAAGGGAGGTAGATCACATATTTATTCAGTCTTTAAAAGATTCTGGTTTATATAGAAAAGTGTGGCAAGCTGGCGCAATGTTTCTTCCTATTAAAACTGTTGGTGTTATGGGAGATGAAAGAACTTATGAAAATGTAGTTTCATTAAGGGCTGTGACGTCAACTGATGGAATGACTGCTGACTGGGCTCATCTTCCAGTAGAATTTTTATCAAATGTTTCTAATAGAATAATAAATAAAGTAAAAGGTGTAAATAGAGTTGTTTATGATATTAGCTCCAAACCACCTGCAACAATTGAATGGGAATAATATTATTTATGAAATTATTTTATATACTTCTTTTTTTGTTTCCAATTGTAATTTTTTGTCAGAATAATGGCATGGAATTTTCTGATGATTATATTATTCATAAAATTTTAAAAGAAGATACTTATCATTCATTAAAATTAAAATATGGCCTCCCAAAAAGAAAAATAATCAAGTATAATCCCGCATTAAAAAAATGTAAATTTTTGAGTGATTGTCCTGAGGTAAGAGAAATTAAAATTATTATTACTGAAAAAAATTCATTTGTAAGAGATTTTTTAAATGATACGGTTAGAACTGAAATTACTTTAGAAGAAATAGATACTTTATTAGATTATACTATTTTAGATACATTGATTCAGCATGATGTTGATAGTTTATTTTTTCAACGAATAGATTCTATAATTAATATAGCTATTTTTCTTCCTTTTTTTTCTAACACAACAGATTCAATAATCTTAAATACGCCTCAAAAAAAGTTGAATTATAATAGATTTCTTTCCAAATCTAGAATTTCATTGGATTTTTATTCTGGAATTCTTTTTTCTTTTAAAGAATTTATGAGTAATTATAAAATTGAGTTAAATGTTAATGTTTTTGATACGTACGACAGTATTGATTCAATTAAAAAAACACTAACAAATAATAATTTAGATTCAATTGATATAATTTTTGGTCCTTTATATCAAGATAATTTTGATTATTTAGTAAATGTTCTTTCAAATCATAATGGAATCTTTGTTTCTCCATTACAGGCTAATTCATTATCTGGTGATTATCATGATAATGTATATTTTTTACAATCTGAATTAGATAAAAAAATATCATATACATCTGATTATATTTTTAATAAATTTTTAAAACATCAAACTTCTAATCACACTGTTTCTGTGTTTTTAAGAGAGAATGAAATAGAAAAAAAGAGATTGGTTTCATATTCTTTAAAAGAATGGAAAGATAATGTGAATTACTATATAATTGAGAAACCCACTATTTCAGAAGAAATGACGGAGAAAGAAATAAATAAAATATCTGATATTGTATTCATCCCGTCCGCTGACAAAACTTTTGTGACAGACTTAATCTCTCGACTATATGCGTTAAAAGATACAAATATGATTGTTTTTTGTAATGAAAAAATTAGGGATTTTGATTTAATTGAACACTCAGAAAAATTTTATTTAAATGTGCATTATGTTAGTGAAGAAAAGCCATTGTTTGAGTATAAAGAATTTATCAAATCTTTTTATAAGTATTTTTCTGTAAATCCTCAAAACCCTTATGTTTATAAAGGTTATAGGTGTGGAACATATTTTTTGAATCTTTTTTTGAATAATTTTATTTTTTCCGATGAGGTAGAAATTTTAGGTGCATATTATAAGTTTATTCTTCAGGAAAATAATGCATTTCGTAATGAGGCATTTAAATTATGGAAATATGATGAATATAGTATAGAAGAAGTTTTTAATTTTAACGAAAATCAATAATTTCCCAATTCTTTTGTTTGTAAAAAACAATTAATTCCTGGTAGATAGAATCTAAATAAGTCAAATTAATACTATTTTCTTTCCATGATTTTCTTCCATAAAATTTCAAGAAAAAATCTTTATCTTCTTCATAAAACTGAACTGTTTGCAGCATACTATTAATATATAATTCATCTAATTTGAAATTATTTTTTTCGCCTTTGATCTTTATTTGGACTTCAGTATTATTTTTTTTGATTTCCCCCTTAATAGTAGTCTCAAATATTTCTTTTTCTTTTCGATTTAAAAAAACAGTTTGAATATCTTTTATTTCAAATTCTTTTAAGAGTTTAGATATCAAAAAACATTCGTTTTGTTCTTTTTGAGTTAAAGAGTATATCTCTAATTCTTCAAAATTTCCATCAGCGTTTAACATTATTTTTCCATTACTTTGTATTTCAATTTGATCTGATAAGGATTTGATGTTAAATATATTTTTATTGTGATAAATAATAGTATTCAATTTTCCAAAAGAAATATTTGCATAAAATGCATTATTACATAATAGATTTTCTAAATATTTTAATGTTGATTTTTTATTTTTAAAGGGTTCTTTATTTTGTGAGAAAGAACATGATATCGAAAAAAAAATCATTAATAATAATTTATTCATTTTTTATTTTTTTAAATATCTCATTTAATTCTTCTTCATTTTTTACTAAAACTTTTCTTGATCTGCTTCCATCTGCATTTCCAACAATTCCTACCATTTCTAGCTCATCCATTATTCTTCCAGCTCTATTATATCCTAATTTCATTTTTCTTTGTAACATAGATGTAGATCCGTGTTGTTGTAAAACAACTAATCTAGCAGCATCTTCAAACATTGAATCTTTTTCACCACCATGATTTATTTTTTCGTTTTTCTCATTTTCGTTTATATACTCAGGTAGGTTATATCTTTTTGGATATACTTTTTGTTCTTCTATAAATGATGTAATTTTTTCAACCTCTGGAGTGTCAATGAACGCACATTGTATTCTTAATAGTTCATTTCCAGTTGATATCAACATGTCTCCTCTTCCAATTAATTGATTGGCTCCTCCTGTGTCTAATATTGTTTTACTATCGATTCCTTGTGATACTCTAAATGCAATTCTTACAGGAAAGTTTGCTTTTATTGTTCCAGTTATTATGTTTGTAGTAGGTCTTTGAGTTGCAATTATAAGGTGAATGCCAATTGCTCTAGCTAATTGCGCTAATCTAGCTAATGGAATTTCTATTTCTTTTCCTGCTGTCATAATTAAATCCGCAAATTCATCAATTACTAAAACTATATATGGTAAAAATTTATGTCCATTTTTAGGATTTAATTTCCTTGATTTAAATTTCTGGTTATATTCAGTTATATTTCTTACTCCAGCAATTTTTAAAAGATCATACCTATTATCCATTTCTAAGCACAGTGCTTTTAATGTTGTTATTACTTCTTTAGTATTTGTAATAATAGCATCTTCATTGTTTGGAAGTTTAGCTAAAAAATGTCTTTCAATTTTATTATATAGAGTTAATTCTACTTTTTTTGGATCAATTAAAACAAATTTAACTTCTGCTGGATGTTTTTTATATAAAATTGAACAGATAATAGCATTTAATCCGACTGATTTTCCTTGTCCAGTTGCTCCAGCCATTAATAAATGTGGCATTTTAGTTAAATCTGTTACAAAAGTTTCATTCGAAATAGTTTTTCCTATAGCAATTGGTAATTCAAATGTAGAATTTTGGAATTTTTCTGAGGAAATAACTGATCTCATAGACACTATGCTTGGGTTTTGATTAGGTACTTCTATTCCAACAGTTCCTTTTCCTGGTAAAGGAGCAATAATTCGAACTCCTGTTGCTTTTATTCTTAATGCGATATCATCTTCTAAATTTTTAATTTTAGAAATTTTTATACCTTCTTTTGGCACTATTTCATACAGTGTAATTGTTGGTCCCACTTCTGCATTCATTGCAGTAATTTGAATTTTAAAATGCAATAATGTTTCTATGATTATTTTTTTATTTTGTTCTAATTCTTTTTTATCTACAACTATTTCATTATCATATTCTTTTAGTACTTTTAGATTTGGAAAAGTGTAATTTTGAAGTTCTAATCTTGGGTCGAATGTTGATGTTAAATTATTTAGCTTTCGTTCTTCTAAAGCTTTAGATATTTCTAATTTAGGTTCTGTTTTTTGCTTAGTAGTTTCTGTTTTTTGATTATTAGGTTCTTTAGGTGTCTCTTTTTGTTTTATAATTTTTTCTTTTGATGCTAAGTTGTTTTTATTTTTTAGCTTATTTAGTACTTTAAATATTTGTGAATCAAGAGAAAAATAAGATATTTTTAAGATGTTAGTAAGCCATATTATTAACCAAGCTATTAAAAGAATAATGATGCCAAAGTCCTTAATTAAATGATTTAGATTGTTGTAAATATTTGAGCCAATTATTCCATATGTATAACCTGTAGAGTCTAAATTTTTCATAGAAAAACCTAAAAAGATCGCGATCCATAATATTATAATTATAATATTTTTCAGGAATTGGTAATAATTAAATTTTAGTTTAAATATTAATTTAATTGATAATGAAAAAATAATAACAATAAGAGAATATGCATTGATTCCAAGATATTTTATAAAAAAATATGATGTATAAGCTCCAATCCACCCTAATATATTTTCTGCTTCATTACTAAATGCATCAGATATAGATTTCCATCCTGATTGTATTGTGTCATCATCTGCTTGCCAATGCCACCAAAATGAGTTGAAGGACATGAATAGAAAAATAGACACAAAAAATAAAACTAATCCAAGAATAATTTTTGTTTGCGGATTTTTACTTTTTAATTTTAGTTTTAGTTGTTTATTCATTTAATTCCAATAATTTTCCTCTTTATTTAAAAATCTTTTAATTCCTTTTTTGCAATCTGAATTCATTCTTGATTTTGCATTAATTTCACACGCTAAATTCATTTTTTCTTCAATTTGAAGGAAATTAAATAACATTTTTTTGGTATCAGAAACAGATTGTGGTGAAGATTTTTTTAGAAAATTAGATATATAAAGATCTAACTCTTCTTGTAAATTTTCAGATTTAGTATAATGGTCAATTAAATGAATTTCTTTTGCTTCTTCAGCTTTTAATATTTTTCCAGTTAAAAATAATTCTTTGGCTTTGAAACAATTAATTCTTTTTGACAAAAAAGTACTTACTAATGCTGGGACAAATCCTATATTTACTTCTGTGTAACCAAATTTACTATTTTCAGTCCCAAAAATAATATCACATGCAGTTGCTAATCCACATCCGCCTGCAATAGCAGGTCCATTAACTTTTGCAATTACTAATTTTTCTATTGATAAAATTTTTTTAAAAAGGCTCATTAGATTTTTAGAATCTTTTAAATTTTTTTTATGATCATTTTTTTGCATTTCATGTAACTCCTTTAAGTCAGCTCCAGCGCAAAAAATATTCGAATTAGATTCTAATATTATAACTCTACAATATTCATTTTTTGATAAATCTTCGAACCCATTACATAGTTCTTTTATTAAAGATTGATTTAATGCATTTCCGTTTTGGGGGCTATTAAGAGTTATTGAGTATACAAAATTCTTTTTTTTTATAATTTCTATACTATTATATGTCATATTTTTTTGTATATAATTGTATAAATCTAGTTATTTTATTTGTATCTGTTGTAATATCAGTTTTCTTTACTAACCTTTTTGTATAAATTTGAATATTATTTAATTATTTATTGTTTTGAATTTTCGTATTAAAAATGAGTTTAACACTTTAAAAAAAGTTGTTTTAGGTATTGGGAATAATTTTGGAGGAACTCCTAGCATTGAAGATGTTTATGATCCTCATTCAAGGAAACATGTTTTAGAAAACACATTTCCAGATGAAAAAAAAATTATATTTGAAGTTAATCAGTTCAGAAATGTTTTAGAAAAATATGATGTAGATATTTTGAGGCCAAAAAACATAAAATCGATAAATCAGATTTTTTCAAGAGATATAGGTTTTGTTATTGAGGAATTCTTTTTTAAATCAAATACTATTGAAGATAGAAGAAAAGAGATAGAGGGAATAAATCATATTTTATCTTGTTTTGATTCAAGAAAAATTATTAATCTCCCCGTTAACACAAAAATTGAAGGTGGTGATGTGGTTGTTTTTGATGATTATATTTTTATTGGCACATGTAGTGAAAAAGATTTTTTAGAAAAAAAAGTTGGAAGAACAAATAAAATAGCTGTTGATTTTCTTCAAAATTTTTTTTCAGATAAAAAAATAATTTCTTTTGAGTTAAAAAAATCAGATATTTCAATTGAAAATAGTTGCCTACATTTAGATTGTTGCTTTCAACCGTTAGGTTTAGGTCATTTGTTGGTTTGTTTTGATGCTTTTAATCATAAAACTGATTTGGATATCATTAATAATATTTTTCCAAAACAAAAAATAATAGAAATATCCAATGATGAAATGGGTCAATTACAATCTAATGTGTTTTCTATTTCTGAAAATGTGGTAGTTTCTAATAAAAAGTTCCATAAAATAAATAATATTTTATTAAAATTGGGTTATATAGTAGAGGAAGTAGAATATTCAAATGTTTCGAAGATGGGCGGCCTTTTTAGATGTTCTACTTTACCCTTAATTAGATTATGAAACAAAAAACTTCTAATTTATTCTTAATAAGACCATTTAGGTTTTTTTGTAATCCTGAAACGGCAGTGAATAATTACTTTCAATCTAATTCTATTGATGAAGAAATTGCTAATGTTTCTCAAAAAGCACTCAAAGAGTTCGATGAGTTTTTCAATTTATTAAAAAAAAATAATTTGACGATTTTTTTATTTAATGATACAAACAGGCCAGTTACTCCAGATGCCCTTTTCCCAAATAATTGGATATCTACTTATCAAAATGGAACTATTTTTTTACATTCAATGTTTGCAGAAAACAGAAGATTGGAAAGAAGAGATGATATAGTGTCGTTTTTAAAAGAAAATTTCAGTGTGTCTGAAGTTTATAATAAAGCTGACTTTCAAGAAAAAAATAATCAATTTTTGGAAGGAACTGGGAGTATGGTTTTAGATAGAGAAAATAAAATTGTGTATGCCGCCTTGTCTGAAAGAACTAATCAAATTTTAGTAGAAGATTTTTGCAAAAAGATGAATTTTTCTTGTTTGGTCTTTCGCGCTTTTCAAAGTCCAAAAAAAATAATTTATCATACAAATGTAATGATGAGTGTTTGTAAGGATTTTGCAGTTATTTGTTTAGATTCTATTTTAGATAAAAATGAGCAAAAAAAAATATTAAACAGTTTGAATCAAACTAAAAAAGAAGTTATTTTAATTTCTATTGAACAGATGAATAATTTTTGTGGAAATATTTTAGAAGTGGAAAATCAAAATAGAGAAAGTATTTTAATTATGAGTACTAGAGCGTTTAAAGCTTTTTCAAAAACACAAAAAAAAATTATAAATAGGTATTGTAAAATTGTACATTCATCTTTGGATACAATTGAAAATTTTGGTGGTGGTGGCGCTAGATGTATGTTGGCAGAAATTTTTTTAAAGAAAATTTTATGAGTTTAGATAATTTACATAAAAAAATAACGCAATCTATGTGTCATTTTTATGATCAAAAAATACCACATAAGTATTTTCAAATTCATAAAACAAAATCAGATTTTAAAGGTGATTATACTTTAATTGTTTTTCCTTTTTTATCTTTTTCAAAAAAAGACTTAGAAGCTACAGCTATTGAAATGGGAAATGTTTTGCAGGAAATAGAAGAGATATCTTCATTTAACATTGTGAAAGGTTTTTTAAATTTTAATTTATCTGATTTATTTTTCTTTTCTCTCCTTGAAAAATCGTTTAAAACTAAAAATTTTGGATTTTCTTCTTTGCAGAATCAGTCTCAAACTACTTTAGTTGAATTTTCTTCTCCAAACACAAATAAACCCCTCCACTTAGGTCATATAAGAAATAATTTACTTGGTTTTTCTATTTCAAATATTTTTAAAGCATGTGGTCATAATGTAAAAATGGTTCAAGTTATTAATGATAGAGGTATTCATATATGTAAAAGTATGTTGGCTTGGTTAAAATATGGAGATGGTAAAACTCCTAAAACTGAAAATCAAAAGGGTGATTTTTTTGTTGGTCAATATTATATTTTGTTTGAGAAAAAATTGAAAGAAGAACAAGAAAAAATGAAGAATAAAAATGATATTCCGAATATTCTACGAGAAGCTCAAGAGATGTTAATCAAGTGGGAGGAAAAAGATCCGGAAGTTTTAAAATTATGGAATAAGATGAATAGTTGGGTTTATGAGGGAATGGATTTAACATATAAAAAATTAGGTATTAGTTTTGATAAGAATTATTATGAAAGTAACACTTATTTAGATGGGAAAAGGATAGTGCAAAATCATCTTAAAAAGAATACTTTTTTTACTAAAAAAGATGGCTCTGTTTGGATTGATTTAAATGAATTTAATTTAGACGAAAAACTTTTGTTAAGATCAGATGGGACAGCAGTTTATATGACTCAGGATATTGGAACTGCATTTTGTAGATTTGAAGATTTTTCATTTGACAAGATGATCTATGTTACTGGAAATGAACAAAATTATCATTTTCAAACATTATTTAAAATTTTAGAAAAACTTGGTTGTGAGTGGTCAGTAAACTGTTCTCATTTATCTTATGGAATGGTTGATTTGCCTTCTGGAAAAATGAAATCAAGAGAAGGTACTATTGTTGATGCTGATGATTTAATCTCTAAAATGAGACAGGATTCACGGAATTTAATTAAAAAATCAAATAAGTTTGATGATTTTTCCGAAGAAGAAGTTCAGGATTTGTCAAGGATTATAGGTGATGGAGCATTAAAATATTTCATTTTAAAAGTTGATGCAAAAAAGAATATGTTATTTAATCCTAAGGAATCAATTGATTTTAATGGTAATACTGGTCCTTTTATTCAGTATACTCATGCTCGAATCATTTCTATTTTAAGAAAAAGAAATAATTTTGAACCTTCATTTAATTCATTTGATTCAATTCATCAATTAGAAAAAGATTTAATAAAGATTATTATAGATTTTCCAAATTGTATACAACTATGTAAAAATTCTTTAAATCCTTCTTTTCTTGCAAATTATGTTTATCATTTAGCAAAAACATATAATAAATTTTATCAAAAAGTTCCTATTTTAGATGGTTCAAAAAATGAAAAATTCAGGCTGACCATTTCTAAAAAGGTTAGTTTAGTTATAATGCGTGGTATGAACTTATTAGGAATTGATGTTCCAAATAGAATGTAATTATTAGTTATGTTTCAGAGTTTAACAGAAAAATTAGAAAAATCGTTTAAAGTCCTAAAGGGACATGGAAGAATTAATGAAATTAATGTTGCTCAAACTTTAAAAGAAATTAGAAGGGCATTGATTGACTCTGATGTTGCTTATAAAACAGCAAAAGACTTTATTGATAAAGTTAAGCAAAAAGCTATGGGCCAAGAAGTCTTAACAGCGTTGCAGCCAGGTCAATTAATGGTAAAGATTGTAAAAGATGAGTTAACATCTTTAATGGGAGATGAAGCTTCAGAATTAAATTTAAATAACAATTTATCAGTTATTTTACTAGCTGGTTTACAAGGTTCTGGAAAAACTACATTTTCTGCTAAACTGGCCAATTATCTAAAAAAGAAAAATAATTTTAAGCCATTATTAGTGGCCTGTGATGTTTATAGGCCTGCGGCTATTGATCAACTTGAATTTATAGCTAATCAAATTAATGTTTCTGTTTATAAGAATCTAGAACAAAAAGATCCAGTAATTATTGCTAAAGAAGGTATTGATTTTGCTAAAAGTAATGGAAATAATTTGGTTATTATTGATACTGCAGGTCGTTTAGCTATTGATGATAAGATGATGAATGAAATTCATGCAATCAAAAAAATTTCTAATCCACACGAAATTTTATTTGTTGTTGATTCAATGACAGGGCAGGATGCTGTTAAAACAGCTAAGGTTTTTAATGAAAATTTAGATTTTAATGGAGTCGTGTTAACAAAATTAGATGGAGATTCTAGAGGTGGTGCGGCTCTTACCATTAAATACGAAGTAAATAAGCCTATTAAATTTATAGGTACAGGTGAAAAATTAGATGCTATTGATTTATTTCATCCCGATAGAATGGCAAATAGAATTTTGGGGATGGGAGATGTAGTTTCTTTAGTTGAAAAAGTTCAAGAACAATTTGATGAGAAAGAAGCTGCTAAAATGGAGCAGAAGATATTAAAAAATAGATTTACTTTTAATGATTTTTTGAAACAAATAAAACAAATTAAGAAGATGGGAAATTTAAAGGATTTGTTGGGAATGATGCCGGGTGTTGGAAAAATGATTAGAAATGTAGATATAGATGATGATGCTTTTAAAGTTGTAGAAACTATTATTTATTCTATGACTGAACAAGAAAGAAATAATCCAAAAATTATTAATTCTTCTAGAGTGAATAGAATTTCAAAAGGGAGTGGTACTTCTGTGCAAGAAGTAAATAAGTTGATTAAACAGTTTAATCAGATGGGTAAAATGATGAAAATGTTAAAGGGTGGGGGGTTAGATAATTTAATGAAAGGTATGGAACAAAATCCAGGTCAAATGCCAAAATTTAAATAGTATATATGATTCTATTAGACGGAAAAATTTTATCAAAAAAAATAAAATTAGAATTATCTAATGAAGTCAATGAAATTATTTCTTTAGGTCAGAGAAAACCTCATTTAGTAGCTATTTTAGTAGGAGATAACCCTGCTTCTAGAACCTATGTTTCTGCTAAAGAAAAAGCTTGTAATGAAGTGGGTTTTGATTCTACAATTATTCAATACGAAAACAATGTTCCACAAGAAGATTTAATTAAAAAAATCTTAGAAATTAATTTAGATGTAAATATTGATGGATTAATTGTTCAGCTTCCTTTACCAAAGCATATAGATGAGCATCTTGTTATTCATTCCATTTCACATAAAAAAGACGTTGATGGATTTCATCCAATTAATTTAGGAAAAATGATGTTGGGTCTTCCTACTTTTTTACCTGCGACTCCTTTTGGTATTATTACTTTACTTAAAGAGTATGGTGTGAATACAATTGGTAAAAATTGTTTGGTTTTAGGAAGAAGTAATATTGTTGGCAGTCCAATAAGCATTTTAATGTCTAGAAATACTAAATTTGCAAATGCAACAGTTACGTTGGCACATAGTAAAACAAAAAATATTAAAAATTTAACTATGAATGCAGATATTATTATTGTTGCTTTAGGAAAGGAAAGATTTTTAAAATCTGATATGGTTAAAAAGGGGGTTGTAATTATAGACGTTGGGATTAATAGAATTAAATCAGATCGTACTCGAAGTGGTTGGCGATTAGTTGGTGATGTTGATTATGATAATGTGAAAAATAAAGCGTCTTTTATCACTCCTGTTCCAGGAGGTGTTGGACCTATGACTATAGTGTCTTTAATGAAAAATACTTTAATTTCTTATAAGAGTTTAAATAAAAATAAAAATTAAAAAAAATGAAAAAATATATTTTATTATTGGTTTTGATTAGTTTATTTTCTTTTTCTCAAACTAATAAAGGAAAAATTACTATTAAAGGAAATATGGTAAAAGCAAAATCGGGAAAGTTGTATTTATATGAGTTGATAGGGAATGATTCATTTGTTCTTGATAGTGTAAATGTTAGGTCAGGAAATTTTCAGTTTAAATCAAATGATTATGTAACTGGGTTTTATAAACTTGCATTTAACAATGAGACAAATGATGTCGAATTTGTATTAAATCCAAAGGAAGGTTCAGTTTTAGAAATTACCTTTAATGAATATAGATTATCAAGGAATTATGATATTAAAAACTCTAAAGATAATACAGCAAAAAAGTTATATAATAATAAAAAAAATCAAATAGAAATACAAGTCAAAAAAATAAAACAAGATGGAAGTAAAACTGTAGAGGTAAGAAAAAAAGAAGTTCTGAGATTAAATGAGGAATTAGAGGCTTTTGCTTTAAAGCTGTCAAGAGATTATCCAAATACCTACACCGCAATGATTCTTTCTAAAAGTAAGCCTGTTTATGAAAATAATTCTGATAAGTTTTTTGATGATATTAACTTTAAAGATGAAAGTATTATAAGAAGTAATTTAATTCCTACTAGAATACAAAAATACATGGTTATGCATTCGAAATATGATCCAAAAAATAATAAATATGCATTCTATGATGCTGTTGACTTTATAATGGGTAAAGCAAAAGTTAATGAAAAAGTAGCAGAGTTTTGTATGTATAATATGCTAGATGGATTTTATAATACAAGCTCTACAGCGAATGATCCTATGTGGATAGAATTATGTAATTATATCATTGATGAGTATTTTTTTGGTGAAGCTTGTGGTGAAGTGGAAGTTAGTACTTTAATGAAAGAAAGAGCGAGTAAATTTAAGGATTTACAAGTTGGGAATATTCCACCAGATTTTACTATAAAAGATGTTAATAATAACCCTGTTAATCTAAAATCTACTTGTTCAAAAAACACATATACTATTTTAGTTTTTTGGGCTTCTCATTGTAAACACTGTATGTCTGAGTTGCCTGGTTTAGCTTCCTGGTATAAAGCAAATAAAAACAAAGGTATTGAGATTGTTGCTGTAGCTTTAGATGCAAATAAAGATAAATGGGAGAGCACGATTAATAATAATGGATTTAATTGGCTTAATGTAAATCAATTTAAAATTTATAAATCTCCAGTTTGTAAAGATTATAAAGTAAAAAAAACACCTACTGTTTTTATTTTAGACAAGTCTATGAAAATAATTAACAAACCAAAGGATACCAGACAAGCTATAACTTTTTTGAATAATAAAATAAAATAGTATTGGCCCTGTAGCTCAACTGGATAGAGTACCTGACTACGGATCAGGCGGTTGAAGGTTCGAATCCTTTCAGGGTCACTTTATAAATATATTAAAATGTATTTTAAAAATTATTTATTCATTTTTATTTTTTTATTATTTTCCTGCGATAATGCTATAGAAAATAAAAATTTAAAAAATTTTTCCCATCCTTGT
>CACAKI010000008.1 GCA_902533035.1 uncultured Bacteroidota bacterium | reverse complement strand
TCAGAAGAATTCATAAAATACTCGGTTAATAATGGAATTACTTTTTTGTTCATTATTTTTTCGAGATCATCTGTTTCCATAAAATAAGAATGCCCAATTGTAAAATCATGACCTTTTCCTTTATCAATTATTTGCTTATTTATTTCCTCTAATATTTCTACATGATAAATTTTTTGACCCTCTATTTTAGTTTTTGGATACATAGATTCAAAATCAAATCTCCTTCTTAATGCAATATCCAATAAAGCAATTGATTTATCAGCCGTATTCATTGTTCCAATGATATATAAATTTTTAGGAACAGTAAAATAATCTCCTGATGGCAATTTTGTTTCCATAGGATATTTATTACCATATCTTTTATCTTCTTCAATCAATGTAATTAGTTCTCCAAAAACTCTAGAAATGTTTGCTCTGTTAATTTCATCAATAATAATAACATAATTTTTAACTTCACTTATTTCATTAATTTTTGATTTCCCAAAATCAAGTAATTTTTTTAATAAACCATCATAATATCCATTTAATCCACCAACACCATTCTTTAAAACACCTTTAATTGATTCTTGTTTATACATTTTTTCTAAGGTAGTAATACTTAAAGTATGACTTTCCCCACCACTATGCTTTCTAAAAGAAATTGAAGCTGAATTAATACCAGTAATGACGTATGAAACTCTTTTCATATGAATTTCAACTTCCTTACCTTCTTCAATTGGGTTACAAATTAACTCTTCAAATACTTCATCAAATTTCTTTTTTGTCATTTTTTGTTTTGACAAATCCATGTTTTCTTTTGCCTCGTCAGCAATTTCTTTAAATACCCCTTCAACTTTTTTAAACACTAAATTAGATGAGTTATTAACATCTGGCTTAATCCCCTGTATAAAATCTTCATAACTATAATTCTGATGAAAAGTTATAAAGCGAACTGTTCCATTTTTTTTAGCTTCTTTAAATATATTAGTGGCATCTTCGTAAGAGATCTCCTTATCTTTCTTTATTATTTGGGCAGCCCTTAAAATTGTATTGTATGTTTTACCTGTTCCTGGGGGGCCATATAAAATTAAATTCAATGGGTGATCAAAATTTTTTGTCTTCATCTTTGTTTTTTTTGTTTGCCATTCTTTTTTTTGTCGTTTGTTAAATAATATGTCTTCTATTTTTTTTGGAAATTTTTTACCATGTTTTTTTCTTAATTTCTCAATAGCCTCATAACTAAATTCATATAAGTATCCTTGATTTAGCCACCCATTTTGGTTAAATGGTTTGTTTTTGGATGTTATGAGTGTGTTGAGTTCAGAAGAATACTTTAGTAAATCAGAAAATAAAATAATTGGCTCGAGCTTGTGAAATTCAATATCAACTAGCCAGCCATCCTTGGTCCTATTTTTAGATGGGTTATGATATGGATTTAATCCTTTTTGAGCATTATTTTTTGCAATAGAAATACCCTTAATCCCATTTTCATAATTTATAATTATATCCCCCTTCTTAACTTTTGCAACATTTTCCCAATGAAAAAATGTCGTACCCTCTGAGTTTGCCCGTGGTCCAAAAAGATAGCTCTGGCCTTTTTTTTCAGTGAAAGATTCACCTTGGCCACAAATCCAAAATTTAATTTTTTTAAAAAACAAAATATCTCTATATTTTTCGTCAAATACAGATTTTCTAAAATAGTTACTATCATATCTAATTCTACCCTGGTCGCCTTTCTGTTCGTATTCTCTTATACAACAATGTATAATTTGGTCTAAATATTGCTCTACTTGTTCTTTGGATGCTCCTTTATAAAACCTCATTCTTCTTTCAACATTTTTTAAATCTTTAAAATCCTCGTATTCAAGATCAGCAATGGGAAAATTATGAGGCGTTATAAAATCAAAAGAATTATCTCTTAAATCTAGACATTTCCGTCCTCCAATTTGGAAGCTTAACTTCCCATCTTCTGTACTGAATACTATTTTTGTATCATCTAAATTGAATTTTAATAACATACATAACTGATTCAAACAAGAATAAAAGAATTTGAGATTTTTAATATTTATTTTGTTGAAAATATTTGAAAGTCTTTTTTCCGTGATAATAAATCCGAAATTTTCAATAATACTAAAACATTCTGTTTCGACTCCTCCTAGAAAATCTTTGTGATCTATTAATTCTCCACCTGAAAGATTATGAGCAACTGAAATTAATTCTTTTGGTGGAAAGGTGTCTCCATCATGCAAAACATCATAGGTGCTTGATGGTTTTTTTATTCCATTTGCTTTTATCTGCTTAAAAGCAGATAGAATATGTTCTTTTTTTATATTTTTCAAGTTCATATTAGTAATTAATATACAAATCATTTGAAATAAAAAATGACCTTAATAAAAAAAATTAAAAAGAAGTGGGACGTGAAATCAAATTTTCAATTTGCTGTCATTAATCTTGTTTTTGCTATTAGCGGGTTTTGTTCTCTTTTTGTATCTAGGCCTTTACTTTCTTTATTTGGGATCAATAATGATTCTTTTGACTGGTATTTATACTACCCACTACGCGTTTTTATTATTTTTATTGCTTACCAATTTACTCTTTTAATTGTTGCTTTTGTTTTTGGTCAATTCAATTTTTTTTGGAAACAAGAAAAAAAGATATTACGGCGTATTGGATTTAAGAACTTTTTACCTAAAGATTGATGATTATTACAACTATATTTATATAACCAAATATTATTCTTATGAAAAAGTTTGTACTATTATTAATTATGCCTTTTTTACTACAATCACAATGTAATGATGGAGAATATGAAATCCTATTTGAAACATATAGCGGTGAATGGGCAGAAGAAATAACATGGTCCATTATTGATAATGATGGAGACTTGGTAGTTTATTACGATGGCTCAGAGACAGAAAATGACACTTGGTATAACCAAACCAGCTGTTTAAGTCCAGGATGTTATGCTTTTGAAGCAAATGATAGTTATGGTGATGGCTGGAATGAGGCATTTGTTGATATAAGTTCTATAAATTCTAATGTTGATTTTGGTGGTTCAGATTTAAGTGTAGAGCTAGAAAATGGATTTATAGGTTATACAATATTTCAAATTAATGATTCTGAATGTATTTATAGTGGTTTAGGGTGTACAGATGAAAATGCTGACAATTACAATGAAGACGCTTTCATAAGTAATGATTCCTGTGAATATTCTTGTCAAGAAGGGGAATACATTTTAGAAATAGAAACTTCTACTGGTGATTGGGCATCAGAAATGAGTTGGCTTTTATATGATTATCAAGGGTGGAATGAACAAGGTGAGTCCATTACTTCATTTCAGGGAAGTGATAATGATGAATCGTATTATACTCAAATTTGTTTAAATAATCCCGGATGCTATTTAATAGTAGGGAATGATAGTTATGGTGATGGTTGGCAAGGTGGAAGTATTTCTATTTCTTTAGATGGAGTAAATATATTAAATGACGTAACCATAGAAGATGGATTTAATGGATACTTTACATTTGAAATCTATCAAAAGGGATGTGTTTGGGAATTTCCAGGTTGCACCAATTCAGATGCAATAAATTACAACCCTTATGCCAATATTGATGATGGCTCATGTATAGTTCCACTAACATTTGATTTTGATGATTTAGAAAGAGAATACCTTTTGTATATACCTGAAAATTTACCTAATAATGCACCTTTAGTATTTGTGCTACATGGTTACACTGGAAATGCTCAAGATATTATGGGATATTCAGGAATGAATGAAGTAGCTGAAGAGAATGGATTTGCAGTATGTTACCCACAAGGGACAACAGACCAATACGACAATACTTTTTTTAATGTAAATTATGCATTTCAGAATAACCCAACAGTTGATGATGTGGGTTTTATTGTAGCTCTAGCAGAATATCTTCAAAATACTCATCAATTAAGCGCTATTAATACATTTTCTACAGGAATGTCAAATGGTGGGGACATGAGTTATAGACTTGCATGTGAAGCAAGTTCTACATTTAGAGCTATTGCGCCAGTAGCTGGATTAATTATGCAAGATATTTATGAATCCTGTAACCCTGAAAACCCCGTCCCTGTATTTGAAACTCATGGAACTGCAGATAATATCTCCAACTATGAAGGAGACCCATTTAATGAAGATGGATGGGGAGTGTATTTAGACATCCCTTCCACTATTGATTTTTTTGTTAATCAAAACGGTTTAACTGATTTAGAATTTTCAGAATTACCAGATTCAGATCCAAGCGATGGAAGTATTATAGAAAGTTATATATATACATCCCCTAATTCTAATAATGAAGTTTGGTTATATAAAGTAATTGGTGGTGAGCACGATTGGCCAGGAGCATGGGGAAACATGGATGTAAATATTAGTGAAGAAATTTGGAAATTTTTCAGTGCAATGTCTGTATCAGAACAGTCTTTTATTGAAGAGGTAAATAATGGAAATCGAAAATTAATAAAAGTGATCGATGTGTTAGGAAGAGATACAAATCAGAAAGGGTTTAACATAGAAATCTATGATGATGGTAGTGTAGACAAGAAGTATGTGATAGAATAAAAAGCCATCTAAAATTAGACTTTTTAATTTCTTCACTTAAACCATTATATTTATATAACTAAATAATATTCTTATGAAGAAATTAATATACTTATTTGTTTTTATATTATTTATTTCTTGTAACCAAGTGTGGTCTGAAAGACATAAGGATAATTTTTTTGATCAATGTGTTATGTCCGCCTATAGTGCATCTTTAAAAAGTCCAAATCAAGAATTTAAAAAGGAAAATAGTATGAATTATTGTAATTGTACTTTAGATTTATTGATGAAAAAATACCCAAACCCTAGAGAAGCAGAAAAGGCCATAATCAATATGTCTGAAGAAGAAAGATCAAAGTTTTTAGCATCGTGTATTGAACAGCACCTTAAGCAATGACTAAATTCCTATTCTTACTTATTATACCACTATTGATTTTTGGGCAAAATGTAACATATATCCCGGATAATAATTTTGAACAAGAATTGATTCACTTAGGATATGATGATATTTTAGATAATTGGGTTCTAACACAATCTATTGATACGATCACTTCTTTAACAGTGAATTGGGAATGGATAAATGACCTTACAGGAATAGAGGATTTTATTTCTCTAATTTATTTAGATTGCTCAGGTAATAATCTCACAGAATTAGATGTGTCTAATAATATAAATTTAACTCATTTAGATTGCCATTGGAATGATCTCACAGAATTAGATGTATCCCATAATATAAATTTGACTCATTTGGACACTTATTTTAATGATAGTATAGCAGAATTAGATCTTACTAACAATACTGAATTACTTCATTTATATTGTAATGGCAATAATCTTTCTGAACTAGATATATCTAATAATGCCGAATTAATCCGTTTAAATTGCGGAAATACTAATATTTCATCACTTGATGTTTCAAACAATCTCGAATTAATTTATTTACAATTTGGAGCTTCGCCTATTAATGAGGGAAGTCTTTTAGAGTTAGATGTGAGCAATAATTTAAACTTGCAACTTTTAGATGTTTATGGGCATAACCTTTCTGAGCTAGATGTATCAAATAATACTGAATTATTCCATTTATCTTGTTATAATAATAATCTGACAGAATTAGATGTGTCTAATAACACTCAATTAATTCGTTTATATTGTAGTGGTAATAATCTTGAATGCGTACAGGTTTGGGATGTGAATTATGCAATTGAACAAACATATAGCTTTATGAATGAAAATTATGAGGTTATGGGGCCATATTTTAATAATGGAGGTGTTGAATGGTCTTTAGATTGTCAATATCCATCTGCCAATCTATTACAAAAAACCTTGATAAAAATTGTTGATATTTTAGGAAAAGAAACAACTAGAACAGGGCTCCAATTAGAAATCTACGATGATGGTAGTGTAGAAAAGAAGTATATAATCAAATAAAAAAGAACGTGAATAAACAGAAAAGATGTTCATCTCAATTAATAATTAAAAGTCATAAAAATGTTATCAGATAAAATTAATTTAAAAGAAAAATTTTCAAAATTTAACAAACAGTGGTCTCCAAGAGTGATTGCAGAGATGAATAATTATCAATTTAAGATTGCTAAAATAAAAGGAGAATTTGTCTGGCATGATCATAAAGATACTGATGAAACTTTTATAGTCATCGAAGGTGAAATGTCAATTAAATTTAGAAATGGGGAAGTAAAATTATCTGAAGGTGAAATGTTTGTTGTTCCAAAGGGCATAGAGCATAAACCTTGTTCAGATAAAGAGTGCAAAATTTTGGTAATTGAACCAAGAGGCGTTATAAATACAGGTGAAGCTGGTGGTAAATTTACCATGACAGAAGATGTTTGGATTTAATTATAATCTATGAAAAAACTACTACTCCTACTTATTATACCACTATTCTTTTCTTGTAAAAAAGATCTAAATATTTCTATTCAAGACACAGGCACATTACCTAAGCTAGAAATAACAATTGATGAGTATTATTTATGGTCTCCCGATTCAGGATTATATGTAGTTGGTGAACATTTGCCAAATTGGAATCAAAATTTCGAACATCCAGGAAAAATTAAATACTCAGAAAATAATTATACACTATTTGAAGAAGAGGTGGGTATACGTATAAAAGGAAACCGTACAAGAGGATGGGCGATGAAATCCTTCGGTTTTTATTTTAGAAACGAATACGGCACCAGTGAATTACAATACCCTGTTTTTACAGAGAGTAGTTTAAATGTATATAAAAGACTAGTAGCAAGAAATTCGGGTAATGATTTCGGTATTACTCAAATTCATGACATTTCAGTAGCTTCAATTGTAAGGGGGCATGTTAATTTTGAGTTTCAAGAATACAATCAGTGTGTTGTATATTTAAATGATGTGTATTGGGGGATTTATAATTTAAGAGAAATGATCACACCACATCATTTTGAAAATCATTTTGGCTTTCCAAAAGAAAATATTGATTTATTAGAAGGGTCTGAATTATATCCAATTGCTGATGATGGAAACATAAATAATTATATGGATAATGTATTAAATTACATTAATAATAATGACCTTTCGTTACAAGATAATTATAATCATATTAAGAATATAATAGACATTGAGAGCTACGTAGACTATATAATTGTAAACACGTATATAAATAATGTAGATTGGCCTCATCATAATATAAAATGGTGGAAAGATAGAACAACAGAAGAATCGAAATGGCGTTGGGTCATGTATGATACAGACTCATCTTTTACTGGAGTGGAGTCTGTATGGATTGGCGATTTAATTGGTGAACGTTATAATGATGAGGGCTCTTTTTATATTTTTAATAAGTTGATTAAAAATCAAGAATTCAAAGAATTTTTTTTAAATCGTTATTTGTATATCATAGAAAATGTATTCAATAAAGATAGAGTAGAAACTTTAATATTAAATAATAAGAATAGAATTGATGATGAATATGACAATTTCCATATTAAATGGCCTGGAACTAATAATAAATTTCAATGGGAACAAGCAGTATATGATTTAATAAAATTTAACAATCAACGTTACGATGTAATGAAGAATATAATCGAAACTTTAAAAAATGATTTCGAAAATGAAAATAATTAAATTTTTATTACTGATCGTAATTTGCGTTATACAACAAACATCCGCTCAAAAAGTGAATGTAATGGTGACATATGCATATTCAGATCTTATATATTCTCCTGGTTTAGAGGTTAATTATTTTTTTAATGATAAATTAGGAGTTGAGTTGGGGCTAAGTAGTCTTTTTTTTAATTACAAACCAAATCAAATGGTAAATCAAGCACCAATAAATGAGTATAATACTTTTTTTTATAATGGTAATCTTGGTTTATGTGGATTTTTATTTAATTATAAGAAATTAAAAATTGGGTGGACAACTGGGTTGAAATTTTATTATAGTCCGGAGTTTATTTCATTACATTATTATGAGCAAGGTGATTATTATATTTATTTTGATTCGTCAGGTACAGATGGGTTAAATAAGAAATTTGATATTGGATTAGATATGGGAATTTTGTTATATATTAAAAAGTTTTTACTTGGATTAAAATATGACACGGCTAGAGCTCAAACACGTTATGTGCTTGGTGTGTCATTTAACTAAATACTATCACTATGAAGATAATCAAAGTAAAATATTTTATATTCTTAAGTAAAAGGGATTAAAGATTATTATGAAAAAACTACTACTCTTACTTATTATACCACTATTGAGTTTTGGGCAACAAGAAATTGAATTACGTCCAAATGAAAGAATTATCATGGAAGACTTATGGTCATTATTAAGACCTGTTTACGGGAAAAATAAATTATTACTTCAACCGGGTAATTCTTATTTAACCACTGAACGTTTTTATTTTACAACAGTCAAAAAAGCATTGGCAACAAAGCATTTTGTAAAATCTTTTGCATATTCTGATATAGCATCCGTGAGAAGAACAAGCTATGATAAAAAAAGTGGGTACCGTATTGTTTTAAAAAATGGTGAAAGACATGTTTTTACAATAGGTAAAATTGGCTTACGTAGAGTGTGGATAAAAATAATCAGAAGCTATCTTGAAAATTAGACTTTTTAGTTTCTGTACTTAAACCACTATATTTATATAACCAAATACTATCACTATGGAAAAATTAATACTATTATTTATCATTCCGTTTTTTTCTTTTGGACAATGTGTTTATGGAGATTGTGAAAATGGGTTTGGGTTTTACATTTTTAAAGATGGAATTACATTATATCAAGGTGAGTTTAAAAACGGTGAACTAAATGGCTGGGGGACCAGAAGAGTATTTGATGAAAATGGAATACCCTATGGAGTCTATGATGGAGAATTTAAAAATGGAGACAAGCATGGTTGGGGAACACAAACCATCTATAATGATAAAGGGGAGCTGCTAGGAACTTATATTGGAAACTTTAGAAACAATCAAGAACATGGCTGGGGATTAAGAGTTTTTGGTGAAGACATGGTACAACAAGGCGAGTTTATAAATGGTGATTTTCAGAAATAAAGATGGAAAAAGGGAGAAACCCTCACTATATTTATATAACTAAATACTATTATTATGAAAAAACTAGTACTTACTATTTTCCTTTTAAATTACTGTATAGTTTCCTCTCAAGTCAATGTGGAAAAATATATAATATCTAATTATGTTGAAACGTATGAGTGGAATGAAGCTAAAGGTGATTATGTTTTACAATCTGGATCTTGGTATAAATGGCGTATTGATCCCTATGAAGAGTATTATTTAGCTGAATCAAATGATGACGGAGATATTAAAAAAACTTGGTGGTACCATGGGGAGGAATTTTTAGATTTTGATGGCGATGCATATTATACTAAAGATGAAAGAAAAGTAGTGTTTAATTATGACACTCAAGAAATCTGGTTTTTTTATGATTATTATAAAAGAAAGAGTAGGTATCAAAAAGTTGTCATTCTATCAAAACTAACTACGTATGATAAAAAATGAAAAACTAGATAATTCTAAAGTTGAATTTTTAATATATTTTATAGAGAAAAATAAGCGAGGAGTAAAATATATACGAGAAAAAGAAGTGTCTGGACAATTTAGCTTCAAATAAAAGCACCCATAAAATAACTAAATACTATCACTATGAAGAAGTTTATACTATTATTAATTATTCCTTTTTTATTTTCTTGTGAATGGCCAAAAATAATCGATGGACTGGCAGTTGCGCCATGTAATTGTGACCGAGTGGAAAAGGGATATAGACTCTCAGATGAATGGTATGTGGGGCCAGAAAAAAGTTATGTTGGAGAATGGAAAGATGAATGTGAAAAATTAAAAAAAGAATATACTTCAACTGAATGGAATAATTACCTTAATGAGAATTGCTGGTAATGAAAAAACTAATCCTTCTACTTATTACACCACTATTAAGTTTTTCTCAATGTGAAGAAAATGAATATTCAATGTCTATTCAGACGGAAACAGGAAATTGGGGTTGGGAAATGTGTTGGAGTATATATGATTATCAAACATATATAGAGGGAGTGGATAATGAAAATTCTATTGCTACATATTGTGGGTCTGATAGTTATCAAACAACATTAATAGAAACTTGTATTTCTAATACAGGATGTTATATAATAACAGGTTCTGACTCTTGGGGAGATGGGTGGAATGGTGGTAATATTACAGTGTCTATAAATAATAAAGAATCTGAAGTGTATGAGCTGTCTGATGGGAGTTATGGATATTGGACATTTGAATTAAACACAGAGCCTTGTGTTTGGGAAATTTTAGGTTGTACAAATCCTGATGCAATAAATTATAATCCTGGCGCTACAGTTGATGATGGTTCTTGTGTTGTACCTTTCTTCTTTAATTGGGATAAAGAACAAAGGGAATATTGGTTATACATTCCTGAAAATTTACCAGAAAATGCCCCATTAGTATTTACTTTACATGGATATGGTGGAACGGGTGGAACCTTTTGGGGTTTTGAACAGTTAGCAGAAGAATATGGTTTTATGATTTGCTCTCCCACAGGATTAGAGGATAATTTTGGAACACCTCATTGGAATTCCAATTTTGTTAACTATATGACAACAGTAGATGATATAGGTTTTTTATCTTCTTTAGCTATTTTTTTACAATCAGAATATAATTTAGACCCCAATAAAACATTTTCTTGTGGATTTTCTAATGGTGGGTATATGAGTTGGTCTCTAGCTTGTAACGCTCCTGATGTTTTTAAAGCTATAGCATCAGTAACTGGAACAATGAGTGGAAATGACTGGCTGGAGTGTAATCCATCATCACTTATTCCAGTAATGCAAATTAGTGGAACAAATGATGACATTGTTCCTATAGATGGATATCCTGAAGACGCGTTTGATTATGAAGAATGGGGAGGGGCTCCAGATATTTACAGCATATTTGATTTTTGGTCTAATATAGAAGGGTGTATAAATTCAAGCATAGGCACCATTTTATTTGATTATCCAACAGATATAACATCCTATACAGATTGTGTAAACAATAATGAATTAAGATTATATATTGTAAATGGTATGGGGCATAGTTGGCCTAATTTTGCTGCAGAAGAAATATGGAATTTCTTTTCTCCCTCCATCAATAATGCATCTATTGACGAACAGATAAATACTAATAAAGAAATAATAAAAAGAATTGATCTATTAGGAAGAGATTCAAATCAGAAAGGTTTCAGTATTGACGTCTATGATGATGGTGGTATAAAAAAGAAGTATGTAATAGAATAAAAAAGCCATGTAAATGAAAAAACGAAAAAGGTGAGTAATTTAGCTCAACAATCTAGTGTGACTCCACTAAATTTTATTTTAAATTAATTTTTATATCTGCAGATTCGTTCAGCTTTAATTTAGTTATAAAAGGATGAATATATTTAGGGGTTATGATTTCTATTCCTACAGTATTTGGATTTTTTTTCCCAACACTTGTTGCTATAACCTGAATTATATTTTTTCCTTTTGTTAGTTTTATGTTAATTGTTTTTTTCTTGTGTGTCACTTCATAATTTTCTAAAATAATGTCATTATTTATTATTAGATTTATTCTATCTCCATCTTCTTTTTTTGAGTCCCAAACTTGTATAATAATATCACGTTTATAGCAATTTATAGATATCTTATCATCTTTTTTTAAAACAATTTGCTCTTTTGTGGTAATAACTTTTTCCTGATTCTTTTTTATAATTTTTTCAACTTTTTCAAGCTTTTGTGATTTTATTAAATTAACATAACCATTTGCGCAAATACTATCGTTAGAAAAATACCCAGTAAAACTACCCACCAAAGCATTTTTTCCGGTTTCTTCAAGTAGTAATTTTAGATAACAAAAATTAGATTCTGATTCACTAGATCTAGTTTCTAGAATACTTAACTCTTGAATATTTAAAGTTTTATTTTTTTTATCATAAATTCCTTGTATTTCATTTTTTGTTTCGTGTGTATTACCTTTTTCAGTTACAGAAAAACCTGTTATTTTGTTATTGTTGATTTCAAATTCTAAATAATATTTAAGTATTACACTATCTGAATGTATAACACCATCATATTTCATTATTTTTTGAGAGAATAAAACACTTATAGGTAAAAGATATAAGCAAAAAAAGATTTTATGTATATTTGTATATACTAACACTATCTAAATATACAATATTATGAAAAAATCTAACATCTTTTTAACTCTTTTACTTAGCCTTTTTATCGCTAATAATGCTTTTGCTTCTTTTCCAATTACAAAAGAAGAAACAGCAACAAAAACAGAGCAAGTTAACTCTATTGAAAAGAATGAATTAAGCACCGCAGAATCAGATGATTCAATTATAGCGCCCTCTGGGGGTGACATGAGCTGGGGAGCATTTGCTCTAGGCTTTCTTTTAGGTCTAATAGGTGTTTTAGCCGTTTTTGTTTTCGGCGGAGATACTAGAAGTGCCTGGAAAGGTTTTGGTGCTTGGCTGTTACTATTAGTAATTTTATTTGGAATTTAATAAGATTATTTAAAAAACATAAAAAAGGCGGAATAATATTCCGCCTTTTTTTATTAATCTGCAACAATGGCAAAATGAGGCAAAAAAAGGAGGGTGTTTAGAGTAAAAAATTGGAATATAAAAAATACCAATCAATGATTAATAAACTATTATATATATTTATTTTTCCTTTTATTACTTGGTCACAGTGCGATAATTATTATCTTATTTCATTTTCTACTGAAGTTTGGGCTAATGAGATTTCTTTTGAAATCACTAATTCAAGTGACACTTCCTTATATTATTTTGATGGTTTTGAAGATTATTCAAATTATGAAGAAGTAATTTGTTTAGACAGCGGTTGTTATGAATTTATAATGAATGATAGTTATGGTGATGGGTGGCAAGGGGCAGAATTTACACTATATAGTGTCGCGGGAGATTATATTACTTCAGGATTTTTATCAAACGGTTTTAGTGAATCTATTCCTTTTTCATTAAATGAAGATTGTGCTATAAGTGGTTGTACAGACTTTAATGCCGAAAATTATAACCCCTCTGCTTCTTTTGATGATGGAAGTTGTTATTACTCTAACCCTGTTTTTGACAATGTAAATTTATTATTCAATTGGAATAATACAGATTTGATTCAAAATAGTTTTGGAGGAGCTTATAATGAAGTTTATGGTTTTACTCTTGATACTCACGAATATGGAATTATTGGGTCTACTATGGGGACTCATATAATTGATGTTACTAATCCTGCAGAATCAATAGAGGTTTCTTTTATCCCCGGCGAATCTCAGGGCCCCGGAGTCACACATAGAGATTTTCATACGATTGATAATTATTTGTACGCAGTATGTGATCAAGGAGGGAGCACGTTACAAGTTATTGATTTATCAAACCTTCCTGACACTGCTATTGTTGTTTATAATTCTATGGAATTATTTACTAGAGCACATAATATTTTTATAGATGAACAAAATTATAAACTTTATAGTTGCTCAACTGAGGGTGTAAATTTATCAGGGACATGTATTTTTGATATTCAAAATCCAGAAGAACCAGAGTATTTATATTCTATTAATATTGAGGCGCATGATATTTATGTTGAAAATAATATTGCATATGTTAATGGTAGTGGAGGGGTTTGGGTATATGATTGTTCTTCAACCCCTGAGATTATTGGGTCTTTAACGGAATACCCATACCAAGGAGGAAATCATTCAGGATGGAAAAACAATAACACATATATTTTTGCCGATGAAAACTTTGGGTATGATGTTAAAGTTTGTGATGTTAGTAACATTAATGATATTGAAGTGGTTTCAACATTTAATTCTGCAGTTTCCAATACATCTATTCCACATAATTTAATTATTAAAGATAATTTTGTATATCTATCATATTACCATGATGGCTTGCAAATATTTGATATTTCAACACCATCTAATCCAAAAAAAGTGGGTTATTATGACACCTATTTAGGTGATAATGGTTCATTTTTTTCTGGGGCTTGGGGGGTCTACCCCTTATTACCTTCTGGAAATATATTAGTTTCTGACATGCAGTCAGGTTTATTTATTTTAGATTTCAATATTGATGAAGTTATTATTTGTGAAGGAGATAGTATTTATTTAGAAAATGAATCTCAGTCAAATGAGGGGATCTATGTAGATATTATAAATTTAGAGAACAACGTTGAAGATATTATAGTGACAAATTTAACTGTTTTGCCTAACAATGAACCATATGATTGTTTTGGAAATTGTATGAATGATGGAGATGATGATGGAATATGTGATGAGTTAGAGGTTTTTGGATGTACAGATACTAGTGCTTGTAATTATAATCCTAATGCCACAGAATATAATAATAATTGTATTTATCAAGGAGGAGAATGTATCGCTGCTGTTGGTCTGAATGGGGAGGTAGCTTATGGTATATGGAATGAGGATTGTAGCGAATGTATTTATGATAATACATTCATAACGGAGTTATCTTATGCTAAACAAATAATAAAAACAATAGACATCCTAGGAAGAGATACTAATAGTAAAGGGTTCAAAATAGAAATCTATGATGATGGTAGTGTAGAAAAGAAGTATGTGGCAGAATAATTTAACATATAAAAGAAAGATTCTTAACTATATTCCAAAAAATAAATTTTTACTAAAAAAAATAAAATAAGGACTATTAAAGCTGGCAACATGTTAATTGGGTTTATTTTCTTATAACCCAATATTTTAAAACCAATTGCTATTATTAATACTCCACCAACAGCACTAATGTGTTCAATTAATTCTAAGGATAAAAAATCTTTATAATAAAAAACAAAAAATGTAATCCCTCCTTGAAAAATTAACATTGGAAACACTGAAAACAGGACGCCAATACCAAATGCAGATGCTAAAATGATTGAACTAATTCCGTCCATTACTGCCTTAGTATATAATACCTCTGGATTTTTACCTAAACCCTCATCAATCGCCCCCACAATAGTCATGGATCCAATACAAAAAAGGAGAAATGCTGTCACAATACCATCTGTGAATTTATCATCCTTAATTCTAATTTTATTTTTTAATTTTTCTGTAAACTTTTTGATTTTTTGATCTAACTTACAATACTCCCCACACATTGTTCCAAAAACAATAGATAAAAACATTAATATAAAATCTGTACTTTTTATGGCCATACTAAACCCCAAAACCAAAGTGAATAAACCCATAACAAAAAAGACTTTTTTGTTTAATTCGGGGCTTATCATTTTTTTAAATAAAAGCCCAATAATACTACCTAATAATACCGTAGCTACATTAAATAGTGTTCCAATTGGGATCATAATAAAGTTTATTTGGTTTCTAACCCCAACTCATCAAGTTGGTCTTTGTCTATTTTAGAGGGGGCGTCTAACATAACATCTCTTCCGGAATTATTTTTTGGAAATGCAATAAAATCACGAATACTATCTGAGCCTGCAATAACAGCACATATCCTATCAAGTCCAAACGCTATACCCCCATGTGGTGGCGCTCCGTATTCAAAAGCCTCCATAAGAAATCCAAATTTTTCATGTGCATCTTCATCACTGAATCCAAGTAAATTAAATACTTTTTTTTGTAATTCTTTATCGTGAATTCTAATAGAGCCTCCACCTATTTCTGTTCCATTAAGTGCCATGTCATATGCATTTGCTCTAACAGATTTTGGATCTGAATTTAAAAGCTCCAAGTCTTCAATTTTTGGAGAAGTAAAAGGGTGGTGCATTGCATGGTAAGTTTCCGTTTCTTCATCAAATTCAAATAGAGGAAAATCAGTTACCCATACTGGCTTGAATACATTCGGGTCTCTAAAATTTAATCGATTTGCAACTTCTAATCTCAGATTTCCAATAGCATTAATAGTTGATGATGTTTTTCCCGCAAGAATTAAAAGCATGTCTCCTTCATTAGCTCCACTAATCTCTTTCCAAGAATGTAAAGCTGATGCATCAAAAAATTTATCTACTGATGATTTATTCTCACCGGTCTCATTAAATTTACAATATATCATTCCTGTTGCTCCAATTTGTGGTCTCTTTACCCAATCAGTCAAACTATCAATTTGTTTTCTAGTAAAATTAGCTCCTCCTGGAACAACAATACCAAGAACTGTGTCAGCGCTATCAAAAACATTAAATCCAGATCCTTTACAAACGGATTCTAAATTTTTTATTTTCATATCAAATCGAAGATCCGGTTTATCTGTTCCATAATCTTTAATAGCATCTAAATATGTCATTCTTGGTACTTCATCAATTTTAATTCCTTTAGCCTCAAAAAGTATATTTTTTATTAAGCCTTCAAATGTTTTTAAAATCTCTTCCGTTTCAACAAATGCCATTTCACAGTCAATTTGGGTAAACTCAGGTTGTCTATCTGCTCTGAAATCTTCATCTCTAAAACACTTAACTATTTGATAATACTTATCATAACCCGAAACCATTAGCAATTGTTTGAATGTTTGTGGTGATTGGGGTAGGGCATAAAATTCTCCTTGATTTAATCTAGAAGGCACTACAAAATCTCGAGCTCCCTCTGGTGTTGATTTGATTAAAACGGGTGTTTCTATTTCTAAAAAACCTTGATTTTTTAAATACGCTCTAGTATGAAACGCAACTTCAGATCTAAGTATAATATTTTTCTTTACTGAATCTCTACGAAGATCTAAATATCTATATTTCATTCTTAAATCATCCCCACCATCAGTTTGATCTTCAATAGTAAATGGTGGAGTTTTAGATTTATTTAATACTATGATTTCATTTACTTGAACTTCAATTTCTCCAGTCTTCATGTCTTGGTTAATTGAAGAACGCTCAATTACTTTTCCTTTTATTTGTATAACAAACTCCCTTCCTAAATTCCTTGCCGCCTCACACAAATCAGCATTTGTTTCCATATTAAAAACAAGTTGAGTTATTCCATATCTATCTCTCAAATCAACAAATGTCATACCTCCCAAATCTCTTGATTTTTGAACCCAACCACACATTGTTACTTCTGTTCCAACATGATCTTTTCTTAACTCACCATTATTTACCGTTCTGTACATAAAATATTATTTGCTGTAAAAGTACAAAAATGAGATAATAAAAGTAGGTCTTGTTTCGATTTTACATAAATTTATATTTATGATAAATATGGATGAATTTTATATGAGAGAAGCCTTGAAAGAAGCCAAAAAAGCTTTTCAAGAAGATGAGGTTCCTGTTGGATGTATTATCGTTCATAAAGAAACAATCATTGCTAGAGGTTATAATATGTGTGAAAGATTAAAAGACCCTACTGCGCATGCCGAGATGACTACTTTAACATCTGCCTGTAATCATCTTCAGTCAAAATATTTAAATGAGTGTGCCATGTATGTTACACTAGAGCCATGTGTTATGTGTGCTGGCGCTTTATATTGGTCTAAAATTGGAAAAGTTGTATATGGCGCTAGGGATGAAAAGCAAGGTGTTTTTTTATTAGAAAAAAATATAATGCATCCAAAAACTAAAATAAAAGGAGGTGTTTTAATGAATGAATGTGCTTATTTATTAACTTCTTTTTTTGAAAAAAAACGTAAATTAGATAAAAAAAAATAACTATGTATCCAGAAGAAGTATGTACCCCAATGAGAGAAGAGTTAACCTCAGTTGGTTTTCAAGAATTAAGAACCGCTGATCAAGTTGACGAAATGTTAAATAAAAAAGAAGGAACCGTATTAGTTTTGGTTAATTCTATTTGTGGCTGCGCAGCTGGTTCATGTAGGCCTGGTGCTTTATTATCTTTAGAAAATGGGAAAAAACCTGATTTTTTAACAACTGTTTTTGCCGGTCAAGATAAAGAAGCAACTGAAAGGGCTCGTGCATATATGTTACCCTACCCACCCTCATCACCTTCGATTGCTTTATTTAAGAACGGAGAATTAGTTCACTTTGTTGAAAGACATAATATAGAGGGGCATCTCAAAGAAGCTATTGCGGAAAACTTATCTGCAGCTTATGATGAATTCTGTTAATTTCTTTTAACTACCTTAGGTACCTTAATATAACTAGAGTCTTTGTCTGGGGCGTTTTTTAATGCTTCTTCACTGCTCAACATTCCTTCCACTTCATCTTCTCTTAATACATTTATTACACCTTCATTAACATATACTAAAGGCTTCACTCCTTCGGTATTAACTTTTTTGAGTGTATCTACAAACCCAACCATTTTCTTGAAATCTTCTACCATTTCTACTTTTTCTTCCTCTGAAAATTCAAGTTTTGATAGCTTAGCTAATCGCTCAACAGTAGATTTATCTATTTTCATTCCTTTGTTTTGAATTATAATATTAAAAACTTTATTACTGATTTCATAAAATTATAAAGTTTATTTGTGATAACATTTTTCTATATTTATCTTAAAACAAATCAATGGCAAGAATATTAACTGGCATACAAAGCTCTGGAGTTCCTCATCTTGGTAATGTTTTAGGAGCCGTAATACCGGCTATTGAAATGTCAAAATCTACTGAAAATGAATCACTTTTTTTTATTGCAGATCTTCATTCTTTAACGACTATAAAAAATGCAGAATCAATAAAACATAATACTTACGCTACAGCTGCCGCATGGCTTGCATTTGGTTTTAATACTGAGAAAAATATTTTTTATAGACAATCCGATATTTCTGAAGTCACTGAATTAATGTGGATATTAAATTGTTTTACGCCTTATCCAATGTTAGCAAATGCTCATTCTTTTAAAGATAAATCAGATAGTTTATCTGATGTAAATTCTGGATTATTTACCTATCCTGTATTAATGGCAGCAGACATTTTATTATACGATGCCAACATAGTTCCTGTTGGAAAAGATCAATTACAACATTTAGAAATGACTAGAGATATTGCTGGAAGCTTTAATCACTTAATGGGAGAAACTCTGGTTTTACCTGAATCAAAAGTTTCTGAAAATGTTATGATTGTTCCTGGAACAGATGGTAAAAAAATGAGTAAATCATATGACAATACAATTGATGTTTTTGCAGAAGAAAAAAGCCTTAAAAAACAAATAATGAAAATTATTACCGATTCTTTAGGCTTAGAAAGCCCAAAAGATCCTGAAAGTTGTAATGTCTTTCAGCTTTACAAGTTACTAGCTAATGATTCACAAATAGAAAAAATAGCAACTAGGTATAAACAAGGCGGATTTGGTTATGGTCATGCAAAAAATGCTTTATTAGAGTTGATTTTAGAAAAATTTTCTACTGAGCGAAAAGTATATTCTGAGTTAATGAGTAATCCAGATCAAATAGAAAAAAAATTAAAAGAAGGAGCAGAAAAAGCTAAAAAAATAGCTTCTTCTGTTCTTCAAAGAGTTAAAGAAAAATTAGGAATTTAATGCCTCGCTAAATAATCTGCAACCCCTTTATGAGTATCTTTCATTCCTTCTTTTCCAGGGCTCCAATTAGCTGGGCAAACCTCCCCATTTTCTTCATGGAAAATTAATGCATCTAGCATTCTAATAGCCTCATCTACATTTCTTCCGAGTGGTAAATTATTTACTAATTGATGTTGTATGATTCCTTTTTTGTCAATTAAAAATAATCCTCTGTAAGCAATCATAGTATTACTTGCAATAAGGCATCCTTCTTCATCATAATCGTACTCGCCCATTAATACATCATAAGCATCTGAAATAGTTTTGTTTGTGTCCGCTATTAATGGATATTTCACTCCTTGTATTCCTCCTTTTGATTTTGGTAATTGTAACCAACCCCAATGAGTTTCTGCAGTATCCGTAGAACAACCTACAATTTCACAATTTCTTTTTTTGAATTCATCTAATTTTTCTTGAAATGCATGTAATTCAGAAGGGCATACAAAAGTGAAATCTTTTGGATAAAAAAACAATATAACATAATTTTTGTCTCTATATTGATCTAATGAAAATCCACTTACACTTTCTCCTCCGTTTATAATAGCATTAGCTGAAAATTTTGGTGCTGAAGTTCCTACTAGTCCCATATTTGAAATGATTTTAATTAATACAAGACGAAAATATAACATTTATTCTTTTTACCAAAAGAAAAGGCCTCGCAAGGAGGCCTTTTCAGAATTGTAAAAGAATTATTTGAGGATTATTCCTTTTGTAGAAATATTATTATCCGTCTTTACAACTATAGAATAAAATCCTTTTGGCTGACTAGAAAGATCTAATAATGTTGTTACGTCTTTTCCGAATAAATCTGGATAACCGCATGCTATTCTATCACCTAAAACATTATACACTTCTACAGAAATATCTTTCGCCTGATCAGTATTATAAGTAATATTCACCATCCCAGTCGTTGGATTTGGATAAGCCATTAAAACATCTAGATTTTCAATCTCTTCTAATGGCAATAAATATTCACATCTGTCACCTATTCCATTCTCATTCATATCAACCTGATCTGCATTCCAATTTTCAGGACAATTATCTAATTCATCACAAACACCATCGCCATCTTCATCTAAGATACATTCTCCACTACAATCATAATATACTTCCGCATAAACACAGCTCCCATCTTCTTGTGTAGCTAAATTATTGAAATTACAAGCTAAAAAGTCTATACATCCAAAAACAACTTCTATACTTTCATCTTCACAAATAGGTAATTCCAATGTATTTATCTTTGCTAATATTATGTCTTGAACAAGTGGGTCAAATTTCATAGTTATACCCCCTCCTTGATTTTGATTCCAAGTATGACAATAACTCATAATTGTTCCTATTTGTGGGGTAGGATCATTTATATATGAATCACATTCCCCGGGTGTTGATTCTTCTAAATCTACACAATTATTAATGGGGCCACCTGGCCACCCACACCACTGCGTATGCATTGATCCTAAATTATGACCTAATTCGTGAGCTGTGCACAATAAATTCCAGTGATAAAAAGGTGATGGTATATCATTATATTCCATGTCAGATGTTAAGTTACTGCTGTAACCAAACCCATAATTTGCACTTCCTGCTCCATTCACAAATGCTATTCCTCCCGTTCCAGTATCTTGACGCTTGGTAAATAAATGAACTATATCCCTTTCTACATCGATTAAGTCGGCATCATTATTCCATTTATCTTTAATAGCATATAACATATCTGATGATTGATCTACATAATCATTATATGGATCATTTGTGTCCCAAACATATGCATAATTAGAACTCAATTTAAGGTTCAATTCCTCTTCATATATTAAACTCACTCCAGCTAAAATAGATAGCGCCCAATCAATAGACTCATCTATTGTCCCAAATGTTTGCCTAGTAAAGTAATCAATCTCTATAGCAATATTCATGCAACTAATTGATGCGCCTAATCTATTTGTGTTATTTAAATTTAAAATATGACTTGTTTCTACCTGACTCAACTGATCAACGCCGCATGTAAAATGATTATCATTTGGATTATTACTTATATCACTTAAAATATAAAGATCCTCCACAAAAATTTCCGACTTTTTATCATCCATTTTTGTTATTTCATATGTCGACTCAAAATTATTGATCACTGCACTAACACCGGACTTAGAAAATATTACAATCCCGTCATAGTCACTATTATCAATTTCATACGCAATGAATCCTGGATTGTATTGCTTTTCCATCGATCCATCTTCAGTTCGTACAACTAATTGAAAACTACTGAAGTCAAAATCTTTTTTATTTAATACCAAATCAATTTTATTATCATTAAAAAAAGGCACTCTGATATTAAAAGATTCATCTTTGTTTTCTAAAACTTTATTTACAAAATGCGAAGAAATAATAATAGGTATTGTTCTATCTTTTATTTCTTCTTTTTCTCCAAACAAATTATTCCAATTATTTAAATCTGTTAAATTGTCATTTAAGTTGTACTCTACAAAAGAGCTTTTGTTATCTTCTTTTTTCTCATTAGGTGTTTGAGAAAATCCAGTGAAATTAAATAGTATTAAGGCAACTAAAATATTTTTTATTGTTTTCATAGCGATGCATTTTATTATTAAATATTAAGCATAAATGTTATTCCATTTTTCCATACTTATTTCTTTCCAAGATCCTGAGATCCAAGTCCAACCTCCTTTTACTTTCTTCCAATATCCGGGTAAAAAAATGTATCCTGGTCTTTTATCCGTCCAATGCCCTTCTTTCCAAACATATTGATTCTTATCAATAACCCACTCACCACTAATCCAAATCTGTGATCGATTCAAATAAGTATGGGTGCTCTCTAGCTCTGGCTCTTCTAGTTTATCTGAAATAACAATTTGTGAAAAAGAAATTGTTGATAATAAAAATCCTAATAAAAATAGCACTGTGGTTTTTTGTAAAGTTTTCATAATCTTATTATTTAAATTAAACTTCGGTTTCATACATTTTTCTTTAAATCAAACCCCGTGCCAAACTTTTTTTATATAATAAAAAAAGGGGCTAAAAACCCCTTTTCTAATCTGTTTATTAAAGAAAAATTTTTTATTCTTCTAATTGGAATTTTTCCAAATATTTTTGGTAAAGTCTTGTTTGATGATTTTCTAATGGGACTTCTTTTCCCATTAAAAATAACATTTCAATATTATGTGAAATCATGTCTAAGGCGTCCCCAGAAGATATAAATAAATTAGCTTCTTTCCCAGTTTCTAAAGATCCTGTTCGGTCATCTATACCTAAAATTTTAGCTGGATTTAGTGTTATTAATTGTAATGCCTCTTCTTTAGTTAATCCATAAGCTACTGTTGTTCCAGCTAAAAATGGCAAATTTCTAGAGCCCATTCTGGGCATATCGCCAGCATAATTTAAACAAAATAAAATACCTGATTCCTTAAGTATTTTTGGTGTTTTATATGCTTGATCAATATCATCTTCAGCATGATTTGGAAGGCTATGAACTCTACCTAAAATTATTGGAATATCATTTTTTAGAATAAAATCGGTAATTCTCCAAGATTCCGATGCCCCGACTATAACAATTTTTTTAATATTATATTTTTTTGAAAACAATATGGATTCTTTTATACCATTAGCTCCATTCACATGTATATATAATGTTTGTTGACCAGTAAATAAACCCTGTAACGATTTTAATCGCAAATCTGTTTCTTTTTGTTTTAATTTTGAATATTGTTGAACTTTTTGAAATAAATGATTTAAAGAACTGATCGCCTCTAAAACCTTACTTTTCTCTTCTTTTTCTTCAGTTATATCAGAAGCAGTAAATATATGACTATGTCCATGATAATGATAATCATGGAGTTCTGGCCAGTATAAATGTATCCCATCATCTTTTAAATAGGTGGCATCTTCCCAATTCCAACCATCTAATTTCATAATAGAAGATGTTCCTGAAATCAGCCCTCCTCTTGGTGTAATTTGAGCTAATAATATTCCATTTGCCCTAACTGTACTAGCAACAATAGATTCTGTATTATATGCAATTTGCGTTCTAACATTTGGATTTAAATTACCCGTTTCTCTTTCATCTCGAGTAGCTCTTACTGCATCAATTTCTACTAAACCTAATGTTGTGTTTGGTAAAATAAATGATGGATAGATATGTTTTCCCATCAAATTATATGTAATACCTCTTTTTTTATTTACTATTACTAAATCTGATGATCCTATGGCAACTATTTTTCCATTTTCAATGATAATTGTAGAGTTTTCAATAACTTCTCCATTTCCAATATGAGCGGTACCACCAGTTAAAATATACCTTTTAGAATTTTCTTCATTTAAGTCTTGAGAGAAACCCCACTGAGCACTCAAAAAAATAATAATTAAAAACTTGTGCATTTTATTTTTGATTCATTAATTTATTTAATAGTCTATTTTTTTCTTTTTTAATATAACCACGATGCTCATTGTCTTTTTCAATAGAAAAATAACATCTCCCGTCTACATATGTTTGTTCAACTATAGAATAAACCGACAACGGATTCATAGACCAAATCACAATATCCGCATCTTTATTTTTTCTTAAACTTCCAACATAATCATCAATATGTAACATTTTAGCAGGATTTAATGTGACCATTTTCCATGCATCTTCTTGAGAAGTGTTGCCATATTTTATCATCTTAGCCGCTTCATGGTTAAGTCTTCTTCCCATTTCCGCATCATCAGAATTAATGGCAGTATTTACCCCCATTTTATTTAAAATAGATGCGTTGTGAGGAATTGCGTCATTTACTTCGTATTTATATGCCCACCAATCAGAAAAAGTAGAAGCATTCGATCCATGATTTTTTAATTTATCTGCGATTTTATAACCCTCTAATACGTGAGTAAAAGTATTGATTGTAAATCCAAATTCTTCGGCTAAATTAATTAACATATTTATCTCAGATTGTATATAAGAATGGCAAGTTATAAATCGTTTCTTATTTAAAATTTCAACTAATGCATCTAATTCTAAATCTTTTCTTGGTTTAGGTGTTTTTTTCTTTTTATAATTTTTAGAATTATATTCATACTCTTTTGCTCGAATAAATGCATCATAAATTATTTGTTCGACCCCCATACGAGTTTGAGGAAATCTAGTGCTATATTTACTGCCCCAATTAGATTGTTTTACATTTTCACCTAAAGCAAATTTTATAAATGATTGTGCATTTAAATACTTTAAATTTTCTGCTGATTGACCCCACCTTAGTTTAATAATTGCAGATTGGCCCCCTATCGGATTGGCAGAACCATGAAGTAGCTGAGCAACTGTGACACCACCCGCTAATTGTCTATATATATTAATATCATTGGCATTAATAACATCTCCTATTCGAACTTCAGAAGTAACAGCTTGGGTTGCCTCATTAACACCCTGGCTAATTGCTATATGAGAATGTTCATCAATTATACCAGAAGTAATGTGCTTTCCTGTTGCATCTATTATTTTAACATTTTTTGAATTTCGAAAAATACTTGTTTTTAAATTTTTTCCAACTCTCAATATTTTACCTCTTTCAATAGCAACATCACAGTTTTGAATAATCCCCCTAGATTCATTTGTCCAAACTGTTGCATTTTTAAATAATATAGATTCTTGCTTTGGGTTTTCTGTTAGCCCATAAGCCATATTTGGAAATAATATATCTCCATGCTCAAAATAAGATTGATTTTTTTCTGTTATAGGTGTACTTTTTTCATTATTTCTCACTAATTTCCAATTTTTCCAATTGCCTAATGAATCTTTCATTTCACCAAAAACATCCAAATCAAAAACGCCGCTAAAAAGGTGGTTATTATATGAAAAAGATATCCTCTGACCAACTAACTCTATGTTATTTATAGCTCGCTTTTTTAAAGTATCATTAACAAAGTGTGCTGTTATTTCTTTATTATTATTATTAAATTGAATGATTCCTTGTTTTTCTTCATCTACAAACAAAGTATAGTCACCTAATAATTTGATGCCATTTCTATTATTTATTTCATGTTTGTTGCCATTAATCCAATTTTCATAAATAAAAAAATTTTTCGAAAATAACTCACCGCTATAAATTAAAAAATTAGCTTTTTTTCCTTTTGAAATAGAGCCAACTTTATCATAAATTTTTAAAAACTTCGCAGGATAATATGTTAAAGATTTTAATGCCTCATTTTTTGAAAATCCACATGAAATAGCAGTTTGTAAATCATCAAAAAAATCAGATATATTTTGGCCATTTGTTGTAAGAGAAAATTGCACATTATTGGTCATTAAAATCGCTGGATTAAATGGTGCCATTTCCCAATGTTTAAGTTCTTTTAAGGATAATTCTAAATTATCATATGGATCATTTTTTGGATTTATTTTTGGGAAATTTAAAGGAACTATAAGTGGTCTATTTATAGCCTTGAGTTCTTTTGCCCTCTGATATTCATGTCCTGATGTTTTAATGATAAAATTATCATCGAACTCTTTTCCTATTTTGTCAGCACGAAATATAGATTGGTAATTATTAACCTCAAATATTTTTGGTAAATTTTTATATCGACTAAATGCCTCCAATGAATTATTATAATCTCCTTGTGTATTTTCATACCAATCTAAATCATAATACGCTTGTCTGAGAAGTGCAATTGAACCCATTAAAGAATTTGGATAAGCCTCGGTTGAAGAACCTTTTTTAAAAGACATACATAACGTTGACCTATCTAAAAATATCGACTCATTGGGTTTTTCATAGGATAAATAAACTAACGTTGAAGTTCCTCTAATGATACCATCTCTTTTTAATGAGTTAACCAAACCAAATCCTGAATTAATAAAACTTTTTGCCTCTTTCTTATTAATCAAAAAATGATTCACAGCATTGTACTCAATATTTAAAGCAGAATTCCAAGATCCTAAAGACTGTTCATTTTGAATATCTTGACTTTGTCCATATTCTGAAAAAATATCAATAAATGATGGACAAATTGTAAAATTAGTTAAATCATGAATTATAGATTCTTTTGGTATTTTTATATTTTTCCCAACATCTATTATTTTATCATTTTTTATAATCAATGTTGCTCCTGTAATCTTCTCATTATAATTTATATAAATATCTGCATTAATAAATGCATGTGTTACTTCATTTGTTTCTTTAACTCCATTTACAGGAAAATTTTCTTGACTCAGAAAAATAAAGGGTAATAAGAAGATATATATATATATGTAGTATTTATTCAGCTTCATTATCAATTAAACTTAACTTAAAAATGATTAATTTTGATTTAAATATAAAACATATTTTTTATGAGACCATATCAAGCTAGTTTACTAAACAGTTTAATTTTAATTATTTTTGGAATTTGGGGCTTTTATGCTTCAAATAACCCTTCTTTAACTGCTTTCATACCAGCGGTTATAGGATTACTTTTATTGGGGATGAATGATGGGATTAAAAATCAAAATAAAGTTATTGCTCATCTTGCAGTTATTTTAACACTACTTTCTTTTGCAAATATTAAACCTTTAATGGGGGCATTATGTGAATCTGAAATAGATATAATGGGGGGGGTTAGAACATCTATTATGTTATTATCCTCTTTAATTGCAATGATTGCTTTTATAAAAAGTTTTATTAACGCAAGAAGATCTTAGTTTTATTTGGAAAAAGCACTTTTAATTGGAATCATAACTCAAAAGCAGTCCGAAAAAATTGCTTTAGAATCTATTAATGAACTCGAATTTTTAGCATTAACAGCTGGGGCTAAAACCAAAAAAAAAGTTGTACAAAAAATGTTAAAACAAAACAGTAAAACTTTTATTGGAAAAGGGAAAATTAATGAAGTAAAAACTTTTTTAGAATCAGAAAAAATTGATGTTGTTATTTTTGATGATGAGCTTTCTCCCACTCAATTACGAAATATAGAAAGAGTTCTAAATTGTAAAGTTCTTGATCGAACAAATTTAATTTTAGATATTTTTGCATTTCGTGCATCAACTGCATACTCAAGAACGCAAGTAGAGTTAGCCCAATACCAATACCTTTTACCAAGACTAACTAATCTTTGGACTCATTTATCAAAACAAAAAGGAGGGATTGGAATGAAAGGTCCTGGTGAAAAAGAAATAGAAACAGACAGAAGGGTTATTAGAAAAAAAATTAGTCTATTAAAGAGTCAATTAAAAAAAATTGATACTCAAATGGAAACTCAAAGGAAAAAAAGAAGGGATATGATTAGAGTTTCTTTAGTTGGATATACTAATGTTGGGAAATCCACTTTAATGAATATCGTTAGTAAATCTAATGTGCTAGCAGAAAATAAATTATTTGCTACACTTGACACAAAAATGAAAAAAGTTGTTTTAAAAAATACTCCCTTTTTATTATCTGATACCGTTGGTTTTATTAGAAAATTACCTACACAACTAGTTGAATCTTTTAAATCTACATTAGATGAGGTTCGAGAATCTGATATATTAATTCATGTTGTAGATATTTCTAATCCAAATTTTGAAGAGCATATGCGTTCAGTTAATGCCACTCTTAAAGATCTAAATGTTTTAGAAAAACCTCAAATTACTGTTTTTAATAAAATCGACTTGTTTTCCTTTACAAAAAAAGAAACTGATGATTTAAGCGAGTGGCGTTTTGAAAATTTTGATCTAAAATATTGGGAAAAAACCTGGATGAAAAAAACAAATAATAATAGTGTTTTTATATCTGCTGTTAACAAAAAAACACTTATTAAATTCAAAAGCTTATTACACCAAAAAGTTTGTGAAGCACAAGCTATAAGATATCCTTATAAAACAATTACTTATTAAAGCTCCTTATTTTATAATATATTTTTTTTCTATTTTTCCATTTTCAAACACTGAAAAAACAAAACCTTTTGAATCATTATTTATTTTTTTTCCAAGCAAATTGGTTTGATAAATTAATGTTGGTTTTTCTATATCATCTTCAAATAAAGATATGTTTTCTTCACAATCTATTCTTTCGTAAACAAAATCTGAAACAAACGAAATCACCTGGTCCATTTTACTAGCACTAACAGACCAAGGGCAATGATCATCATTAGCAAAAGTTAATAAATCTGTATCTAAATTCATGGCTTGAAATTCTGGATATAAAGCACCACCACCACATAATTGATCGTAAATAGGGTTGTTTTGAAACCCATTACAATCATAAGGTACTACTCCATCAGCATCACCATGACAAAAAACCGCTGGAATATCATTTTCATCTACGTATTCAGATCTATGTAAAGCACCTGCTAAACTAATAACTCCCGATAAAGAAGAAGAATATCCCTCATTACCACTGTTTCCTTCTGATCCGCCTAATTCATCAAAAATTTCCTGAGCAATAGAAGCTCTATTAGGATCTAATGGGCTTATAAATTCCTCTACACTTTCTACATGTCCAGCATGTAAAAACAATACTCCGCCAGCTGAGTTTCCACCAGCCCAAATTTGATCCGGGTCAATTCCATAAGTGTTGTTATTTTCAAAAAAATCCTTTCTAAAATATCTGATTGCCGCCTTCCCATCCATAACTGCATTCAAAACAACATCATAGGCCATTTGTGTATCTGTATAAAAAATAAATGATTGTAAAAACCCAACTATATCTGCTGCTAATCTATAATTTATAGATGCTGTCACATAACCTCGTTTCGCAAAGGCTTCACAAAAATCCACAGCTGTTGCATTATTTTTACTTCCTGTAATAAACGTTCCTCCGTGGCCAAAAATAATCAATGGTCTATTTGTTTCTATATCTCCAACTGGTTGATATATGTCCATTTGTAGGTTATGTACATCTGAATACGTTACAGTTGTAACCTCAATATCATCAAATATCTCTTCTGCATATCTACCTTCACAAGGAGATTGTGCAACTAAAGAATTAATACAAAGTATAAAACATAATATTTTTGTCATCTTTTCCATATAGTTAGTTTTTTAATTATTTTTTATTTTCTTCTAAAAGATTAATTTAAGTATAAAAAAAACCCCTCCAAAAAATTAGAGGGGATTTTTTCACAAACATAAATAGGGTATTTATTTAACTATGTCCATTTTCTTTGTTAGCATAGTTTGTCCTGCCTCCATTCTTACAAAATAAGTTCCTTGTGCAAGATTTTCAGCATTAAATAATAGGTTATACATACCTGGATCAAAATTAGTGTTAGTTAATTCTTTTACCATGTTTCCTACTAAATCATAAACTGCTATCTTAACATTTCCATTTTCAGGAACAAAGAAACTAATTGTTGTTTGAACATCAAATGGATTTGGGAAATTAGAATACAGCTCATATCCCATATCTAACGATGAATTAAATCTAGCATTTCCTGCAATCGAAATACCGTTAGAAACATACATGCCACTTCCTTCTTCCCAAGAATCAATACTAATAGTTTCTATAATATTATCCGATTTTTTCCAGATTTCTAGATTTACATTTTCTCCAACTACCAACCCTTCTATAAAATCGGTTGTTGGATCATCTCCCCAAACAGTTAATGCAGTTGATTCACCATTAAATGTCACACTACCAACTAGATTTCCTTTAGAATTATATGCAGCAATTTCATCTCCTATCTCTGGAATATTACCCCATGCATTTAAAGGAATACCTATAATCATATTTTCACCTGTGTTAAGTGCTTTTGAATAATTATATAATGGATATGTTGGTGATGGAGATCCTATTCTTTGAGCATCTGTTACATTAGGATATGAGAATGTACTTTGTTCTCCTACTTTCACAGCAAAACCTTGCCCAGGAATCATCATACCTGAACCATCTCCAATATTATTAACACCAATTAATGGCCAATATACATTACCTGATCCATCTTTCATTATAATGAAGTTCTCTGCATCTACTAAAGAGGACATCATACCAGCCGCATCAGCAGATTCTTGATGTAAATAACCAATAAAGCTCCAGCCAGCAGGCATATATAATTCTAAATCTGAAGAAACTAAATCTCCTGAGATCTCTAACATACTTACCGTTGTTGCTTTAACAGCATAACCTTCTCCATCAATTAATGACCCTATTGTATTAATAGAAAGTGCTGGCCAATATACATTACCGATTTCATCTTTCACAATAGTAAGGTTATCTACAACTCCTTCTAATACAGAATCTAATGAAGGGTCTTCAGGTGCTATAAATGTAGAATACATTCCCCATCCTTCTTGAATTTCAATTTGTTGCATATAAACTGTTCTTGCAACAATATCTAATACTCTACTTAAACCACCACAAGCAAAATCTCCTTCATTAGGATAGGTTGCGTCATAAGTAGCATCTGCACTATAATATGCATCATCAGAATCACCACCTTGGCCATCTATATTCGCTTCATCAGCATTCCATATAGACCATTCAAATTCCATACCTTCATATTCTTCGATGCCATAAACAGTCATTGATGATTCTTCTAAATTCCACATCATCATTCCAACAATATTACCATCCAATGATGCAGCAACCCAATCACCATAAGTAATAGCTGCATAATCAATACTAATATCAGCGTCCACAGGAATTTCAATTGTATGTGCACAATCTGTTTCTTCCACAGACCAAGCAGATGGTGTATAGAAAGGAACTGTAATATCAGATGTAACCGTACATCCATTTTCATCAGTTGCAACTACTGTATAAGTACCTGCAAATAATCCATCTATATCATCCCCATTTTCCCAAGTAGTTGTACCATCAGCTAATGATGCTGTCCACTCATATGTATAAACTCCTGTTCCACCACTTACAGTAATATCAATAGATCCAAATCCTGTTTCTATATCACCTAACACATGTGGACCTGCTGTAACTTCATCAACAACTAATGTTAGTTCTTCTGATTCTGTAATCTCAACTTCGATTGAAACTGAACAA
>CACAKI010000007.1 GCA_902533035.1 uncultured Bacteroidota bacterium | reverse complement strand
ATGATTGAGCCTGTTTCAATTGGTGTTTTTAATATGGATTCTCAAATTTATGAAGAAGTTATCATAGTTAATGATGTAAGATTTGCTTCGGATATGATTGTAGATGGCGATTTTCTTTATGTAGCGGCAGACAACAGAGTTCTTAAATATGATTTGAATTCTTTTGAGCTATTAAGTCAAGTTGAAGTTCAGGGTGTGAGAAATTTATTAATTCATAATGAAAATTTATATCTATCAAGAGGTGATTATGATTATATAACTTTTTCTCCAATTGTATTTGATTCGTATTTACAGATTTATGATAAAAATAATTTAATGCTTTTAAGTGAGCTGGATACTATAAATGGGCCAAAATGGTCAACTCAAAATTTAGTTATAAAAGATGACTTAGTTTATGTTGCAATTAACAATGGCTTTGAGTGGGGTAATGAAAAAGGATTAATTGGTGTTTTGGATGCAAATACATTTGATTATTTGTATGAAATAGATTTAGGTGAAAATGGAAAAAATCCTGATAATATGATGGTGAAAGGGGATTATATAATAACTGTAAATAATAAAGATTGGTCTGGAAGTTCAATTTCAAGAATTAGTTTAATAAATGATGAAGTTGTTACTGAAGATCTCTCTGAATTATCTACGGGATGCGGAACATCTACATTGAGAGGGGATTATTTAAATTATCAAATATCAGGTGGTGATTCTTTATATAAATTTGATTTTGAAAACATGGAGACTTTAGGCGTTGAAGAGGGTATAGATTTAAATTTTTATAAAATCATAGAGGGTGTAGATAATTATTTATATGCCAGTAATACTGATTTTTTTTCTTACGGAGATGTATATGTATATGATGATCAGAATAATCTAGTGAATAATTTTAATGTTGGCGTTACTCCTGGAAAGTTAGAATTCTTTTCTTTGAATAATAATCAGTCTTCTATTTTAGAACACTCATTTTTGAATCAAAAATTGATTAAAAAGATTAATTTATTGGGTCAAGAATCAACTGTAGATCAGTCTTTTGGTATACAGATTTTAATTTTTGAAAATGGTTTAGTTAGAAAGCTTTTTCGAGCTAACTAACTGACTTTTAAGCACTTTATAATTTTCTAAAAAAAAATCTTAAAAATTTTCATTATTTAGATTTGTTCTAAATAAAAAAATAACTAATATTGCCACAGTTTTTATTAATCAATAAATAAGTTATTTTATGAAAAATTTTACTTTCTTTTTTTTATTTTCTTTCATTTTTGGCGTTTCTTTTTCTCAAGAAACTCATTATGTAAATGCGGGTAGTTTTTATTATTCTCCTTCTGATTTAACTATTAATCAGGGAGATATTGTTGTTTGGATAAATGATGGTGGGTTTCATGATGTGAATGGAGATATTAATACTATTACTGGTGAGTCATTTAATAATCCTGAAGCTTTTGATTCTGACGCTATGAATACAGTTGGTGGTGAAATTTACACACATACATTTAATGTTCCAGGTTTTTATAATTATGACTGTTCTGTGGGGCAGCATGCTTCTATGGGGATGGTTGGGTCGATTACTGTTAATGAGCAAGGCTGTGAAGATGATGATTCATTTATAGAGGCTAATTTTGGGGATTTTTTTATCAATGATTGTTCTTCTTTGATAGATTTTTTGATAACAAGTTATGATTATTCTGAATATCAGGCTTGTAATTGGGATGGTCTCCCAATGATCGATTTGGGTATGTTGATTAGCGATATATGTGAATGTTCTTGTCAGGGAGTTAGTGAGCCTGTTGAAGAGGTGTTTGGTTGTACTGATGAGGTGGCTTGTAATTATAATCCTGATGCAACGATAGATAATGGGACATGCGGTTTAATTGATGATTGTGGAGATTGTCAAGTGCCTTATTGCTATGATTTAGGAACTAATTCGGTTTCTTATATTAATCAGTCAGAATGTTTAGGTATATGGGTTGGGAATGATTCTAGTGATGAATATTGGTTGGGAAGTCTTTGGAATCCTTATTGGAACTCAGGTTGCAATACTTATATTTTAGTAAATCAAAATTCTAAAAAGGTTATTTTAATGAAAGATATTTTAGGTCGATCTATTTTTGATCCCATATATAATCTCCCATTTTTTATTATTTATAATGACGGAACGGTTTCAAAATCAATGATTATAAAGTAATAAACAAAGAATTTTTAAAATACTTTTATTATTTATATTGATTCTAAATAATAATTTATTAATTTTGAATCATTCTAAATAGTAAATTATTAATTAATATTTTAAAAACATGAAAAATATATTTTATTTATCACTTTTATTAATGTCACCATTTTTTTTTAACTCATGTGAAAAAGATGATGATCATGATCATGATCATGACCACGATACAGTTGTTGCTCCAGCAACTTATACTTTTGAAAGAGATGGGGCTTCTACAGTTTCTTTTTCTGGCCAAACATGTAGAGTGCAAATGGCTAAGGATATTTATGATGCGATGAACAGTGAAAATGCTGCGACTGTAAGTGAATTTTTAACAATGTTCAATGAAGGAACAGGTTTTGATTTTGCTTACACATGTGGTAAAAATGTTGGTGGGAAAACAGCTGCTTCTCCAACAGCATCATCTACTGTAAAATCTCAATTTGAAGATATGTTTACTGTCTTAGTTGATGAAGTTTATCCTAATTGGACTAGTTCTGCTTCAATGGGTATGGCTGGTCAAATTACAACCAGTAGTGGGTCTACTTATCAAGTTGATGGGAAAGGTCTTGAAATTGATCAAGCTTTCATTAAAGGTTTAATTGGTGCAATGGTTGCAGATCAAATGACTAATAACTATTTAACTCCTTCTAAATTAGATGGTGATGGAACAACCAATGATACTAATGGATTAGGTGCTGGAGAGTATACTGATATGGAACATTACTGGGATGAGGGATATGGTTATTTATATGGATATAATAATGAACATGTTGGTGGTACTGACAATAATGCTATTGGACCTGCTGAAGGAAAAGGTGTTCTGCTAAACAAATACTTAAAGAAAGTAGATGAAGGTTCTCACCCTGGTATTGCAAATGTTATTTATGATGCCTTTAAATTAGGTAGAGCTGCTATTGTTGCTGGAGATTATAATCTTAGAGATAATCAAGCATTAATTATAAAAGAACATGTAGATAAAATTATTGCTCAAAAAGCAGTGGATTATCTTTTAGGTGGTGCTGAAACAATTGAGTCCGGAGCTCCTAGAGAAGATACTTTTCATGGTTTGTCTGAGGGTTATGGTTTTGTTTTAAGTTTACAGTTTACAAGTTATTTTTCAAATGCTGAAGTAAACACAATGCTTGATCAAATGATGGCAGGAAATGGTTTTTGGGATATATCAGCTGATGATTTGAATGAAATGGCTTCTCAGATTCAATCTGCTGCAGGTTTATAATATCTATTTAAAGTTTAGCCAATCTAAAAAAGAGTACATATAAAGGGAATTTTTTATTCTTTTTTAGATTGGTTAACTTTTTTAAAACTTTTATTATGTTACTCAGAAATTACTCTTACTTCTTTCTTTTCTTTTTTCTTTTACTTTCTTGTGAAACAGATGAGAATGATAATAATGATAATGATAATGGAGATGGTTTTGATAGAAAATCTATGTTGATTAATTGGGCTGATAACATTATCATTCCTGCATATAATGATTTCTATGTTAGTCTTAATTCTTTAGATGATGCTGTTAATAATTTTGTTTCTAATCCTAGTGATAATTTGTTACAAGAAATCTCAGAAGCATGGCTTAATTCCTATAAATATTGGCAGCATATTGAAATGTTTGATATAGGTTTAGCAGAAGTTATAAATTATAAAGGAAAGATGAATATTTACCCTACTGATTCTGAGTTAATTAATCAAAATATAATCAATGGTAATTATGATTTAAATAATAATAATAATTTTGATTCTAGAGGTTTTCCTGCAATTGATTATATGCTTCATGGTTTAGCAGAAACCACAGATGGTATTTTAAATATTTATAATACAAATTCTTCCTACTCCCTATATTTATCTGATTTAGTGAGTAATATGCTTTCTAATACTAATTTAATTATTGAAGATTGGAATTCATATAGAGATGAATTTATTACCCTTAGTTCTAATACTGCAACTTCATCTGTTAATAAAATGACAAATGATTTTATATATTATTTTGAAAAAGGTTTAAGAGCTAATAAAATAGGAATCCCTGCAGGGATTTTTTCTTCAGACCCTTTACCTCATACTGTTGAGGCCTATTACAAAAAAGATGTTTCCAAAGAATTAGCAATTCAAGCCCTGAGAGCATCAAAGAATTTTTTTGTTGGAAAACATTTTAGTTATGATCAAGAAATCACAAGTAGTATTGTTGGTTTAAGTTTAGAAAACTATTTAGATTTTTTATATCCTGGAAGTGATAATATTTCTTCAGTTATCAATAATCAATTTGAAAAATGCTGAAAATCAATTAAATCAATTAGATAATAATTTTGTTTCTCAAATTGAATTTAATAATACTGAAATGTTATTAACATATGATGCCATTCAACTATTAGTTGTTTCTTTTAAAGTTGATATGTTACAAGCTTTAGGTATTTCAGTAGATTATGTAGATGCAGATGGGGATTAAATTATGATTTTTAATCCTAAATTATATATTCAAAAAGAAGTTCCATCTTCTCCACTATCTGTATTTAGGTTTTTCTTTGGATTTTTAATGTCTGTGAGTATAATAAGATTTTGGTCTAAAGGCTGGATTAAAGAATTATATATTGACCCAAGTTTTCATTTTTCTTATTATGGTTTTGAGTGGGTAAAGCCATTAGGGGATTTTACTTATTTGTTATTTTTTATTTGTTTTATTTCATCTGTTTTTATTTGTCTAGGCTTAAAATACCGAATTTCTATAATTATATTTTTTTTAAGCTTTACATATATAGAATTAATGGATAAAACTACTTATTTAAATCATTATTATTTTGTTTCTGTTTTAAGTTTTTTAATGATTTTTTTACCTGCTAATGCTTCTTTCTCAATTGATAATATCATAAATAAAAAGACTTATCAAAAAATACCAAAATGGACTATTGATAGTATTAAGTTATTAATTAGTATTGTTTTTATATATGCTGCTATAGCCAAAATGAATTCCGATTGGTTATTCAAAGCAATGCCGTTAAAGATTTGGCTAACTTCTAATTATGACCTGCCCTTATTAGGTGATTTGTTTCAAAAAAAATGGATTCATTATTTTATGAGTTGGTCTGGTATGGTTTATGATTTATTGATTCCTTTTTTGCTACTCAATTCTAGAACAAGGTTGTTTGCTTTTCTATTAGTTGTAATTTTTCATTCTTTAACTAAAATTTTATTTCCAATAGGTATGTTTCCATATATTATGATATTTAGTTCACTAATCTTTTTTTCAGCTAATTTTCATAATAAAATTATTTCTTGGATTAAGAAGTTTTTTCAAAAAATATTTTCTTTTTCGATAAAATTAAAACATCACGATTCTTTTAGGGCTTCCTATGAAAAGCCTATTTTATTTATTGTATCTGCTTTTTTTCTTTTTCAAATTACCTTTCCTTTTAGATATCTGTTATATCCTGGAGAATTATTTTGGAATGAACAAGGTTATAGATTTTCTTGGAGAGTTATGTTGGTAGAGAAAACAGCGGAAACTAATTTTAAAATTCTTAATACTAAGAATAATAAATCAATTACAGTTTTGAATAGTGATTTTTTAACTGATTTTCAAGAAAAGCAGATGAGTTTTCAGCCAGATATGATTTTAGAATATGCTCATTATTTGGGAGACCAGTATTTATGGTTTGGGGAAAATGGAGAAATTCAGGTTTTTGTAGATAGTTTTGTTGCTTTGAATGGAAGAAAAAGTCAAAGATTTATTAATGATTCTGTTAATTTGTATTCGGAAAAACAGTCTTTCCGACATAAAAAATGGATATTACCTCTAAATGATGAAATTAAAGGGTTTTAAATATTTTATGTGTTTATTTTTTGTGTTTTTTTCTTCTAAAGCACAGAATGTATTATCTGGTTTTACAAAAGATAGTATTTCAGGGAACCATTTAAATAATGTTAAGCTTTTTGATGCAAAAAATAATTTTTTAACTATTTCAGATTCTTTGGGTTTTTATAATTATAATACTTTTTTAGACACATTAGAACTATATTTTATCAAAGAAGGCTATAATTCATTAGTGAAAGAAATTATTTTTGATAATCAAAGTAAAATTGAATTAAATGTTTTATTATCAGCAGTTAATACAAATTTGGATGAAGTGATTCTTTACGATGAAGAATACAGTGATTTTGGAACAGATTATTTAGATGACATTGAATCAAACTCAATATATTCTGGAAAAAAAAGTGAGTTGATTTTGTCAGAAAAAAAATCAGGAACTTCTATTAATAATGCCCGTCAAATGTACAATCAGACTACTAGTCTTAATATTTATCAAACTGATGATGCTGGATTGCAATTAAATATTGGTGGTAGGGGGCTGGACCCTAGAAGAAGTTCAAATTTTAATGTTCGCCAAAATGGTTATGAAATTAGCGCAGACCCTTTAGGTTATCCAGAGAGCTACTATTCACCACCATTTGAATCTTTGGAAAACATTCAACTGATTAGGGGAGCAGGCTCACTTCAATATGGAACTCAGTTTGGGGGGCTAATTAATTTTAATATTAAAAAACCAATTAGAAATAAATCTTTAGAGATTCTTGCTAGAAATACATTAGGCTCAAATAATTTTTATTCAAATTTCACTAGCCTATCCGGCACTTTAGATAAACTTGGTTACTATACTTTTTTTAATTATAAAAAAGGAGATGGTTTTAGGCCAAATTCTGATTTTAAATCATATAATCTTTTTTCTTTTTTCAAGTATGATTTGTCTGATAAAATAAATTTTTCATTTGAAGTTTCTTATTTAAATTATTTAGCTCAACAACCTGGGGGTTTAACAGATGCTATGTTTTATGATAATATATTTCAAAGTAATAGAGAAAGAAATTGGTTTGAGGTAAATTGGCTTCTATATAATTTTAAATTTTCCTATAACCTTTCAGATAAGACAAATTGGTCTATTAGCACTTTTATTTTAGATGCTCATAGATACGCAGTTGGATTTAGGTCAAATAGGGTAGACCAAGTTGACTCTTTTGAGGAAAGAGATCTCATTAAATCTGATTTTAATAACTTTGGTTTAGAAACAAAATTATTTCACCAATCTAAATTTTTAAATAAAAAACTAATTTCTTTATTAGGATTTAAATTATATTCTGGGTCTAATTCCATTAAACAAGGTCCTGGGTCTTCTGCTTCAGATGCAAATTTTAATTTTCAATCAACACTTTTTCCTAATTATGAAAATCAATCAAATTATTCAAATCCAAATTTAAATTACTCAATATTTAATGAAAATATTTTTTATTTAAATGATAAGATGTCAATTGTTCCAGGTTTTAGATTTGAATATATTCAAACTGCTTCTGATGGGCATTATAGAGATATAAATACAGATGCGGCAGGAAATGTTATACTAAATGATTTAATTGTCACTAACGATGTAAGAAAACGAAGTTTATTATTATATGGGTTAGGCTACAGTTTTAAGTTTTCAAGTTTTTCCGAATTTTACTCAAATTATTCTAGAAATTATAGAGCAGTTACTTTTTCGGATATTAATATTGTTAGTCCTAGTTTTATTATTAACCCCAACATTAGTGATGAAAGTGGGTATACTATAGATTTAGGCTTTAGAGGGAGTTATAAAAATTTTATATTTTATGATTTTAGTACTTTTTATCTTTTTTATAGTGATAGAATTGGATTTGTTCAACGTCCTTTTTTTGACGGAAGTGTTAAAAATGAAAAAGGTAATGTGGGAGATGCTCTTTTATATGGACAAGAGTTTTTAATCAATTTTAATATTTCTAATTTATTGTTTGATTCTAAAGATTTGGGAATAAATTATTTTTTGAATTTTTCTAACATAAATTCTAACTATGTTAGTTCTGAATTAAATGGTGTTGAGGGAAATCAAGTTGAGTTTGTTCCAAAATTAAATTGTAAAACAGGGTTGGATTTCAAATTTAAGAACTTTAAATCTAGTCTGCAATATACTTTTATGTCTAAGCAATTTACAGATGCTACTAACTCTATTGAAAGTGATCTGAGTGGTGTGATAGGCTCTCTACCAAAATATGATGTCTTAGATTTATCTTTTTCCTATTTTATAAATAACTTCGAATTTGAATTTGGGGTCAATAATTTGTTAGATAAACATTATTTTACTAATCGGGCAACTGGTTATCCTGGACCTGGAATTATTCCTTCTCCAAATAGAAATTTTTTTATTACGATGCAGTATAAATTTTAAATTCATTATGGAGTCAATTAACGATAAAATTATTATTCTTTTTGATGGGGTTTGTAATTTGTGTATTAAATCTGTGAAATTTATTATAAAAAATGACTCTAATGATGTTTTTAGATTAGCAGCGATTCAAAGTCCTGAAGGGCAAGAAATAATTAAGAATTTTTCTATTGATATTAAAAAAATTGATTCCATTATTTTAATAAAAAATAAAAAAATAAAATTTAAATCATCAGCTGTTTTAACAGCTCTTCGTTATTTAAATACATTTTGGAAGGTTTTATTTATTTTTTATATAATACCGTATCCGATAAGAGATTTTTTTTATACGATGATTGCTAAAATAAGATATAATATTTTTGGTAAGCAAAAAAGTTGTATGCTTCCTAGTGAAAATCTGAAATCTAAATTCTTATCTTCGAAAATAATCGTTAAATAATAATAAAAATGCACAAATTTTCCTTCTTTTTTTTCTTTTTAATGACTATAGGCTTTTCTCAACAACAAATAACAGAAACAATAGTTTATGATGGTGAAACAAGGGAGTATATTCTTTATATACCTGAAAGTTATCAGGAAAATGAGGAGGTTCCATTAATGTTTAATTTTCATGGGGGAAATGGTTATGCGTCAGATTGGATTTTAGGTTCAAACATGACTTCTGTTGCAGATTTAGAAGGATTTATACTAGTGTTCCCTCAAGCTTTAGCTGACCCTAATGATGGAGGTTCTTTGAATTGGATTCATAAAGATCCCACTGATCATGATGATATTTATTTTATTGAATCAATTATTGATGAATTAGCTTCGCAATATATGATTGATCAATCTAGAGTTTATGCATGTGGTTATTCTTTGGGAGGAGAATTTACATATGAAGTTTTATGTAGATTAAATTTTAGAATTGCAGCTGGTGCGGCAGTGGCAAGAACTATGCAGTCATTTCAATATAATAATTGTAATCTAGAACATCCAACAGCTTTAATGACAATATTAGGTACAGATGACTTTGTTTCTCCATATGAAGGTTTGTCTTGGAATGGTGAGTTATATTATGTCTCAGCTGATGATATGCATGCTTATTGGGCTAGTTTTAATAATACAGATTCTGATCCTATTATTATTGATATACCTAATTTTAATACTTCTGACGGAAGTACTGTTGAAAGAAAAACTTGGGCTAATGGGACTAATTGTGTTTCTGTGGAAGAACTTAAAGTTAATGGCGGTGGTCATGATTGGCCTGGTGTTTTTGGAAATATGGATATTGACTCAGATGAAGAAATATGGAATTTTGTTTCCAAACATGATATAAATGGTTTAATTGATTGTAGTTCTAGTTCATTAGAGGATATGCAAATTTCAGAAAAGAAAATTATAAAAATTATAGATGTTTTAGGTAGGGAATTGTCACCTAATTCTTTGATCCCTCTATTATTTATTTATGATGATGGGAGTGTGCAAAAATCTTTTAAAATATTTTGATTTACAATCTATATCTTAATCCGATATACACTTCTCTGCCTTTAGTTGGGCCCCAAACGTTAGCAATATTAAAATATTCTCCAAATGGATCTTCCCAGCTTATAATAGGGTTTTCTTGTTTGAAATTGAATAAGTTTTCTGCGCCAATATATAAATCCATATTGTTTAATTTTTTTGTGAATTGTGCTCCAAATGTTGAATAGGGCTCAGATGTGTTATTACGTCTAAAAGGTTCTGGGTTTTGAGATGTGTTAATTAATTTCTTTTTTCCAAACCAATGTAAATTACAATCAAAATGCCAATTTCCTTCAATTGGTTTGTAAGAAAGAGTACTCAAAATATGATGTTTTGAATTAAAAGGAAGTCTATGTTTATGTCCATTTTCTATATGAAAAACATCTAAATAATTATATGCTAATTTTATTCCTAACGATTCATATAACTCAATAGCGAACTCACCTTGTAATGAATTACTTATACTTTTTCCTTCTAAATTATGAATATATATATTATTTAAATTTGTATGATAATCAGGGTGTATTTGATTTAAGAAATTAGTTTTATATGCATCAAAAATAAATTGTAACTCAATGTTTTCTAGATATATAGCATGTAGTATGTTCAATCCATAATTTAATCCGTGTTCAGGTTCTAAATTATCAGAAATTATAATGTCTTTATTAGTACCAAATAATTTTATGTTTTCGCTAAAAAGGTTTATTGTTTTCCAACCTGTTCCAAAGCTCGCCCTCATTATAGTATTTTCACTAAAATTATACTTTATTAAACATCTAGGTGTAAAAAATAAGCCATAATCATTATGTTTATCGACTCGAACTCCACTAATTAATTGTAGATTTTTATTATTCCAATTAAATGTATTTTCTATAAAAACTCCAGCTATATTTTCATTTTTATTATACTCACCACCAAATGTTCTGTTGAAATTGTCATTTAAATTAATAGTCTCATTTAAATCTAATTTTTTAAAATTTAAACCAGAGTGAAATTCATGTGTATTCCAATTTAACTTATATGAAAAATTAAGATAATAATTTAATTGATTTGCTAAATATTGTGTGGTTCCGAAAAAAGATTCTTGTTCATGATAAGTTAATGCAGATCTTAAAATAACCGATTCCCTTTTATTAAACTTATATGATGAATGAATATGTAGTTCTGGCTGAGAAAAATTAATAATTTGCCCGTACACTTCATTACTTCCTTGTTTGTTTTCAGTATAATTTATTTGCCCTCCTAATCGTTTTTCGTTTAAATAACGTAAGGTGATTTTAGAGTATAAACCAGAATTATTTTGTAATCCATAAACCCATTTATTATATAGTGAATATTTTGTTGTTAAAGGTAAATCTAAAAAAGTATCACTATTGTTGTCTATTTTTTTTCCTGGTTGAGTGCTATGTAATGAAATAATTGATTTCCAATTTCCAAGATTGAAATTATAATCAATATTAGCTTGTTTTGACAAAAAACTATTCATGTAAAGATTAAGAAATATTTTTTCTTCTTCGCTTTTTTCTTTTAACTCGATGTTTATCTGTCCTGTTATACTTTCATGACCTTGAATGGTTGATGCTAGTCCTTGAGATATAAAAATATTATCAATTAATGTTCCTGGTATAGCACTAATTCCATATGTATAATTTAAGCCATTTATAATGGGTATTCCATCTAAAAGTAATTGGTTGTAAACCCCAGACAAACCAAGTATGCTGATTTCTTTAGTGTTTGTGATAATATTTGTTGTTTTAGGTTCTACACTAATTTGTGTTTCAAAACATCCAGCTAAATCACAACATGCTGCTTTGGTTAGTTCTTCTTGCGTTATAATTTCAATTTTGATAGGGTTTTTCTTATCTATATAGATGCCGTCCTTATTTTCTTTTAAATCAATAGTATTTAAATTATTGGTCGTTTTTAATGTTATAATTATATTATTGATAGTTTCTTGAATAGGAATGGTGTCAGTTTGAAATCCTATAAAACTAATTATTAACCTTTTATCACTAATATTTTTTTTTGCTTATACTAAAATTACCATTTGAATCACTGGTAGTTCCAATATTAGTGTTAATCCATTGAACATTTGCTCCAATTAAAGGGTTATTTTCATCTAAAATTTTTCCTTTTAGATGTTCCTGAGATAATAATACAAAAGGAACGCAAAAAAGAATAATTATCCATTGTTTCATGTTCTATAAATTTATTAAAATAAACTTAGATATTATTTAATTTGTTATTTCAAATTTTAATATTCCTAGTTTATTGTTTCTTTCAAGTAATTCTAAAAAATAAATTCCGGGTTTAAAATTTTCTTTTTTTAATATGAAAGTAGGAGGATGAATATTGTTGTAGGTTTTTTGTAATTGCCCTACAGAATCATAAATATTAATTTTAACATGCTTTTTGTTATTCAAAGGGATACTTAATATAGAATGTTCTTTAAATGGGTTAGGGGACAGTTTTAAATTGATTAAATGATTATTATGAAGAGTTGTGTTGTTGTTTTCAATATAATAACTACAATCTATTGATAATGGATCAATTTTTAAAAAATTTTCATCAATATAACTATCATTATCTGTTCCGCTAAATCTTTCCCCAGTCATTTTATATTTTATTTTTTTGGTTCCATATGGTATATTTGATTCACTTTGAATTAGATTCCAGTTTGTTGATGTGGATGAAAACATATTTGTTGAAAATAATACTTCATCAAATTCATCTAAAAATTCAATACCAATAGAGGGTGTGTCAGATCCTCCCCAATTAGATAATTGAGCTCCAAAAAACGCTGTTGCTAATCCCATATTTATTTCTTCTGAATAATTACTTACATCTATGATTTGATAAGCATATCCGAATTCAGATTCTTCACATATTCCCCCGACACTAAAGTATTTTTCTCCTGAAAAAGGATTTGTTCCATTGCATTCTAAAGCAGAAAGAGATTCTAAGATGCCAGATTCTACAATCCATGAGTTTATTCCATCTTCAGCACCAAAGTTTTCTAAAAGATTTTCACTTACGCTACTTGTTCCAGTTTCAAAAATTATTGGTTCTGACCAATTGCTCCAAACTAAACTTTTGTCACGATAACGTACTCTCCAGCAGTAACTTGTGTTTTCTTCTAGTAGGTTAACTTCTTCATCTATTAGATTGTCATTTTCTTGAGTATTTTCTTCATTGTACCAGTTTTCAAATTGTCTCCATTTATCAAATATAGGAGAGCTAAAATCGTTACAATCAGTACTTATTTGCCATTGTGTTGCACCATGTTCATCCCCATCTTCATCATAAAATGTATTTCCTAATAACATAATACAATCAGGATTAATATTTATTTCGTTTGGGAATATTCCAATAGGTGTTTCAGGAGGAGTGTTAAGCAATCTAATAGTTATACTATCTTCTAAGGAGTTATTTTGAAATATATTTTTATCACCAAGGTTAAACCTTTTTAAGGTAAATTTAGGATTTTTTCCTGCAATTGTTTCAACAAGAACATAACCATATTTAGCTTGACTGACTGTGAATTCATCATAATCATTATTTGGGTATTCTCCCCAAGAATCAATATTTCCTCCAGCTGTTGCAACATTTACCATTAAATGATTGTGATTTTTTGATTGTCCTCTAGAGTAGCCATGTGTATGTCCAAAAAAATGAATTGAGGGTTTTCCACTATTGGTTGAAAAGTTTTCTAATAGAGAAATGACTTCCCCTGTGTAATCTGTATTTCCTGGTGTCCAAAGTTCTGATTTGTGTGGATGATGGAGTTGGGCAAACACAAAATCAATATTCGGGTTATTAGAAGCATCTGTTAAAATTCCTTCTAGCCAATTTAATTGTTCTGTAATTCTATATGCTCCATTTGAATCTAATCCAATTATTCTCACGTTTGAAATATCTTTAAACCACCAATGTTCTTCGTATCCAGGAGTTCCATTTAAAGGTAAATTAAAATACTCAAAGAAAAAGGGGGAATCATTTTCATGATTTCCTGGGACTGGGTAAACAGGGATAAATGAAAATAATGGGTCTGCTTGATTAAAGAAATCTTCTTGCCATTGCTCATAACTTAATCCATTTTCAACTAAATCACCAGGGATTAATATTAAATTTATTTCTTCATTAATATTTCCATTTAAATTTGTTAGGACATAATTTAGAATCCCATCATGTACTACTTCGTAAAATTTATTTGGAAAGTTGGAGTCTTTTTGCATATCACTCATAACAATCATCTTAGTAGATGCTTCATTACTTGTTATATCTTCTGTATAAAAGCTATATAATTCTGAAAATGTATTTCCATTTACTGATTTATAATAATATCTTGTATTTGGATTCAAATCATTTATTGTTGTAGTAAAAATATAATTTCCAGATTCTGAATTTTCAGAGTTTGCAGTTGTAATATTACCTAGATTTTCAGTTTCTCCCCATTCGATATGTCCATTTTCATTTTGATCTATTTCCCACATAATGACTATACTATTATAAGATGCGTTTTGTAAATAAGGTTTGACTAAGATGCTTTGTGACAAAAGTAAAATAGGTATTAATAAAAGTATTAAAATTAAATTTTTCATTATTATTTAGTTATAATAAATCTTTTAGCGTCAATTGCTTTATTGTTTTTAAAAGCCCTAAGTACATAGATTCCTTTTGGTAGTCTATTTTTAAAAAGATTTGTGATTTTAATATTGTTTTCAACATTTTCTTTTTTACAGATTATTTTTCCGTTTATATCACATATATCAATTGTTATATTTGTATTATTTAGATGGATTATAGTATTTGAATTTATAGGATTTGGATAAATACTTTCTATTATTTTATTTTCTTTCAAATCGGTATTTTCAATTTCTTCTGGATTTACATCAAGAAAAATATCAAAAATTGCATGTAGATTATTTTCAGCATCTTCTTCTAGTGGCACTATTCGATTTATTGCTATTGGATCTGATGCCCAAGGATCCGTTTCTATACTTGTATCACCTTCAAAATATAATTGAGTAGTTATTTCATTTTGATTTAAATAGGATGATTTGTAGTGAATGTGACTGGGTCTATAAATTATTCCGTTTAAATATTTTCCAGGTAATATTGTCTGGAAAGCATAATTACCATTTGAATCTGTGAATACTTTTCCTCTATAAAAATCATTTTTATAGTCGGAGTTTAAATAAGTATTACTTTTTTCATCATATATTCCTTTATTTGCATGCCAAATATCTACCAGTGCATTTGGAATAGGGGTTTTACAATCTTTGGCATATACAGTGCCGGTGATAAATAAAAAATTTGATGTAATTTCAGGTGGCGTTAATATAGATATATTGGGTGGATTTTCTATATAAAAAGGCCCTTGTATATCAGAAGTTGTTTCGCAATTTTCTTCTAATAGGCTAAATGCTTTTAATTTAAATGGTATTAATGAGAATAAACTTATATTAATAAGTGATTTTAAAAAAAACCTTCTGTTAAATTTTTTCATTTTTATTTTATTTTAATGAGATGTCATTTATTGAGACATCATTGTTTAAAACATTTATGTCTACACTTGTTGTTATTCCTTCAATTTTCCCCTGTTGAGAAAACTGCCATATAGTCCAATTTTTTCTATCCTTTAAAGAAATTTTTTTATACTCTAAATTATAAAAGCCAAGAAATATTTTATAATCTAAGAAATAATTAGCTAAGTATTGGTTGTAAAAATTAGTAACAGAATATAATATTGGTTTCTGATTAAAGTGATTTTCTAATAATATTAGAAATTTTGTTAATTCTTCTCTATATTTTTTTTTTGTAAAATTGTCATTTTGTTCTAGATCAACCATTGGAATTAAATCTTGTTTATAATCTTTAGTTATATTGATGAAATTTTTAAATTGATCTTCTGCGCTACTTGTTGTTCTGAAATAATGATAGCTTCCTACTAAGAATCCATGTTTTTTTGCCTCTTCAATGTTTTTTTGATATTTGGGGTCTTTTGATCCTTTCCCTTTTGATCCCTCTGTTGCTTTGATATATATAAATTGTATGTTGTGTTCTCTCCACTTTTTTATTTTTGTCCAATCTATTTCTTTTTGATGATGAGAGATGTCAATTCCTATAATTGATTTTTTATTTACATAATCAACTGTGTAATCTCCTTTAGGTAAAGCCTTTGTGTTTTTCACAAAAGCTCTTATTTCTTTAAAAAATGACCTAAGTTGATTTTCGTTTTCACAAGAGAAAAAGAAAAAAAATGAAATTAATAGAAATCTTGTTTTCAAATTAGTTTTTTAGATTTTAAAAATAACTATTTTTGTAAAACAATAGCATTATTAATTGTAAACACTGAAAAATTTATTTAAAATGAAAAAAATCTTCTTTTGTAGTTTGTTGTTTTTCTCTCCTTTTTTCTTTTCTTGTGAAAAAGAAGAAGGAGATAATAATGATGTTTGTGAAATTTGTGATAGTCATTGTTGTGGCCAATTAGGAACAGAGGATTGTTGCTGTTCTGAAATGTAATTTTTAAATATGTTTAAATCTATTCCTAAAATAGTTTCCTTGTGGGCTAAAACAGTTTCGGAAAGAAATCCTAAAAAGCAAACTCAATTATACTCTAAAAATGCAGTATTATTGGCAACTTTTCAAAATCTTTTTTTAGGTCACGATGGTGTGATTGAGTACATGATAAGCTTTCTTAATAAAGAAGGTATTGAATGTCAAATTATCGATAATTATACTCAAAAAGATGATTCTGGAAAATTTCAAATTTCCAGTGGTTTGTACGAATTCTATTATTTAGAATCAGGAATAAAAAAAACAGTTAAAGCAAGATATACGTTTGTAATTAAAAATAATTTAATAATTTCTCATCATTCTTCTGTTCAACCTAATTAATGACTATGAAACAAATATCATTTTTTTTTATATTCTGTTTACTATTCAATTCATGTGCAAAAGAAAAAAAAGCTGAAGATATAGTCATTGATGAAGTTTTAACTCATTGTGATTGTGTTAATTCTTTTTATTTAGTAGTTTCAGAACTTAATACGTTAAATAAAAATGAATCTAATTTAGATTCTCACACGTATTTAAAAACAAAAAATAAACTTGAGAAGATTATGAATACGATTGATCAAAAATGTATTGTTTTTGAAGGAGATGATATTGAATTAAAGATTTGTGATAATTATCAAAATCTTCTTTTAGAAATGGATTTATATGGTGTTAAATAAAATGAACAAAAAAATAATTTTTTGTGCTTTGGCACTTTTTATTTCTTCCGTTGCATTTTCTCAAGAATATTTTACCATTAGTGGTTTTGTAGAGGATTCAGCAAGTGGAGAAACTTTAATAGGAGTAAATGTTTTTTCGAATGATTTAGGAGTTGGTACTACAACTAATAGTTTTGGTTTTTTTACTCTTTCGCTTCCTAAAGGTGAAGTCGATATCACTTTTTCATTTATTGGATATGAAGATTTTACTAAAAATATTAACCTAATAAAAAATAAAAAATTAAATATTGAACTTATTTTTTCTTCCCAACTTATAGATGAAGTTACTTTAGAGAGTAAAGTTTCAAATATTAAAACCACACAAACATCTGTAATCTCTGTTCCAGTAAAGCAAATTAAATCTATTCCAATGCTGTTAGGTGAAGTAGATGTTTTAAAATCTATTCAGCTTTTACCTGGTGTTCAATCAGGAAATGAGGGAACTTCTGGGTTTTATGTGCGAGGTGGCGGTCCAGATCAGAATTTAATTCTTTTAGACGGAGTGCCTGTTTATAATTCATCTCATTTATTTGGTTTTTTTTCAGTTTTTAACGCTGATGCCATTAAAAATGTAAAACTTACTAAGGGGGGCTTTCCTGCTAGATTTGGGGGAAGATTATCTTCTGTTTTAGAGATTGATATGAAGGAAGGAAATATGAAAGAATTAAAAGGAGAGGGTAGTTTAGGTTTGATATCTTCTAAATTAGCTATTGAAGGGCCTATAATTAAAGATAAAGTTTCATTTATTGTTTCAGCTAGAAGAACATATGCGGATTTATTGTTAAACTCACTTAACCCTGCTGATTCTGGTGTTAATGGTGGTTATTATTTTTATGATTTAAATGCAAAATTAAATTATAAAATCTCTAATACAGATAGATTATATTTAAGTGGTTATTTTGGAGATGATATATTTGGTTTGAATTTTTTGGATAATGAAGATGAATTTAATTTTGGTTTAGGTTGGGGAAATAAAACAGCTACATTGAGATGGAATCATTTATTTTCTGATAAATTATTTAGTAATACTACATTGACTTATAGTCGTTATGCATTTGATATAGATCAGGGTTTTAATTCCGGTGATTATAATTTAGAATTCGGGTATATTTCTGGTTTAAGAGATTTTGGTTCTAGAATAGACTTTGAGTTTTCTCCTAATCCAAATCACGCGATAAAATTTGGTTCTTCTTATACTTATCATGATTTTTTTCCCGGTCAACTTAATTTAGATTTTGAGTATCCAAATGGTGTTTCTGATATTGATATAGATACTACTTTTTATTTTTCTGAAGATTTAGTTGCTCATGATGCTTTTTGGTATGTTGAAGATGAAATTAAATTTTCTGAAAGATTAAAAGCTAATTTTGGAGTTCATTTAGGTCTTTTTTCAATTAGAGATAATAATTATTTTAAATTACAACCTCGTTTTTCAGGAAGGTATATGTTAGATGATAAATGGTCCGTTAAGTGTTCTTATGCAGAAATGCAACAAAATTTACACTTATTAACTAATTCTTCAGTTGGTCTTCCTACTGATATTTGGGTTCCCGCAACAGATAGTGTTCCTCCACAACAATCGAGACAAATAGCTATGTCTATAAATACTAATTTTTTTGATGGAAAATTAGAAGCCAGTCTAGAGGGTTATTATAAGACTATGAATAATTTAATCTCTTATAAAGAAGGGTCTTCATTTTTTGATGCTACTGGATGGGAGTCTTCTATAGAAACAGGCGGAGAGGGTAGGTCTTATGGTTTAGAACTTTTTCTTCAAAAAAATAATGGAAACACAACTGGTTGGATAGGTTATACATTGTCCTGGTCTGATAGAAGGTTTGATAATATTAATTTTGGTGAATGGTATTCTTATAAATATGATAGGAGACATGATATTTCTTTAGTTTTATCTCATGCTTTTAGTGATAAAGTTGATATAGGGGCTACTTGGGTATACGGAACGGGAAATGCTATTACTTTTCCTCAAGCTACTTATTGGTCTTTTGAGGGAGGCCCAGCAGGGGATTATATACAAACAATTGCATATTATGGGGAAAGGAATTCTAGTCGTATGAATCCATATCATAGATTTGATTTGGGGATTAATTTTCATAAAAAGAAAAAAAGATATCAAAGAACATGGAATCTGTCAGTTTATAATTTATATAATAGACAAAATCCGTTTTTTGTTTATTTAGCTCAAAATGATAATAATGAAAATGTTGCAAGACAAGTTTCTTTATTTCCAGTCATCCCAACAATTACATATAGTATTAAATTTTAATTATGAAAAAAACTTTAATTTTTTTGTGCTCTATTTTAATTTTTAGTTGTCAAGAACAGGTTGTAGAATTGGAAATTCCGGGTCATACTCCTTTTTTGGTTGTTAATGGTATTTTAGATACAGATTCTATTATTTCTCTTCATGTTTCCAATTCTGTTGGAGCGTTTCAACAAGGAGAAGTTAATTCGATTTCAGACGCTAATGTTTTTTTGTATGAAGATGATGAGCCTCTTGGTGAAATGAATATTGATTTTAATAATGTAGATACTCTTTATATAATGGAACAATCTGGTTATTGGTGGGGTGCCGAGCAAAGTGCTCCAATTTATTACTATAAATTTAACACTCTTCCTCAAGTTGGAAAAACATATTCTATTGAAGTTAATCATCCAAATTTTGAATCTGTTTCAGCTGAAACTACTGTTCCTGAAGAAATAGAATTAACTGAGCTAGAGATTCTTGATAATTCAGACCTTAGTGAAGTTTATGCTTCAACACTTAATTTGAGTTTTTTTGATGATCCAAATATAAATAACTATTATAGAATTAGGTTGTTCGTTCATACTTCAGGTTCACATTTTAATGAAGATGGTGAGGAAGAAAATATTAGCAAAGAATATCCATTAGTTTTATACTCTAATGATCCTTCATTTTCTCAAGGTATTCCATGGGATGGTTATAGTTTTAGTGGAAGACGAGTTTTTTTTAGTGATGATTTATTTAATGGCACACAAAAAGAAATTTCTTTTGATTTTGAATATAAAATAGATTCAGAAATGAGTGATAGTATTTTTCTTCAATTAACTTCTTTTAGCGAAGAAGCGTTTAACTATTATAATTCTATGGAGGCAAATGACAATAGGTTTTTTAGTGATATTGCTACAGAGCCAGTTCCTATTTTTACAAATATTGAAAATGGAGCAGGGGTGTTTGCTTCAGGAAAATCTATTTATTTTCAGGTAATTCCTTAATTTTCGGGGTATAGCTTAGTCCGGTAAAGCGCACGTCTGGGGGGCGTGAGATCGGAGGTTCAAATCCTCTTGCTCCGACTTTTTATTTTTTGTACTTTTATTGGTCTAAATAAAGAAATATGGATAATCTTGAAAAATTGGCAAACAAACTAGGTATCTCTTTAGAAGAATTACAAAGAAGAATAAAAAAAAATAAGGATGCTGAAGAAGATAAGATAAAATCAAATGCAAAAAAGACAAAAAAATAAAATTATTTTTCTGTTACCTTTTGGTTTTCTTTTTGGAATAATTTTCTAGAGTCTTCTATAAATAATTTCATGGCATTTTTTTCTTTTAAACTTAATCCATTAAAGTTATTTTTTTCATATTCTTTACACGGAAGAATTTTAAAAACTTCTTTCCCGTTAATAATAGGTTTCTGAACCCAAGTTAAATGATAGCCAAAATCTGAAATTTTAGTTTTTTCTTGATTTTTAGTAAGTAGTATTTCAATCATTGCTCCCCCGTCTCTTTTTCTTGTTCTTTGATTTGATACGTAATTTCCCAAAGAATATGCGATTAGTTGACCATTTTCCGAACCACAATTTTCAAAATATTCCATTTTTTGTAATACATGAGGATGAGCTCCTATTATTATATCAACTCCATTTCGAAATAAAAAATTAGCAATTTTTTTTTGACTATTAGATGGATGTGATTTGTATTCAGGTCCCCAGTGAATAAATACAATAAGTTTGTCAATATCTTGTTTTTTACTTTTTTGTATATCTTTTAGCATAGAGGTTGTGTCAATTTTATTTACTATTGTAGGGTAGGGGATTGGCATTCCATTCGTGCTAAAAGTGTAATTTAATAGTCCAATTTTAATATTATTTTTTTCTAAAACAAGTAAATTGTTTGTTTTGAATTCATTAGAATTTCTAAAACTACCTGTGTGTTTTATGTTTAAAGAATCCAAAATGTCTAATGTTCTTATTACCCCTTTTTTTCCTCTGTCACATGTGTGGTTGTTAGATGTTACCAAAACATCAATTCCATTATTTTTACATGCAATTACCAGTTCTTTTGGAGATGAAAATTTAGGATATCCCTTATAAGGCGGGCCTGCTAATGTTACTTCCAGATTAGCAATTGCAAAATCTACATTTGAAATTAAATTTTTTACTTCTGCAAAAACAGGTTCATAATTATATTTATTTGTTTTTTCATTAAAAGCAGATTTTATTTGTCCATCATGCCCCATAATATCACCCATAAAAATTAAACTTAAAGAATCAGTTTTGGTTAAATTATTGATGCTATCTCTTAGTTCTTTATTTAAAGACTTATATTCTTCTATTTTTTTTAAAAGACTATCGTTTTTATGATCTATTTCATTGATTATAGCCTTTAGTCTCATTTTAGAGACACCTTTTAAATTTCTTTCTTGAGCTTGAGAAAAAAAACATGTAAGAAAAAAAATAAAAAAATTAAATAATGTTTTTTTTCTTAACATATTTGAAATCACACTTTTTAGAAAAACGTTATAGTTTGATAAAATTAATAATGCAAAAATTCTTTTTTTCATTCAAAATGTAATAATATTCATTATTAATTTAATAATTATATTATACATACTAATAAAAAAAATATTTTTTTAATTGTTATTTATGTCTATAAAACACATCTCAAAATCTAATTTTATAACTGGTTTACAATGTGAAAAAGCTTTGTATCTTAAAAAATTTCATTCACAATTAGCTGATGAAATAACATTAAATAAAAAAAATATTTTTGAAGTGGGAACTCAAGTTGGATTATTAGCTCAAGATTTATTTCCTGGTGGAGTCGATTCTTCTCCTGAAGATTATAGTAAAATATCTGAATCTATTGATTATACTAAAAGTTTAATGCAAAATGGAATTGAAATAATTTATGAAGCAGCTTTTGAATATGAACATGTGAGATGTTTTGTGGATATATTAGTCAAAAAAGAAAATGAATGGCACATTTACGAAGTAAAAAGCTCAACTCATATTTCAGAAACATATATTAATGATGTTGCATTGCAATATTTTGTATTAAGAAAGTGTGGTTTAAAAGTAAGTGGTGCGTCAGTAGTTCATATAGATAACAGTTACGTAAAGAGTGGTGATTTAGAAATTAATAAATTATTTAAAATAGTATCGGTGTTAAAAAAAATTCAAGAAAAATCCGACTTTATACCACTTAAATTAAATGATTTTAAAGCCCTTCTTTTAGAAGATAATATTCCAAGTATGGAAATTGGAAAACATTGTAATAAACCTTATGAATGTGATTTTAAAAGTTATTGTTGGAAGCATGTTCCTGAGTATTCAGTTTTAAATATTTCAAGATTAAAAGCTGAAACTAAATGGAATCTGTATAATGCTGGATATCTTTATGTCAAGGATGTTCCTTTGGAAACTAAATTATCCTCAAATCAAAGAATACAAGTAGATTGTGAAATCAATCAAACAGAACTTTTTCATAAACAAAAAATCAGAGAGTTTTTAGAAAATCTTAGTAATAATGTTTTTCATTTAGATTTTGAAACATTTGGTTCAGCTATTCCAAAGTTTGATGGAGTGAAACCTTTTCAACATATTCCTTTTCAATATTCATTACATCAAGAAATAAATGGACAAATAGTAAAGCACTATGAGTTTTTAGCGGACTCAAATAAAGATCCTCGAGAGCCATTTGTGAAATCTTTGATTAAAAATTTAAAAAACAGAAGGTGATATTCTGGTCTATAATATTGGATTTGAAAGAGGAAAGTTACAAGATTTAATCAAATCTTTTCCTTATTATGAAAATGATCTAACAAAAATTATTAATAGAATGAAGGATTTAATGTTGCCCTTTAAAGAAAAATGGTATTATATTCCTCAAATGGAAGGTAGTTATTCTATTAAAAAAGTTTTACCTGCATTAGTGCCAAATTTGACTTATAAAGATTTATCTATTAGTAAAGGAGATGTTGCTAGTTTAGAATTCTTAAATTTGAATAAAAAACCCCCTAAAGAAGTGGAAAGAATTAGAGGTGATTTATTAGAGTATTGTAAGATGGATACGTTTGCTATGTTTAAAATTTTACAATTTTTAAGAAAAAAAAATATAATTATGGATATATATCATGTTTTTTTTAGTAATAATATTTTGTGTGTGTATTTGGTTTATAATAAGATTTGTTACTAAACTTTTATTTAAAATAGTCTTAATTACTTTTACACTTTTGATTATATTTTTAGGTTTTTGGTATTTATCAAATAAAAATATTTTTGACACGATGAATCAATTGTATTGTAATGATGATGGTGGTATTAAAAATATAAAATGTGAATGTTTTGTTTTAAATATAAACTCTGATTTTGAAAAAAGATTTGATAAATTTCAAATAGATTCTATTAAAAATGACCCTATTAGATCAATGAAAGAATTTAAGATTTCTTACAATAATAAGAAAGAAGATATAAACAATTGTTTTTCTAAAAATGGCTTATCATCTAATTTGGTGGAAGAGATAAAAAATGATATCATTGAGAAAACAACATTTTTTTTAAAATCTTTTAAAGAATAGAGAAAAATGAAAAACTCTAATGATTTTAATATTAATGATTTTTATTTTCAGCATAAAATTAAAACTCGATTTAGAGATCTTGATGCTTTTAAACATGTAAATAATGCAACTTTTCTAAGTTATTTAGAGGATGCTCGCCTATTATTTTTTAAAAGATGGAGTATCAATTTTCAAGAAAAATCTTTAATTGTAGCATCTGTTAAAATAGATTATATTAATCAAGTAATCCATCCATCAGAATTAACTATATGTCAAAAAATATCTCGTATAGGTAAAAAAAGTTTTGATAATCTTTCGGTAATTTTTTTAGAAGATAAGATTATTTGTGTTGCCACAATAACGATTGTTTGCTATGATTTTATTTCTAAAAAAACAATTCCTGTGTATGAAGAGATCAAAAAGGATTTTAATCTTTAATATGATTACTCTATTAGCCTCACGTTGACGGCGTTCATTCCTTTTTTTCCTTCTTCTAATTCATATTCTACATTGTCTCCTTCTGAAATTTTATGAATAACTCCAGAAATATGAACAAAATGTGATTCTTCAGTTTCATTTTCAATGATAAATCCAAATCCTTTAGTTTCATTAAAGAATTTGACAGTTCCTTTTTTCATATTGTTTTAATTATTTTTTGTTTATAATATGTTTTAAAATCTAAAAATAGGTGTTATTTTTTTTAGTTCCACTATATAATTCATATTTTAAAAGTTTACACTCTAAACTTCCGTTAAAAAGTTGAATTTTTTTTGATGGTTTTAGACCTATAGATTTTATATTTTCATAATCAGATGTTATAATCCAAATGGTAGAATTTATATAATAATTTTTAAGTATACTTCCCATTTTTTCATAAAAATTTTCATCTAGAATTTCTAATCTTTCTCCATACGGTGGATTGAAGATAATATGTCTTTTTTCATGTAATTTATTTTGTTTGAAAAAATTAAATCTTTTCAATTGAATATTTTCTGACAAATTTGCTACAGAGGTGTTTTTTCTAGATGCTGAAATTGATCCAAAATGGTAGTCGCATCCTTCAATTTTTTTAGAGTATTTCTGTTCTTTTTCTATTATTTCTCTCTTTATATTTTTGAAAATATTTATTTCGAAATCTTTCCAATTCATAAAGCCAAATTTTTCTCTTTTTATATTTGGAGCTTGATTTTTTGCAATCATCCCAGCTTCTATAATAATAGTTCCAGATCCACACATAGGATCTTTAAATATTGTTTCTTTATTCCAATTACTTAGAAGAATTATCCCAGCTGCTAACACTTCATTTATAGGAGCTTCGCCCTTTTGAATCCTATATCCCCTTTTATGTAAAGATTCTCCCGAACTATCTAAAGATATTTGACATGTGTTATTTTTGATGTGTGCGCTAATTCGTATTGTTGGGGTGTATTTATTTATTGATGGTCTTCTACCATATTTTTCTCTGAATTGATCTACTATAGCGTCTTTTATTTTTTGTGAAATATATTGATTGTGATTAAATTCTTTTGAATCACTAATAGTTGTATTTATTAAAAAGGTATCATTTAATGATAAATAATTCTCCCAATTTATATCTTTTGTTTTTTTATATAATTCATTTTCATTTTTTACATAAAAAATAGATATAGGTTTTAATATTCTTAAGGCTGTTCTTAAGGAAATATTACTTTTATAAAGTAATGCTGTGTCTCCATAAAACTCAATAGCTCTTATTTGTTTATTTATTTTTGTTGCTCCTAATGCTTTAAGTTCGTTAATTAGAACATCTTCTAACCCGTGCATAGTTTTTGCAATCATTAAAAAATTAGAGCTAGATTTTTCCAGATTCATTATAATTTCTTTTTTTAAAAATAAGTTTTTTAATTTTGAATTACATTTTAAATTTATTAAATGAAAATTAATGCTCATTCTCACTTATTACCAGAGCCTAATCAGATTCCGGATTTTTTAAAGAAAAAAAAATTATTTTCGGTTGATTTTGATAAAAAATTTATGAGGCAGGGTGATTGGGTTCGTCCTATTACAGATTCTAGTTTTTTTATTGATAGTAAATTAATATGGATGAAAAAACACAATATTGATCATGCTGTTGTATTACCACTATCTCAATTGTATTGTAATGGATGGAAAAAACAAGATACTTTAGATACAATAAGATTCCAAAATGATTTTAATGCATCTATTCAAAATAAATTTTCTCATCAATTTACTGCTGGATTTGTTGTTCAGCCATTATATCTTGCTGATGCTTTAAAGGAAATAGAAAGATGTGTTAATGAATTAGATTTAAAAGTTCTATGCTTGCCTACTCATTTTCTTTCTGAATCTGGAAAGTGGATTTCAGTTGCTGATGAAAAAGTAGACCCTATTTATGATTTAGCAAATAAATATTCTTTGTCTCTTGAAATTCATCCTTATAATGCTGAAAAAATGGTTAAGCTAGAAGATAAATATTGGCGTTTTCATTTAATATGGATGATGGCTCAATGTGCTGACACATTTCATTTATTTACACTCAGAGGAATTCCTGATAAGTATCCCAATATTCGTACTTGTTTTGCTCATGGTTGTATGTTGGCTATAGCTAATTATGGGAGAAGAGTGCAAGGGTATGATGGTAGAAAAGATTTATTTAAAGGAGCTCATAATCCAAGAAAATTTTTATCTCATCAAAATTTATTTTTTGACACATTAGTTCATGATGTTTATACATTAGAACTAATGAAGAAAAGGGTAGGGGTTTCTCAGATTGTTGCTGGCCTTGATGATCCATATCCTTTAGGGGAAATGGAAGGTGTTGGCAAGTCTTATCCTGGTCGAGTCATTGATGATGCTGTTGAATATAGTATTTTGAGTCAAAAAGAATCTGCTAGGATTTGGAAGGATAATGTGTTGACATGGCTAGGCTCTAAAAAGAACTAGTCATTTAAATGATTTATTATGAAATAAGGTTCAGGCATATATTCTATTTCTTCCTTAGATAAATCTTCTGCTAATTCTAATTCAATAAGTTTACACCAAACATCAGTAGTTTCATATCCATAATAATCTAATTTGAAAGTTACTTTATATAAATCTTTTCGAACCCATTCATTTTCCATTTCTTCAGTTTCCCATCCATAGAATCCAGATTGTTCTAAACTTCCTTTTAATTTTACTTCGTTTACTGGAGAAGCAAACATTAGAAAGTGTGTTTTTGTATTATTTTTTTCATTTAAATAATAAAAGTAAAACCACCACTCATCTCCTTCAAAGTAATTACTTCCATCTTCTAAGTATAATAATAATTCTACAGAGTTTTCTCCTAATACTTCTTCTTCTATATTCATTTGTTCTTTTAAAAGGCTATCACTTAAATTTTTTATAAAAATAATACTGTCATTTAAATTTTTTAGTGAGATGCTATCTAATCTAATATTATTTTTTTGTGTGTTATTTTCTTCTATTAAGCTTAATTTTTCATTTTCTGTTTTAGCAAGTAATTTTTGTAGCTCGACTAATTCTTGTTGCATGTCTCTTATCTCACTTTTTAATTCTCCATTTTCAGTTCTTAGGTTACTATTTTCGTCCATTTGAGATAGCAATTTTTCATATTCAATCATTAATTTATTATTTAACTCTTCTTTTTCAGATTGTAATTCTTCTGTTAAAATAGTTAGTCTTTTCACCTCTTCATTTGCTTCTTTTTTACTTAGTTTTTTTTCATCCTGAGATAAAATAGATATTGGTAAGAAAAAAATGATGATTAAGAAATTTTTTTTGTTTTGCATACTTTAAATTTAAGCAATTTTTATTTATAATATTTTTTCAATTTTTTTCTTAATTCTTGGATTTTTGGATTGATGATCATTATACAATAAGGGTAATTTTTATTTAGTTTATAAAAGTTTTGATGGTATTCTTCCGCTACATAGAATTCTTTTAATTTTTCGATTTTGGTTACTATTTTTTGTTTCTTAAAAATACTCTCTTGTATTTCAGATATAAAATCTATAATTTGTTTCTGATCTATTTGATCTTCATACATTATTATAGAACGATATTGACTCCCAATATCATTTCCTTGTCTATTTATTGTTGTGGGGTTATGTGAAGTAAAAAAAATTTCAAGTAAAGACTTTAAATTAATTTTTTTTGGCTTATAAGTTATTTCACAAATTTCAGCATGATTTGTTGTTCCACTTATAACCTCTTTATATGTAGGGTTTTTGACATTCCCTCCTGAATATCCACTTACAACATTTGTCACACCTTTTACATTTTCAAAAAAAGCTTCTATGCACCAAAAGCAACCTCCCCCGAAATATATTTTTTTTTCAATATTTTGACTTTTTAATAGGGGGTTAATCATAATAATTAATATAAATAATAATTTCATTTTTATGCACAATTCACACAATATCTACTGTGTGGTACAATTAAAATTCTTGCTATTGGTATTTCTTTATAACACTTAATACAAATGCCAAAATCATCATTATCAACTTGAGTTTTTATGAATTCTAACTGTTTTAATTTTTCTTCTGCTTTCCTCAATGCAGCCTCTATGACACTTTTATTATTTATAGCATCCATTCTTGAAACACGGCCAATAGCATTTTCTGGAGTAATTGGTTTGGTTAAGAGTTTATATTCTTTGATTGATGAAATAGTGTTTTTTATTTCCTCTTTTATTCTTTTTTTTATTTGTTTGGTTTTTTCTTCCTTCATTATTATTGAATAAATGATTTTGTGTTTAAAATAATAATTTTAACTTAATCAATAAATGAAAAATTTAAAAAATCAGAAATACTCTAAAACTGTTGCAATAAATGTTGTGATTGCTAACATGATTGGGACAGGTGTTTTTACATCTCTAGGTTATCAAACAGGGGCTATTCCTTCTTGGTTTAGTATTATGGTTTTATGGTTTTTAGGAGGGTTAATTTCTTTATTTGGCGCTCTTGTTTATTCAGAGATTGCTACAAGAATAAAAGAGTCAGGAGGGGAATATAAGTATTTATCTAAGATTTATTCCGAATGGTTGGGTTTTATGGCTGGTTGGATTAGTTTTTTTGTTGGTTTTGCTGCTCCGATAGCAGCTGTTGCAATTGCAATAGGAGAATATACAAATGATTTTTTTGGTATTACTCACACTTATATAGCTAGTTCTGTAATTATATTAATAGGTTCTATTCATTTATTTGGAATTAAAATTGGCGGTTTTTTTCAAAATATTGCAACTAGATTTAAAATTTTATTAATTCTTGCAATAATATTTTTACCAATTATTCTTTTAATGTTTGGGGATTTTTCTAGAAGTTCACTAATTTTTAATCCATTGAATAATGGAGTTAATGATTTTGATTTAATATTTAGCTCTGATTTTGCAATTTCTTTAGTATATGTCTGTTTTGCTTTCTCTGGTTGGAATGCTTCTGTTTATTTTGCAGATAAAATTGAAAATCCAAGAAAAAACATTCCATACTCTTTAATTTTAGGGACATTATTTGTTAGTGTTTTATACTTAGGCTTAAATTCTGCATTTCTTTTTTCCGTAGAACTTGATGATTTAACAGGTCAGACAGACATTGCTAATATTTTTTTAAAAACAATTTTTTCTGATCAAATAGCGGCATCATTATCATTGATTTTTGGAATAGCTTTATTATCATCTCTTAGTTCTTTATTTATAGCAGGGCCCTCAGTTTTGGATATTATGGGAAAAGATTATAAAGCGCTTAAAGTATTAAATAAAAAAAATAAAAATTCATCTCCATATATTGCAATACTTTGTTTTATGATATTACCTATAATTATGATTCAAACAGCTTCTTTTGATTGGATTGTTAGGTATATAGGCGTTTGTTTATCTTTTTTTTCTGTTTTAGTAGTGTTAGGATTATTATTAGTTAGAAAAAAATTCAAAGACCCTAATGCTTTTGTTCTTCCATTAGGAAATATTATATGTGGTTTTCTTTTTGTTGTTGTGAACCTTTGGATGATGTATCATTTGATTTCTGATGATTTTACAATGCTAATATATGTTTTTTGGACAATCGTTTTAGGTCAGATTTTTTACCTTTATGTTACTCGTTCTAATTCTAGAATGTTGATATTATGGGCAATAATTTTAGGTGAGATTTTCTTTCTTTTTACACAATATTTCTTTTAATAAAAATCAGTATTTATTTCATTGAAATATAAATCCAGGCATCTTCTGTGATTTCAGATTGTATTTTTTTTAAATATTTTATTGCTTCATTTTTTTCAAAAAACAATCCTAGTTTTATGATGTAACAATTTCCTTTTTCATTGAGTGAAAATGTTGGATTGTAGTTTTTAGTTTTTAATTTTTTTATGTAACGATTAGCTTTTTTTTCATTTTCTAAGCAATTGATAACAATTTCATACTTTTTTGATATTAAAAATTTAGGATTTTCTCGAAAAAAATTTTCTTTTTTATTTTGTGTTTTTTCATTTGATGAATTTATTTTTTCTTCACTTTTATTTGATGCTTCAATTTTCCTTTTTCTAAAAAAAGATCCTTCATTGGAATTTAAAAATTCTTGTCCATATTTTTGCCATGCTAAGTATACAAAACAATTATTACAAGAGCCACTAATGTCCAAATCTATTTCTTTCGCATATTTAGGATAATTTTTATGTATCCAACCTCTAAATATATCACCTTCATTTTTTGATTGAAATGGAACAAGTGCTTGAGCTGAATCAATTTGTTCTCCAGAGTATTTTTTTTCATCAAAATAAACAAAAAAGTTAGTGTGATTTGGGATCCACCATCTAGCGAATTTTGATCCATAATCGTTCATTCGAAAACACCCTAGACTTTGCGGGGTCCCTAGCATACACCTGCTCATCAGATTTAAACTTCCTTCATGAATGCCATTTTTTAAAACAGCTTTACGATACTTATTTTTATTTGGAAATAATGTAATAAAATTAGGTAATGGGACTACAGAATCAAATAAAGCAACAGTTGATTTTCCTCCACCTAAAAGACTGTCTCTAAAGGCATCAAATTCATTATAATCTCTTTCTCTATCCCAATTTCTGGAGGATAATTTATTAACTGGAGCATAATAACCTCTGTGTTGGTTTATAGGAAAACGATTAGAGTATAAACTGATTCTTTTTCCTCTCTCATTTAAAACGTATTCTTGAGTTATACTATCTCTTTTAAATATTCTTGTTTTTCCTTGAGATGAGGTAATGTGCTTTGCTTCTAAAAAAATAGTGTCTCCCCTAAGTTCACAAAAACAAAGATTTTGCCCTACATTATACTTTCTTCCTTGATAAATACTGTATGCTTTTTCAATTTCAGGTTCTTTGTATTTTGCTACTTTTTGAAGATAATTTTGAAATATTTTTAATTGAAATAGAATGTTTTTTTTATTGTACTCTTTTGATATGTTTAGTTTTTCAGGTTTAATATTTTCTATAGAATCTATATTGAATTGTTCTTTTTCTAAAAACCCAAAAAGATCTAAAAACTCCCAACTTTTTTTTGGGTTATAGTGAATTTCTTTTATTCCTCTTGATTTACCTTTTTTATTTAACGTGTTTAAGTCAGCAACTACAAATCTATTTCTGTATGGATTTGATGAGTCTAAATCTGAGTTTATAATTTCATGCAGTTGAAAATTCTTCTTATTTATATAATCAATATTTTTATAAATAGGTATATAACAGGGGTTTGCTGCTATTAAGCTTTCTATGTCTAAATTTGACTCTATGACTTTTTCTTTAATTAGAAATAATTTTTTTCTTTCTTGTTTTGCAATTGGGGCATTTTTGGATTTCGGAAAGCTATTTATAAAATGAGTATATAAGTTTATATTATTTTCATTTTTCACATAAAAAAATATTGAATCTATATATTTTATTCTTTCATTTACTTTGTATAAACTGTCTTTTTTAAAAGATTCCTGATTATTTCTAATAAGTAAATCTTTATCATAAGTTGTTCCACAACTTGAGATAAGAAGTATTAAAAAAGGTACAAAGTAAAATTTCCGCATAAAATTTTAGTATTTTTACTCAAAATTAGTTTTTATAGTTTGAAAAAGTATAATTTATTAGGTCTATTTTTAGTACTAACGTTAGTTGTTTCTTTTTTTGTTCCATGGGATGTGATTTTGAATTCTAGCCCTGAATCTATTCAGAATCCTATATTATTAGATGATGAATCGAAAACAACAGTTGTTGATCCAATTGAGGATGTGTCAATAAAAACGAATCTTGTTGAGGATGGAGTGGCAAGTTTTTTATCTGGAGTGGATACTTCTTTGTTTTATGGTTCTTTTAATCCTGATTTTTGGAATGAATTTTCTAATAGAATAAATAAAGATTTTAATTTAATCAAAAAAGAAAGATTAGATCCAATGATGAAATTTGGTCAAAAGCATCTTTTATCGGAGACAGACACAGCTCTTTTATTTTATCCATTTTCTGGTCCTGATTTTTTACATGCTTTTCAATTTTTTCCAAATGCAAATGAATATATACTTTTAGCATTAGAAGATATTGGTAGTATTCCTGATTTTTCAAGTTTTTCAATAGATAGCACTCAAAATTATGCGATGAATTTAAATATCTTCTTGAGGGATATTTATATGCGTAGTTATTTTATCACTGGAAACATGGAAGATGATATTGCGACAAATAAAGTAGATGGAGTGCTTTCTACTCTTTATTGGTTCATAAAAAGAACTAATCATGATATAGTTAGTGTTGAAAAAATTACATTAGATAGTTTAGGGAATATAATTGAAGAGAAAACAGTTAATGAAGGATGGAATTCTAATGGTGTAGATGGTGTTCGATTTTGTTTTAAAACATCAGATAATAAATTAAAAAAATTAATTTATTTTTCTTGTGACATGTCCGATCAAGCATTAACAGGTAGAAACAATAAAAGAGTTTACCATAATAATCCTAATTTATTAGTTTTTTTAAATAATATGAGAACTTGTAATACTTTTATAAAAGCAGCCTCTTACATGATGCATCACAATAAGCCTGATTTGTCATTTAATAATGTGATTAATGTCATTCTTAGTAAAAGTAAGTCTATTTTTCAGGATGACACAGGGGTTCCTTTTAAATATTTCAAAAAAAATGATTGGAATATAATTCCTTTTGGTACTTATGAAAAACCTATTAAGGATTTTGACAGATGGCCTTATATGATGCAGGAAGATTTAAATTCTTTCTTTAAAAATTCAAAAAATCACGGTGGAGATTTACCTTTCTCTTTAGGTTATCATTGGAAAGACAGAAAACAAAACTATACTATTTATTTAAAATCAAAATAGTCTATTTTACTCTTAGTTTTTGTCCTGGATGTATTATATCCGATTTTAATTTATTTAATTTCATTATTTTTTGTGCTCCATTATAAGCTTCTCCATAATATTTCTGTCCAAGATATCCTAATGTTTCTCCTTTTTTGACAGTGTGATATTTTTTTGAATTATTTTTTTTGATATAAGAAAAATCTTTTTTACTTAGGGGGTATATATAACTTTCTTCTCCATTTTTCCCTATAACTTTAAATTTGTCTTTTATTTTTTGATTTTTGATGTCAATTAAATTTTCTGGATTGAAAGCTTGATCGTAATATCGCATTTCAAAATGTAGATGTGGTCCATCTGCTCTTCCTGTTTCTCCCATTAATCCTATAACATCCCCTGCTTTTACAATATCACCCGCTTGAGAAATTCTTTTACTTTGATGTGCATAATAAGTTTCAAGTCCATTGAAATGTCTTATTATTATTAAATGACCATATCCTCCGTCATTATAACCAGAAAATCTTACTTTTCCATCGAATGCAGCTCTTAATGTGTCACCTTCTTTTCCGTGAGTATCAACTCCATGATGTTGTCGCCTGTATCTCCAACCGAAAGGTGAATTAACTTTATTACTTGGGCTGCAGTAAAAACTCCCTGAAACTTCTAAGTCAATTAGAATAGTATCTTTTAAATTTTGAAGGTTTTGTTTTTTATATGGAAATAGTTTTGTGGTGCTCCAGTATTCATTAAAAATCTTCATTGTATCAGATTTTATTTTTAAAATCTCTCGAGATGTTTCTATTTCTTGTGGTGTCCATGAAACCCATTTTGCAGTAGAGTCTTCAAATAAAATTAATTCTCCAAACCATTTCTGTCCATCTTTTATTTTAGAGACACTTTTTCTTAGAATTTCTTTTTTCTCTATTTTTAATTCTTGTTGTTGTGTTTGAGGGGTGTGTTCGCTTCCAGTCCATTCTCCATTTTTATATGTCTGGGAAAAAGTAATAAAAGGGAAAATAAAGAAAATAAATTTTTTAACATTCATCTTATTTAGATTTATAGTTTACGAATATATAAAAAAGCCCCGAAATCTTCAGGGCTTTTTTGTC
>CACAKI010000006.1 GCA_902533035.1 uncultured Bacteroidota bacterium | reverse complement strand
TCTGCTAACATAATATCTGACAAATAAAAACTCGTCCCCATCGTTCTATCAAAAACTAATAATAAAGCCGCTGAAAGTAATACAGGAAAAGATAAAACACCCAAAATAGCAGTAACCAAAATAGCCCACATTGTAAGTGGCATCCTTGTCATAGACATACCTTTAGTTCTTAAATTTAAAATAGTCACAACATAATTAAGCCCCCCAAGTAATGAAGATACTATAAAAAGTGTCATACTTATTAACCATAAATCCATACCTAAACCTGAACCATCTATGGCTAATTCCATTGCGCTAAGAGGTGGGTAAATTGTCCAACCAGAACTTGCAGGACCACCTGTTACAAAAAAAGAAGCTATCATTACCACACTAGATAAAAAGAAAAACCAATAGGAAAGCATATTTAAAAACCCAGAAGCCATATCTCTAGCTCCAACCTGTAATGGTATTAATAAATTAGCAAACGTTCCACTTAAACCTCCAGTTAAAACAAAAAATACCATAATAGTACCATGTATGGTAACAAGAGCTAAATAAGCATCTGGTGTCATTGCGCCTGCTTCAGTCACATAGTTAGAGCCTAACAAAAATTCTAATATTGGGTTTTTAGATCCCGGATTAGCTAATTGCATTCTAAATAATGCTGATAAAACCATAGCAACAACCCCCATAAACATTCCTGTAATAAGAAATTGTTTAGAGATCATTTTATGATCCATGCTAAAAATATATTTTGAAAAAAAGTTTTCTTTATGATGGTGTCCCATAGTTACATGTTTTTTATCATTCTTGTTTCTGCTTGTTCTGCAAGCCATAATTCATATTCCTCTTCAGTAACAACAACTATTTTCATTTTCATATTATAGTGTGCATTACCACAAATTTTATTACAAAGTAATATATAGTCAAAGTCTGGCTTGCCTAAGTAATCCTGATATTGTTTAGTTGTTATAGTAGGGGTAAAAACAAATTGAGTAGAAAGTCCTGGCACGCAATTCATTTGAGCTCTAAAATGTGGCATATATGCAGAATGTATAACATCTTGTGATCTAAACTTCATAGCAACTTTCTGATTAACTGGCAAATATAATTCTGTCACCACTATATCATCCTCACCTGCCATTTTCTCTTCTTCTGAAATAGAATTATAATACGCCTTATACATTTTTTGTTTTGAAATATTTCTCGCTATTCTATCTGCAATGGATTTCTTTTTTCCTATATTTTTTTCAATCAATAATTTTTCTTTATCATCTATTATTTTCGTTTCTAACTCTCCGTATTGGATCTGATACATGCTTTCAGTTACAACACCTAAAGGATTTGATGGAGCGTAAAAACGAACATGGCCATCACCTAACTTATTATCTTCTCCAGCATATCTAGCTGTCCAATTAAATTGCTTCGCATAAACTTCTATCATAATCGCATCTTTTGCATTATTAACATCAGTTACTTTTCCCCAAACAATTAAACCAAAAACTATCAATCCTGCCAATACAACTGTAGGAACTGCTGTCCAAAATATCTCTAATTTATTGTTATGACTTATAAAATGTGCTTTTCTAGTTTCTTTTCCTCTATACAAAAATGAAAAGCCAAATAAAATAGGTTGTAATATGACAAAAAGAATGATTATTAAACCCATGGTAGTATGCCATAACTGATCAATTAAAACACCATGTTCAGATGCAGGATCCTGTAAAATAAGATGTCCCCACTTTGCTCTTTGCCAAAAGAAAAAAGCGACTAATGCAAATCCTGAAATTAAAAGTAATAGCCCATTTATCTTATTTGATCTGTCAGTTACCTGATCTTTATTTTTTGCTAATCTTGAAGATAATTCAATAAGTCTTATAACCTGAAAAAAGGTTATTATGATTAAAAGTCCTATTATTATTTTAAGTATAAAATTCCAATCCACAATTAAATTTTTTAATGTATATGTATTTCATGATGTTCACTTTCCCCTATCATTGGATGATTTTTTTGAATTAATTGATATTTAGAAAGATTTCTAAATACTACCCAAATAAAAAATCCTAAAAATCCTAAAAATGTTCCTATTTCCACATAACCTAAATGCCAGTGATCGTGCATTGTTCCAGGAGTAATCATAAGAAAAACATCCAAAAAGTGTCCAATTATAATTAAACCAGCAACAAATAACAATTTACCCTTTGATCTTTTAGCAGAACGATTCATCAACAATAAGAAAGGTGAAACAAAATTTATTAATAAAGTAATGATAATTAAAGGATAAAAATACTCATACCTCTCTTGAAAATAAGTAACTTCTTCTGGAATATTTGCATACCAAATTAACATATACTGAGCAAACCATAAGTAAGTCCAAAAAATACTAAATGCAAGCATATATCTTCCAAAATCGTGCATATGACTATTATTTAACTCTTTGAAATATCCATTATACATCAAATAAATAGTAATCCCAGCAATAAAGGCACAAGCAGTTATAAAAAATGAAGCAAGAGAATACCACCCAAAAAGTGTGCTAAACCAGTGTGTATCTATAGACATTGTCCAATCCCATGCCGCAGTAGAAGAGGTAACTCCTAAAAAAAGAACAAATATTACTGCTATTTTATAACTTTTATTATACCATTTCATACCATTTCCATCTCTATCTTGGCTTATAGAATATCGTTTTAATAAATATGCAAAACCCATCCAACCAGCTATATAAATAATTGATCTCAGAATAAAAAACGGAATGTTTAAATAGGCTGATTTGTTTGCTATAATTTCATCATAATGATGATTTGCTGGATCCATGATGCCTTCTGCCATCCAATGATAGGTGTGGTGCCAATGTAAACCACCTGTAATTATAATAAATAACATTATAAAAGCACCATAAGGAATAAATGAACTAATTGCCATAGGAATTCTCAACAACAATGCTGACCAACCAGCTTGAGCAACATATTGGAGAGCCCACCAAAGTGTGGCAGCAACAGAAACCATTAAAAAGAATAATGTACTTATTAGAAGACTAGACCAAGGTCTTTGATGTTTTGCATGAAAATAATGCTTTGCTGCATAAATAACATCTTCTACACTGTGTACATGATGAGGGTCAATATGGCAATGTAATTTTTCTTCAACTTTGTGAATTAATTCTGTGTAAGCTCCTTCTTTTTTTAATTCAAAGTCGTGCATTGCCATCGATTCTATCAAGGTTCCAAAGTTTAAAGGTCGATCAACTATTTGATCATCTTCATTTAGAACTAAATTGTCTTTTTTTAGTTCAGATTCCCAATCTAAATCCTTGTGATTAGATTCAAAATATTCCAAATCTAATTCCTTTGCTATATCTTTTACAGTACTTTTAATTTCATCATCACTTACAACAGATAAAGATTGATAAAACCCTATTCCCAAAGAAACTATCCCTATTAAAATTAAAATAGTAGATGTGTTTTTAATATTTTTTGTCAGTTTATACATTTATTTTTCTACATTTTTTAATTCGTTCACATACAAAACTATCTTCCACCTTTCCTCATCTGTAACAAAATTATAATGGGGTCCCATAGCATTATAGCCATGAAAAATAGTGTGATAAATATGTCCATCTTCTAAATTCTTCATAGTCGTTTTTGAACGAGGTCTAACTGAAATATCATCAGCATAAGAAGGAACAGCACTATAAACAGGATGTGTAATTGAGCCTTTTCCATCTCCATTTTGACCATGACAATGAGCACAAAACATACCATACAATACTTTACCATCTTGAAAATTTTTATCATTATTTTCTAATGGATTAATCATTTCTTCCCCAGCCCTATTAAAGTCTTCTAATGTATTTGCATATTCAAATGGCATAAATCCCCTAGGAATGGTTCCTTTTACTGGTTCACGAGCCGTCATGCTATCTGAAAAATTGGGATTTACTGAATAGGCATCATATGCAAATGAACGATACATGTCAGGCATATACTCATATCCAGGATGGGGTTTTTCTTTAATGCCATCAGATCCTGAGCCTCCACAGGATAGAACAATTAAAGAGAGTAATATTAAAAGAAAATTATTACTCATTTTTTTGAAATTTTATTAAAAATTTTTTTCATAAATGATTGCTTTTTTTTACTTGCTTTCATTAATTTTTGTGTTTGTTTTTGTCGAATTTCCTCAAATTCTTCTAACAACTCATTTGTGTTATTTTTGACTTTTATCTCCTCTGCACCTGTTTCCTTCATTATCTTTTTTATTTCAGTGATTTTTTTAGAATCTGACTCGTGCACCTCCATTAAAAATTTATCATCTGTTGTTCTTGGATCAGGATTCCGAGAACTTGACCCAGGAAACAAACCACATCTAAATAAAAATGTGATTACCATCAAATGTGCAGCACAAAAAACAGTTGCTTCAAAAGTAACAGGAATAAATGCTGGTAAATTTTGACCATAAGTGAAATTTGGTTTTCCACCTATTACCATAGGCCAATCACCTACCATAACATACCACATTAATAATGTTATTAATATAGCACCCATCATTCCATATAAAAAAGAAGTTATTGCTAATCTACTATACTTTAAACCCATAGCGGTATCCAAACCATGAACAGGATAAGGAGAATAAACCTCATTTACTCTATGACCTTTAGCTACTATTTTCTTAGTCGCTTCTAAAAGCTGTTCATCATCAGCATATAATCCATAAATAATCTTATTACTCATTTTTATTTTTATTATATTTTGAACTTGAAGTCTTGACTATTGTTTTTAATTCTGCTTGTGCAATAACAGGAAAAGTTCTTGCATAAAGAAGAAATAATACCAAGAAAAATCCGCATGTTCCAACAAAAATCCCTATATCAACAAAAGATGGCGAAAACATAGACCAACTAGATGGTAAAAAATCTCTGTGTAGTGAAGTAACTATAATCACAAATCTTTCAAACCACATACCTATATGTACAAAAAGAGCTATTATAAACGTAAATAATATGTTCCTTCTTAATTTTTTAAACCACATTAACTGAGGGGAAATAACATTACAAGTCATCATAGCCCAATATGCCCACCAATAAGGTCCTGTAGCCCTATTTAAAAAGGCATATTGTTCAAACTCAACTCCCGAGTACCATGCAATAAATAATTCTGTAATATAAGCACATCCTACTATAGAGCCTGTTACCAATATAATGATATTCATATACTCTATGTGTTTCATGGTAATATAATCCTCAAGGCTAACTACTTTTCTAGCTACTAATAACAAAGTTTGACACATTGCAAATCCACCAAAAATAGCTCCAGCAACAAAATAAGGTGGAAATATTGTAGTGTGCCAACCAGGAATGACAGATGTAGCAAAATCCATACTTACAATCGAATGTACTGATAATACTAATGGTGTACATAATCCAGCTAAAACTAAAGACATAACTTCATGACGTTGCCAATGCTTAGCTCTTCCGCTCCATCCAAATGATAATATCGTATAAACTTTTTTAGCAATAGGCTTTACCGCTCTATCTCTAATCATTGCAAAATCAGGAATCAAACCCATATACCAAAAAACCAAAGAAACAGAGAAGTAAGTTGAAATAGCAAATACATCCCACAATAAAGGTGAATTAAAATTAACCCAAAGAGGGCCAAATTGATTTGGTAAAGGAAATATCCAATATCCCATCCATATTCTACCCATATGAATTAAAGGGAATAATCCAGCTTGCACAACTGCAAATATTGTCATAGCCTCCGAAGTTCTATTTATAGATAGTCTCCATTTTTGTCTAAAAAGCAATAATACTGCAGATATAAGTGTCCCTGCATGACCGATACCAACCCACCAAACAAAATTAGTAATATCCCAAGCCCAACCAACTGTATTATTTAGACCCCAAACTCCTATTCCTGTACCTATTGTATAAGCAATACATCCAAACCCCCAGATCATAGCAATGACAGAAAATATAAATAAAGACCACCACCATTTATTGGCTTTTGTCTCTATAGGACGTGCAATATCTTCAGTAATATCATGCAAATCTTTTTTGCCAGTTATTAATGGTTCACGAACAGGAGATCTATACATTTTTAACTAATTTTTTGTTTATTTCTAACCTTAGTTTTATAAAAAACAGAAGGTTGAGTATTTAATTCTTCTAATAAAGCATATGTTCTTGGATGCTTTTTCTCTTTACTAATTCTACTATTAGTATCTAAAGCATCTCCAAATACAATCGCACCTGTATCACATGCGGTTTCACATGCACAGTTAACTTCACCATCTCTTACTTTTCTTCCCTCTTTTTTAGCATCTAATTTTGTTTTTTGAATATTTTGAATACACATAGAACACTTTTCCATAACACCTCTAGCTCTAACAGTCACATCTGGATTAAGAACCATTTTCCCAAGATCATCATTCATGTTATAATCAAAATTATCATTGTCTTTATAATTAAACCAGTTAAATCTTCTCACCTTATAAGGACAATTGTTAAGACAGTATCTAGTTCCTATACATCTATTATAAGTCATTTGATTTAAACCTTCTTTAGAATGAGTTGTCGCCGCAACAGGGCACACATTTTCACAAGGCGCATTATTACAATGCTGACACATAACAGGTTGAAAAACAACTTCTAAATTTTCAGAAGAAGAAGGCTCTTCCATTAATTTATACATTTCTATAGCTCCTATTCCTTGTTCATTAGCTAAATCTTTATTCATATCACTAGAATAATATCTATCTATTCTTAGCCAATGCATATCTCTATTTTTTCTAACTTCTTCTTTTCCTACAACAGGAACATTATTTTCTGCATGACAAGCAATTACACAAGCACCACAACCATTACATTTATTTAAATCTATTGACATATTCCAAAAATGAACTGCTGGTTCATGTTCCTCATATAAACTTAATTCATTAGGACTTACTTTTCCTTTATAGGATTCTAATTTAAAATCTTTATTTCCAGATTTAGGGTTCTTTAAATATTCCTTTAATGTAGTTTCTTTAACAATACTACGCCCCATCATAGTATGACTATTCTGAGTACACGCAAACTCATGTTCAATACCTTTAATTTTTTCTATAGAAAATCCATTTTTTTGAACAAACTGTAAATCTTTAAAAAATTCAAACGCATTAACACCAACTCCATTAGCAACTTTTCCACCTTTTTCCTTACCATAACCAAAAGCTAAACCAAAAGTATTATCATGTTGTCCAGGCTGGATATATATAGGAACTTGTAAGACTTTATTACCATTAGTTAAATTGACTATATCTCCATTTAAACCCCCATTAGCAACATGCCAATTTTTTAAACCTAATTTTTTAGCATAAAAAGGACTAATTGTTAAATAATTATCCCATGTTACTTTAGAAATTGGATCTGGCAACTCTTGCAACCAAGGATTATTAGATTGTTTTCCTTCACCCATAGAGGTTTTAGAATACAGTATTAAAAATGTGTCCTCAATACTAGATTTTAATTCAGATGAATAATTATTTATAATTTCTTTTGCAACTGAAGATGAAAAAATATAATCTTTTTCTTCAAAATTTTGGAAACAATAACCATCATGTAAAGTTTTATTCCAAGATTTATCTAAAGCTTGCTTACTAAAAGAAGATTTTAAGTAATTGAAAAAGCCTTGACTAATATTCATCCAGCGTAATAAATTAGTTTCTGATTCTCTTGTGTTAAATATTGGATTAATTGTTGGTTGCTGTAAAGTATATACACCTGTATAAGGATTTGCATCCCCCCAACTTTCTAAATAATGAGATTTTGCGCAAACAAAATCCATTAAACTTGCCGTTTCATCTAAAGATTCAGAAAATGAAATTTTTAAATCTATGTTCTTTAATTGATCTTTAAAGGATGGGTAATTATAAACTATATTAAGATCATTGATGATAATTGCTCCCACTTTATTATTTGTAACATCTTCAATAAAATTTTCAAAATCTGAATTTATAGAACTATATAAATTTGACTTTCTATTATAGTCTATTGTTGTCGAATAATTATCTAATAAATAATTTATAGCATTAACAACTAATTGATTTTTCACATCACTGCTTCCAGAAACAATTAAACTAGCACCTTTATTCTCTACTAATTCTTGACAAATTTGATCTAAAATCAATTTATGATTTTGATTGCTAATTTGAATTAAATTTTTAGAAGCCTGTAGTTTTCCAAATATATATAACATATAATTAAATTGCTGATCTGGATTAAGTGGTACCCTTTTATCTGCATTAGAACCAGTTAAAGACAATAGCGATTCAAATTGATAATGTTTAGACATGTTTTTTCCTGGGTTTCTACCTTTAGCATATTGTTTTCCATGACTACTATCTAACCAATTCCCTAAGAAATCTGCCTCAAAAGATACAATTACTTTTGCTTTATCAAATCTATAGGTAGGTATAAAAGCTTCTCCAAAACATTCTTTATTTGCTTCTAAAATCCCTGATTTTGAAATTGGATCAAAATAAACTACTTCAAAATTTTTATATTTTTCAGAAAACTTTGAAATAATTTCTTGAAATGTAGGACTAATGATAGTAGATGTTAAAAAAGTTATTTTTTTATTTGTTTTTAACAACTGATTTAAAGAAGTTATTATTTCATTATCCAAATTAGACCAAGAAATTTCTTTATTATTTTTCAAAGGAAATTTTAATCTATTAGAATCATATAACGAGAGTACACTAGCGTAACCTCTAGAATTAAGACCACCTACACAATTTATATTTTTTTCAAATTCTTTATTCGTTGATACTGAAATTGGCCTCCCCTCTCTTGTTTTTACTAAAATATTTGCAAACACATTTTCTTGAAAATAAGTGCTTGCATAATAATTAGCAACACCTGGAATAATTTCTTCAGGTTTGTTTAAATATGGAATTGATTTTCTGACAGGAGCTTCACAAGAAGATAATACTGCCGCCGCAGTGCTAAAGCCCAAAAACTTTAAAAAGTCCCTACGACTAGTATTGTTATCATTTGTTTTTTGCTCATCGATAAATGAATCTAAAGGTAATTTTTCTGAAAACTCATTATGCAAATAGTTTTCATTACCTTTTATATATGGACTTTTAAAATATTTTTTTCCTGTTTTCATAATTATTTCAATAATGGCATTTACCACATTCTAAACCTCCTATGTTCTCCACAGTCAAATCTGCTTTTTTATGTTTTTCAACCCAATCATTATAGTCATGATAATAAGGGTTGTTTAAATCAATTTTTGTGTCTCTGTGACAATTAATGCACCAACCCATCGTTAATTTTTCTTGTTGATATACCACATCCATTTCTTCTACTGGGCCATGACACTCTTGACATTCTATTTTTCCAGCAACTACGTGCTGAGAATGATTAAAATAAGATAAATCTGGTAAATCATGTACTCTCACCCATTGAATGGGCTTCTCTTCATAATCTTGTTTGTATGTTCTGGTATCAACATCATAACCAACTGCTTCATAGATCTTAGCTATTTCCTTGGTTCCTGTATGAGTCCCCTCTATAATATTAGCATGACAATTCATACATACATTCGCAGAAGGAATTCCAGCATGTTTACTTTTTCTAGCACTAGAATGACAATAATTACAATCTATACCTTGTTCTCCAGCATGAATTTTATGTGAAAATTCTATTGGTTGTTTAGGTTTATAATTTTGTCTTATCCCTATTTTCGAAAGTTCTTGCCAACCCCAAACAAGAAATGACAATACCCCAAATATTATAACGATAACGATAATTGCAACATTTGAAACAATCCATTTTTTTAGACCTTCTAAAAAAGTTTCATCTATGTTAGACGCCCTCTTTAATGAATTTTTTAAAAATCCTGTAAACATCAAAACCACTAAAAGCGCCACTATAATATATACTAATGTTTGTGAGCTAAGAGTGTTTGACTCTGATTCTGAATCACTCGAAACAACAACTTCTTGAACTTCCTCAATAGGAGGAGTTTCAATATATGCTAAAATATCTCTAACATCATCATCTGAAAAAGTTGGAAAAGCAGTCATGACACTTTGATTATATTCTTCAAAAATTGCGATAGCCTGTTCATCACCACTCTCTATAACAGCAGAAGAATTTTTAACCCAACTAATTAACCATTCCTCTGTATACTCTTCAAAAATTTCCACATTTAATCCAGGGCCAATTAATCTTGCTTTTTTTTCATCACCTAAAAGATGACAGCTTGTACAATTAGCCTTAAATAACTCTTCCCCATTTTTTATATTTTGACCCTTTAAATACTCAATTTGGCCATAAAAAAAAGATGGAACAAATACCCAAAAAATGAAGAAAAGATGTAATGTAGTTTTTTTAAACATCAATTGTATAAGAATATTGGAAGCAAATATATAAATCTATTTACATAAAAACATGAAATATTATATGTAAATTTAAAGAAATTGTTTATTTAGAATTAATCTAAATAAATAGGTTTAAATTAATAATGAAAAATTGAAAATAGTAACTGTATTTCTTTGTTTATTTTTTATAATTAGCCCCAATACGTTTGGTCAAAAATCAGAGAGCTTAGATTCTAATTGTGTAATATTAGAAAGTTTAGAAATACAAAAGCTTTTTAAAACATATAGTAATGTACATGAGAGAAAAATCAATGTCTTTAAAATTCAATTATTTCATCACGAAAGCAGAAGCTATACATGGAAAAAAAAACTAAAGTATGAAAAATTATATCCCAATAAAAAAGTTGATTTTTTTTATGACTCTCCTTACTTTAAAGTAACAACAGAATATTTTACTACGAAAATATCAGCACAACAAAAAATGGATTCTATACAAACCATATTTCCCAATTGTTTTATTATAGAACAATCCATTCCTTTAAAAGAATTCTAAGATTTCACGTGATTAAATGCCTCTATAATATCTCCAACTTTTATATCGTTAAAGTTTTCAATATTTAAACCACACTCATAATTTTTTAAAACTTCTTTAACATCTTCTTTAAATCGTTTTAAAGAAGCTAATTTTCCTGTATAAATTACTATACCATCTCTAATTAACCTAACTTCCGAATTTCTTTCTATTTTTCCATCAGAAACATAACTACCTGCTACAGATCCAACTTTAGGTATCTTGAAAACTTCTCTAATTTCAACATTTCCTATAACCTCTTCTTTTAACTCAGGTTCATGCATACCTTCTAAAGCATCTTTTACTGCATTTATCGCATCATAAATAACAGAATACATTCTAATATCTATGGATTCTTTTTCAGCTAATTTTCTAGCAGAAACTGATGGTCTAACTTGAAAACCTATAATGATAGCGTTAGAAGCTGAAGCCAACAATACATCTGAGTCTGTAATTTGACCAACTCCTTTATGAATTACATTAACTTGTATTTGATTAGTTGTTAATTTAAGAAATGAATCACTCAAAGCTTGTATAGAGCCGTCTACATCCGCTTTAACAATAATATTTAACTCTTGAAAATCACCTATAGCTAACCTTCTACCTATTTCATCTAATGTAATATGTTTTTGCGTTCTAATGCTCTGCTCTCTTTGTAATTGATTTCTCTTTGTTGCTATCTGCTTAGCTTCTTTTTCTTCAAACATAACATTAAAACTATCACCTGCTTTCGGCGCACCATTTAGACCTAAAATAGCAGTTGGACAAGATGGCCCTGCCTTATCTAAAATATTACCTCTCTCATCAAACATTGCTTTTATTTTTCCTGTATACTGACCAGCAAGAATAAAATCACCTTTATTTAATGTTCCATTTTGCACAAGAATAGTAGCGACATAACCCTTCCCTTTATCAAGCGAAGCTTCAATAATTGTCCCATTTGCATTTCTATTTGGATTCGCTTTTAATTCTAAAAGATCTGATTCTAATAGAACTTTTTCTAATAACTCTTCTACTCCTAAGCCAGTTTTAGCAGAAATATCTTGACTTTGATACTTACCACCCCAATCTTCAACTAACAAGTTCATACCTGACAGTTGTTCCTTAAGACTATCTGAACTTGTATTAGGCTTGTCAATTTTATTAAATGCAAAAACAATAGGCACATTTGCTGCCTGAGCATGAGATATAGCTTCTTTAGTTTGAGGCATAACATTATCATCAACTGCAATAACTATAATAGCTAAATCTGTAACTTGAGCTCCCCTAGCTCTCATCGCCGTAAAAGCTTCGTGACCAGGAGTATCTATAAAAGTTATTTTTCTTTTATCAGATAAAGTCACTTCATATGCACCTATATGTTGAGTAATTCCGCCGGATTCACCTGCAATAACATTTTCTTTTCTAATATAATCTAAAAGTGAGGTTTTACCATGATCAACATGCCCCATAATAGTTACTATTGGTGCTCTTGTAGACAATAATGAATCATCATCTTTTTCCTCATCTATAGATTCTTGAACTTCAGCACTAACAAATTCAACTTGAAATCCAAATTCTTCTGCTACAATAGTCAGTGTTTCAGCATCTAATCTTTGATTCATAGCAACCATTATACCTAAAGTCATACAACTGGATATAACTTCATTTGGGTTAATATCCATCATGCTTGCCAACTCTCCCACAGTAACAAATTCTGTTACTTTTAATATCGATTTTTCTTGATCCGCTATTTTTTGTTCTTCCAATGCTTTTTCCCTTCTTTCTTCTCTCTTCTGTTTCCTGAACTTAACTGAACTAGATTTACCTTTACTTGTTAATTTATCTAAAGTTTCTGCTATTTTTTTCTGAATTTTGACATTATCAATTTCAGGGTTTTTCTTTTTTTCTTGCTTTGGCTGATCTTTAAAAATTCTTTTTCTTTTTTTCTTACCTTCTTTTTTGAGAACTTGTGAAGAAGATGCTACTTTTTCCTTCTTTTTTTCAAACTTACTTAAATCAATTGTTTCCCCAGTTACAACGGGTCCCTTTAGTGTTTTTTGATCATCTGACTTAGATTTTTTAGCCTCTTTTTTTTCGACTTGCTCTTTTACTTCAATTTGTTCTTTTTCTACCACCTCATCTTGTAATAGTTTAGGATCCTCTTTTAATGTTTTTTTCTCATTACTTTCAGTGTTTTTTTCTTCAATGTTTTCTGTTATTTGGGTTTGAACAGAATCTTGTTTTTCTTGACTTGCATCACTTAAAACAGCCTCTCTTTCTTTTCTTTTTAAATCTATAGCTTCCTTTATATTAACTTTATCTGTAACATCTTGACTAAATTCTTTTAATAATAAATCATGTTGCTCATTACTTATTTTAGTAGTGGGTTTAATTTGAACATCAAACCCCTTTGATTTTAAAAAGTCCTCTATTCTACTAAGAGAAATATTTAGTTCTTTTGCAATTTTAGGTGCTCTAGCCGCCATGGTATTTAATTAATTATTTATCGAATTCTGATTTTAAAATATTGTGAATTTCTGCTATGGTAGCCTCTTCTAAATCTGTTCTTTTTGCTAATTCCTTAACATCCAGTTCTAAAACACTTTTTGCCGTATCACAACCTATTTTCTTAAAAACCTCAATAATCCATTCATCTATCTCGTCTAAAAACTCTGATAAAGGAACATCCTCTTCTTCTCCAACATCAATATCTCTATACACATCTATTTCATATCCCGTTAATTGCCCAGCAAGACGAATATTATAGCCACCTTTACCAATTGCTAAAGAAACCTGATCTGGTTTTAAGTTCACATCAACACTTTTTGTTTCTTCATTTATTTTAATAGATGATATTTTTGCTGGACTCAGTGCACGAGTAATATATAATTTCGTGTTCTCTGTATAGTTAACAACATCTATATTTTCATTTCCTAATTCCCTTACAATACTATGAATTCTTGATCCTTTCATGCCCACACATGCTCCAACTGGATCAATTCTATCATCAAAAGATTCAACAGATACTTTTGCTTTTTCTCCTGGTATTCTTTTTACATTTTTAACAACAATAATTCCATCTGCAACCTCTGGAATTTCTAACTCAAACAATCTAGACAAAAATTCGGGAGAAACTCTTGATATAATAACAAGTGGTTTTCCTCCTCTTATTTTGACATCTTTAATTACGGCTCTAACTGTATCTCCCTTTCTAAAAAAATCGGATGGTATTTGATCTTCTTTTGCAAGAATTAATTCATTATCTTGATCGTCAATTAAAATAATCTCTCTACGTCGAATATGATGTACATCACCCGAAATCATTTCACCTATTCGAGAAGAATATTTCTCACAAATAATATTATTATCATATTCTTTGATTTTAGATGCCAAATTTTGCTTTAGTGTCAGTATTGCTCTTCTGTCAAAATCTTTCATAAAAACCTGTTCAGGAAAATCTTCACCTATTTCAAAATCAGGTTCTATTTTTAAAGCATCTGAAAGCTGTATCTCAAAATCTACATCCTCAACTTCTCCATCTGCAACTATTGTTCGATTTTTCCATATTTCTAAATCTCCCTTTTCAGCATTAACAATTATATCAAAATTTTCATCTGTACCATATTTTTTAACAAAAACACCCCTGAAAACTTCCTCTACGATAGTCATCAAAGTAACCCTGTCAATATTTTTATCTTGCTTAAAATCCGAAAAAGACTCTAATAAAACAGCTGTATCCATATTATAAATTTTAATTTAAACTTAATAAAAAAGAGGGGTATCCCCCTCCTACTATTCTTATCATCGTAAAACAAAAACAGTGCAAATATATACTTTTTTTTTATACTCCACACTTTACTGTTGTCCGACTAGGGCTCGAACCTAGACTCTTCTGGACCAAAACCAGACGTGTTGCCAGTTACACCATCGGACAATTTAAAGGACTCCAAAATTACACTAATAAAAATAAGAAACAAAAAATAATAAGTTAGTTAGTTATAAATAGAATACAAAAATGTATTTTTGTTCTTCTAAATATTATCTGTAGATGATTAACTCAATCAAATCCCTTTCTTTTTCAGCACTTAATAATCTGGGGGCAGGATTAGTATTTTTTATTGCTTTAATAGTTTACATATTAACTTTAGAACCCACAACCAGTTTTTGGGATTGTGGAGAGTATATAGCAACAGCTCATAAAATCCAAGTAGGGCACCCTCCCGGAGCGCCTTTTTTCGTCATTGTAGCAAATTTCTTTTCAAATTTAGCATTTGGCAATTTAAATAATGTGGCGTGGATGATAAATTTCATGTCAGCACTATGTAGCGCGTTAACTATAATGTTTTTGTTCTGGATTATCACCCAATTAACTCAAAACATCATACAAAAGAACGAAAATGACATATCCTCATTTTCGAAATTTTGTATAATTTTTAGTGGAGTGATCGGGTCTTTAATATATACTTTCTCTGATTCTTTTTGGTTTTCAGCTGTTGAAGGAGAGGTCTACGCAATGTCTTCCTTATTCACCGCAATTGTTTTTTGGTCTATACTTAGATGGGAAAAAGAATTTAAAAAAACATATGCTAATCGATGGTTAGTTTTTATTGCGTTTTTAATTGGATTATCCGTTGGTGTTCATATGTTAAACCTACTTGCTATTCCTGCAATAACTAGTATTTATTTATATAAAAAATGGCACACTTCAAGATGGGATTACAATTTTATTAATTTTTCCTATTTGTACAACATTATTAGATTTAAAATAAATATGAAATTTATATTTATAAATATTATAGGTGTTGGTATTCTTGGTTTAATATTCTATGTAATCGTTCCTCAAATAGTTAACGTATTCGGAAAAACAGAGTTATACTTTGTTAATGAATTGGGATTTAATTTTAACAGTGGAACATTAACTTTTTTACTTTTCTTAATCATTTTAATTGTAGGTGGGCTGATAATCTCTCACCGAAAAAACTTACCTAATTTAAATACACTGATTTTAAGTTTTTTAGTTTTTCTCATTGGGTATTCTTCCTTTTTTGTTCTAATAATTAGATCTAATGCAAATACCCCTATTGATGAAAATAGCCCAGAAGATGCTGTTAGTTTACTTGCATACCTAAATCGAGAACAATATGGAAGTCATCCTTTAATTTATGGACAATCCTTTAATTCTACCGAATCATCAGCCATTGACGGAAGGCCTGTTTACGTGCAAGGTTATGAGTTAAAAAGTACAACAAGAAATTTTAAATGGAAAAATCCTGATGGTAAACTCGTTTATAAAGAAGAATTTTCTACTAAAGAAAAAGCAATAGATAAAAAAGAGGAATTAGAAAAAGAACATACTAAAGTTTTAACCTTTGAAATAAATGATAAGTATATTATTTCAGATGGAAGAAAAGAATGGAAAACTACTTATAAAAAAGAAGACCTAAGTATTTTTCCAAGAATGTGGAGTGACAATCCATTACATATAAATGGAAGGTCATCAAATGATGGATATTTAGGTTGGAGTAAAATGTTAGGAGGGGAAATAAGTGGACCAAATAAAAAAACCCCTTCTTTTAGGGAAAATCTTAGATTTTTTTGGAACTATCAAATAAAACACATGTATGTAAGATACTTTATGTGGAATTTTTCAGGTAAACAAAATGATATTCAAGGGCATGGTGATAAATTCAACGGAAACTGGATTACAGGCATTAATTTTATAGACAACCATCTCCTTGGTTTAGGTCCACAAAAAAAATTACCGGATCATTTAAAAAATAACGCCGGACATAATACATATTTTTTATTACCTTTCTTATTAGGGTTTTTTGGACTCATTTTTCATTTAATAAAAAGAAAAAAAGATTTTTGGGCCATTTTTTTATTATTCTTTTTTACTGGAATAGCAATTGTTATACAATTAAACCAAACACCTTATCAACCTAGAGAAAGAGACTATGCTTATGTCGGCTCATTTTTTGCATTTTGCATTTGGGCTGGAATTGGCGCATTTGGAATACTAGAGCTTATAAAAATAAAAATCCTAGATAAAATTGATGCAAGTCAAAAAAATTTAGCTAAAACTATTTTGATTTCAATATCAATTTTTCTATTAGGAATTCCTACTATAATGGCATGTCAAAATTGGGATGACCATGACAGATCAAACCGATATACAGCAAGAGATTTTGCAAAAAATTATCTTTCTTCTTGTGAACCTAATGCAATTTTATTTACTATGGGGGATAATGATACTTTTCCGCTATGGTATGTGCAAGAAGTAGAAGGTTTTAGAACTGATGTCAGAGTTGTTAATTTAAGTTTACTTAATACAGATTGGTACATTGATCAAATGAAAAAAGACGCTTATGATGGTAAAGCTGTTCCTTTTAGTATAGAAAGAGATTTATATAAACAAGGAACTCGAGATGTTATTTATTTTTATCCTTACTCCACACTTATTCAAGATGAAAAAGATATTAAATCACTTGAATATCAACTTGAAATTATTGGAACACAAAACCCACAACAATCGTTACAATTAAGAAGTTATTTAGAGAATATGTTCCAACTAATTTCGAAAAAAGAAAGAGGTGAAGCTTTGAATAAAATAGGTGAAATTTTATATATACATAATAAAAACAGGCATGATTTGTTTTTTTTAGATTCCATAAAAGCTAGTGAAACTATATTTGACTTGAAAGATTTTAATCAGTGGATAAAAAGTGATCAGAGTTATTCCAAAATACATCTTTCTAAAAATAAATCATTTGTTTATTCACCTATGCAAAAATTAAAAATCCCTGTCAATAAAGAAACTGTTCTAGCTAATAATATTATAAGCAAAGAAGATTTTAATCTGATAGAAGATAGCTTATTAATTGACTTTTCAAAACACCAAGTTAGGGGCTTAGACAAAAAAAGCATAATGATATTAGATCTAATAGAACAGAACAATTGGGAACGCCCCATTTGTTTTGCAATAACCATTGGAGATCCAAATGCAAATCCTGAACCATTTTTATTTCTTAATAATTATTTACAATTAGATGGGATGGTTTATCAACTTGTTCCTATTAAAAATACAAATAATGAAAGCGGTAGAATAAATAGTGAAATTATATATGATAATATAATGAGAGAATTTGAATGGGGAGGTATAGACATTTCAAACAATATTTACATTGACGAAACCAATGCTCGAATGATTAGAAATTTTAAAAATATTTTCAACAGGCTAACTTCGCAATTAATTAAAGAAAATAAATTAAATAAAGCTGACTCTTTAATTCAAAAGTCATTAAATATACTACGGCCTGAATTAATTCCTTTAGAAATATATGACATGCCATTACTTGAAAATTATTATGATTTGATTGTAGAAAAAAAAGTGTCTGAATTAAAAAATAATATTACTCCTGATTCTTCAAGTATAAATTTTGACAACTTAAATAAATTAATAAATCCTTTAATAATTAGATACAATCAAGAAGTTAAATATTTTAATTCCTTTAAAAATGAGGATATACAATTAAATTGGAATACTCAAAGTCAACTGATATTTGCTACCCAAGCATTAAATGCACTATACCTTTTAAAAAGCAGTATCCCAAACTCTTTAAATAGTGCAATAGAAACTGAAAATGGAATGCTGAGAATGGAAACAAATGAACTAATTAGTAAATACTTCCAAAAAACTATTGAATTAATAGAAAACCTTGTCAAAACAAAATATAGTTCTGAAATAGAAAACTTATTAATACTATTGAGAGGTTATGCAGAAATTTCTAATACTAATAACCATCCTAATTTAGAAAGTATGTTAGTAGACTTTGAACGTATCTCAATACTAATTAACTCAAATCAAAACAATAGCCCTAATACAAGTTCAAAATCACCAGAAAATGAAATGTGCTCATGTGTTACAGAAGTGTTAAATAATACTTTAACTGAAAATTGCGCTAATTATTTAAATGATTTCTTTAGTAATATTACAAGCGAAGAAGAATTAGAGAATGCCGGATCAAATTGTCCAGAAATATTTGAAATGTTTATTGAACAACAAATGCAAGCTGCTGAAGAAGCTGGTAGATTATAAAAAGCTCTGCATACTATTGAAACCGCCATATATATTATACACAGATTTAAATGCATTAGATTTTAAAATAGACGATGCTATCATAGACCTATATCCACCTGCACAAAAAACTAAATATTTCTTTTCTGGATCTAAATTAGATAAATTTTCAGAAAGTTCTTGTAGCCTTATATTAACAGAATTAGACATTTTTCCAACTGTTTCTAATTCCATCGGCTTCCTAACATCTAAGAAAATGGCATCTGAAAAATTAGAAGAAAACATTTGTTCAGGGCGAATAGAATCTAATTTTTCAATTTTATCAGAATCAACATCATTGAAAGATGTTATAAAACCTAAAACATTCTCATAACCAACTCTAGCAAGCCTAGAAACAACTTCTTCTTCTTCACCAGAGTAACATACAATAATAATATTTTTATCAAATGGGATAACAGCACCTACCCAAGTTGCAAATGATTGAAATGTTTTGGTAATATTAATAGAGTTTTTAATAAAACCCTTTTCAAAATCATTACCAGTTCGGACATCTAAAATAACTACTCCATTTGAAATTTCTTTTTCTAAATCATTTATAGGAAATTTTTTTACATTCCTTTCTATGACTTTAGATGTTTCTTGATAGCCTTCTTTATTCATCTTAGCATCATGAGAAAAATAAAGAGGGGGTGTCAAAATTCCATCTAAAACAACTTCTATAAATTTTTCTTTACTCATTTTCTGAAGAGCATAATTATTTTTCTTTTGCTCTCCTATGGTAGAAAAAGTTTCTTTACTAAATGTCTTTCCACAAGCTGAGCCTGGCCCATGTGCAGGATAAACAATTACATTATCATTTAATTTCATTAATATATTATGTAATGAGTCATACAATTGTGAAGCTAAATCAGATTGTGTGACAGAACTAGAAATCGCTAAATCAGGTCGACCTACTTCACCTATAAATAAAGTGTCACCGGTAAAAACACAATATTCATTATTATTACCATCATATAGTAAATAACAAACAGACTCAGGGGTATGTCCTGGAGTATGTAAAACTTTTATTTTTATTGAACCAATATTGAAAATTGAATTGTTTTCTGCTTTTATAATATCATATTTTGTTTCTGCAACTGAACCAAATACAATTTCAGAATTAAATATATTTTTTAAATCCAAATGCCCTGAAATAAAATCAGCATGAAAATGTGTTTCGAAAATATATTTAACTTGAGATTGACGACTTTTTACTAAATCAATATATAAATTAGAATCTCTTATTGGGTCAATAATAATTGCTTCACCATCTGACTCTATATAATAAGATGCTTGTGAAAGACAATTTGTGTAAATCTGTTTTATAAACATTATAAAAATAATTGTATGTTAAATCCTAAAAGCAAAGATATAACTATTAAAAAAAACGCAAATAACTTGTGCATCATTTTTATATTAATTGCATTTTGTGTTTTTTTTCCTATCAATAAACCAATGATAGAAAATAAAAGAATAAAGAAAAAAAGCTTAGAGTCAAAGTTGAAAAAATTGTTCGATAAATCTACAATTATTGCAAACCAAGAATTTAAAAAAATTAAGAATATAGATGCTTTTGCTGCTTGTTTAATATTAAATTTTTGGAAAATAATTAATATCGGAACAATTAAAAATCCTCCACCTACCCCTAATAATCCTGTTAAATTTCCTACTAAAAACCCTTGTAACAACAATGGAAAATATTTGATTTTTTCTGTGCTTAATTGGTTAAACTGTTCTCTTTTTTTATACAACATAACTAATCCTGAAATGAACAAAAACCCCACAAACATCCTTATAAGTATTTCCTCTGGCACTATATGAAATAAAAAATTCCTGGAAAAAAACACTCCGAATAATGATGTGGTTCCAAAAAAAAGAATAGACTTAAACCTATAAATCATAGAGTTTGAAGATGAGATTACTCCAAAAAAAGACACTAAAAAAACAATTATTAATGAGTATGTTGTAGATATTTTAAAAGATAAACTAAAAAAAATCATCAAAATTGGAATAGTTATCAATGAACCACCCGCTCCAAATAAACCAAACAAAATACCTGACAATAAAAACAATATATATCCAATAGCATTTTCCATTATTCAATAATTAATTTGAATGAAATTCAGAAGAATTAACATTCCTTTGTTAAAAACTAAATCTAGTTCTAAGTGAATCTTTTGCATAATTTGACTAGAATTGTGTTGCATTTCATATTTGGGGTATATTGATTACCTATTTCTTAAAAGGTAATCGCAAAAAAGTCTGTTAGTTCGGACTTTTTTTGTTTGGAGCTATCATATCATTTGGATTTACCAATTTATTAAAATCTTCTTCACTCAAAATGTTTAAATTTTGGGCAGCCTCTTTCAATGTTAAATCATTTTCATAAGCATATTTTGCAATTTTTGCAGCTTGATCATAACCAATATGAGTATTTAAAGCGGTAACTAACATCAAGGAATTCTGTAAGTTTTTATTTATCTGTTTTTTATTTGCCTTAATACCTGCCACACAATTAAGTGAAAAAGACATACAAGCATCACCTAAAATCCTTGCAGAAAGGATAAAGTTATATATCATCATCGGCCTGAACACATTTAACTGAAAATGACCTTGTGTCGCACCAAATGAAATAGCAGTATCATTTCCTATTATTTGTGAACACACCATTGTTATAGCTTCACATTGTGTTGGGTTAACTTTTCCAGGCATTATAGATGACCCCGGCTCATTTGCTGGTAATATTAACTCTCCTATACCTGACCTAGGCCCTGAAGAAGAAATTCTTATATCATTAGCAATTTTATTAATTGATAATCCTAATTGCTTCAAAGCATGATGAGAAGAAACAATACCTTCATTTGCAGAAAGAGCTTCAAATTTATTTGAGGCAATGATAAAAGAACTTTTAAAACCATCTTTTTTATAAAATGAGTTGATTTTTTTGACCACCATTTTATCAAAGTCCTTTATAGTATTTAAGCCTGTTCCTACAGCCGTTCCACCAATTGCTAATTCAGAAAGATCACGACAACTTTCTTGTAGTTTTTTAAGACCTTTTTCTATTTGAGAAACATATCCGGAAAACTCTTGACCTAAAGTTAATGGAGTTGCATCCATAAAATGAGTTCTTCCAATTTTAATTATTTTTGAAAATGAAGATGATTTTTTTCTCAAAGACTTTAATAGCATCTTCAGCCCAGGAATTGTATTATTAATTAGTAAATTTAAGGCTGCCATATTCATGGCGGTTGGGAAAGTATCATTTGATGATTGTGACTTATTTACATCATCATTAGGGTGTAGATGAATTTTTGTTGAAATTTCTTTTGCTCGATTTACAATTACTTCATTTATATTCATGTTTGTTTGTGTTCCTGACCCCGTCTGCCACACTACCAATGGAAAATGCTCATCTAAATGACCTGAGTATATTTCATCACAAACCTTAGATATTAAATCTCTTTTTCTTTTCGAAAGAATTCCTAAATCACAATTAACATGAGCTATAGATTTTTTTAATAACGCAAATGCATGAATAACTTCAATAGGCATGCTTCCTGGAGATCCTATTTTAAAATTATTTCTTGATCTTTCTGTTTGAGCTGCCCAAAACTTATCATTTGGAACATTAATAGAGCCTAAGCTATCAAATTCTTTTCGAGTTTTTGTCATAATGAAATATTATTTTAACAAATCTAACACATTTTCTGGAGGTCTTCCAATAATAGCCTTTTTGTCTTTTATCACAATTGGCCTTTCAAGTAAAATAGGATCTTGTACTATAGCTTGAATTAAATCAGATTTTGAGAGAATTTTATTTTTATACTTCTCTTTATAGATTAATTCATTTTTTCTAATTAATTTTTTAAAATCCATCTCATTTAAAAAAGAAACAACTTCTTCTATTTTTTTCTTATTTAATGGGGTTTTTAAATATTCAATTACCACTGGATCTATTCCCCTTTCTTGTAACAATTTCAAGACCTCTCTACTTTTTCTACATCTCGGATTATGAAGTATTTTAAACATATTTATTTATTATTATTATTCATTAAATAAGACTTTATAAAGACGTCTATGTCTCCATTTAAAATAGCCTGCACATCTGAAGACTCTTCATTTGTTCTTAAATCTTTTACTAATTTATATGGATGCAAAACATAATTCCTAATTTGAGAACCCCACTCAATTTTTTTCTTTAAAGATTCTACTTCATTTTTTTTTGCATTTAATTTTTCTAGTTCAATTAAATATAGTCTTGATTTCAATAACACCATTGCCTTTTTTTTATTATCTAGCTGCGAAGCCGATTCAGAATTCTCAATAATTATACCAGTAGGGACATGCCTTAACCTAACAGCTGTTTCTATTTTATTTACAGCTTGACCTCCAGGCCCACCAGATCTAAATGTTTCCCATTCAATTTCAGAAGGATTAATTATAATTTCAATTCCTTCATCAACTAATGGATACACAAACACTGAAGCAAAAGAAGTATGTCTTCTAGAATTAGAATCAAATGGAGAAATTCTAACCAAACGATGAACCCCACTTTCTCCTTTCAAATAACCATAACAAAAATCACCTTCAATTTCTAAAGTAACTGATTTAATACCTGCCACATCTCCACTTTGATAATTTATTTCCTTTGCTTTATATTGATTTTTTTCTGACCACATAATATACATCCTCATCAACATTTCCGCCCAATCTTGACTCTCAGTGCCCCCTGCACCCGGATTAATAGTTAAAATTGCTGTTGATTTGTCTTGAGGGTCATTCAACATAGTTTTAAACTCTAGCTCAGAAATTAAATTCTCACTTTTGGAAAATGCATTATCTATTTCTTTTTCTCCAAGATCATTATTTAAAAAAAACGTAAATAAAACTTCCAAATCCTCAACTGAGTTTTTACACTCATGAAAACTATTTATTTTAGATTCTGAAAATTTAATCTCTTTCATTAATTTCTCAGCACTTTTTTGATTATTCCAAAAACCTGATTCTTGAGAAATTAAATGCTTTTTTTTTAATTCTTCAATTTCTGATTTTATACCTAAACTTTTCTGTAATTTAGAAACTCTATTAATCAATTCTTTTATTTGATCTTGACTCACCATTTAAAACAATTCTAGTATTTTGAAAAAATAAACATTTATTTTAATAGAATTTAGTAATAAAAAACCGAATTTGCACCTATGATTAAAAATAACAATCATAGATTATTACTTTTATTTTTATCACATATTATTTCTGGTGTTTCTTCAGGAATAAGCATGATTGCAATACCTTGGTATTTTACAAACACATTAGATTTAAATTCTACATTTTCTCTAATATTCGGAATTGTTACTTTTTTAGGACTTTTTTTGGGATTATATTCCGGTACTATTATTGATAGATATAATCGTAAAATGATATTAGAAAAGTTGAACTTTTATACAGGATTAGTCATTTTTTTATTTTCTACTTGTATAATTTATTTTAACTCAACCAATATTGCCATTATTTTAATTGCATTAGTTTTTTCATCAACATGTTTTTATTATATAATATATTACCCAACTCTTTATGCATTTGCCCAAGAAATCAGTCAAAAAGAAAATTATGTAAAAATTAATTCTTACATAGAAATTGTAGGTCAATCTACAACAGTAGCAGCTGGAGGGCTCGCTGCAATTTTATTATCAGGTTTAGAATGGGGTTTTATTAACATAAAACCAATGCCTATTGAAAAAATATTAATCATTGATAGCATCACTTATTTAATTGGGGCATTTATAATTAGCAATATCAAATTCTCTTCATCTACAATTAAAAAACAATCTAACTCAGTATTAAAAAGATTAGAAGTTGGCATCAAGTTTCTTGAAAAGAATCCTTTAATATTAATTTATGGGGTATGTTCTCACATTATTTTTGCTTTTATTTTAACAGAAATGTTTACACTCCTACCTCTTTTAATTCAAAATTTTTATCAAAAAGGAGCATATGTTTTTGCAATAACTGATGTGTGTTATGCCTCTGGTGCACTAATTTCAGGCTTTTTTGTTTACAAGTGGTTAGTGTACGTAGATAAAATTCGCTTGACAATAATTTTAATTATTTTAACAGCTTTTTCTATTCTTTTAATGATAAGTAATACATCTTTAGTCTCTTTATTTTTAATCTCTATCTTCTTAGGGCTTTCTAATTCAGGTGTGAGAATATTAAGAAATTCCTTTCTTTTTGACAATGTACCAAATAAAAAAATAGGTCGTGTTATTAGTATTTTTGTTAGTATTAACACTATTATAAGAATGACATTGATTTTTATTTTCTCTATTTATTTTTTCTCAGAAAATAAAAATGTAATGTTCGGCTATATAATATGTTCCATTATTTTATTAATTTTTTGTGGACCAATTATTTACTACTACAAAAAGCTAAAACGTAATTGTATTATTTGATGGGTCAAAGAAAGTATATTGTAAGAATTTATAGGAATTGTTAGGCCTTAAATGTAACCTTAATTTATATTGAAAATACCATTTAGTTCTAATTGAAGGAAAGCCAGCCTTTAAATACGTGATAACAAATGGATGAGCACATAAAGTAATATAATGTATCCCTTTTTTAGATAACTTATTTCTTTTGGAGGCTAACATTTCATATTTTTCTTTTATCTCATCAATAATCAATATAGGAGCTTCAATATATTTATAATCCATTTTTTCATCTGTCTGGATTTGCATAACAGGCCTCACTCTCTGCCTAGTAATTTCAATAATTCCAAATCTACTTGGAGGTAAAATTTTATGTTTTGCCCTATCTTCTTTCATAAAATCTACTAAAGAATCTGTTAATTTTTTTCTATTAGCAGCAAGATTCATATCAATAAAATCAACAGCTATAATACCTCCCATATCTCTTAACCTAAGTTGTCGTGCTATTTCTTCCGCTGCCTGTAAATTAACTTGAAAAGCATTTTCTTCCTGGGAAGTTTCTTTTACATATCTATTTCCACTATTAACATCTATCACATGCATAGCTTCAGTATGTTCTATAATTAAATAGGACCCCTTTTTCATAGAAACTGTTTTTCCAAATGAACTTTTTATTTGTTTTTCTATATGAAATCTATCAAAAATAGGCTGTGAGCCACTATACTTAGAAAGTATTTTTTCTTTTGAGGGAATGTTATCTTGTAAATATAATTTTAACTCATTATATAAATCTGTATCATCAACTATTATCTTATTAAAAGAATCATTCAAAATATCTCTTAAAATTGAGGATAGTTTACTAATACCACCAAATATTTTAGCTCCCGTTTCAGCATTTCGTAATTTAGTATGTACTATTTTCCATTGATTAATTAAAGCTCTAAGGTCTGCATCTAACTCTGCTACTTTTTTACCCTCAGCCACTGTTCTCACTATCATTCCAAAATTTTTAGGAATAATACTTTTGATTAGTTTCTTTAATCTATCTTTTTCTCCCTGAGATTTAATTTTTTGTGATATCGAAATCCTATTAGAAAATGGTAATAATACCACATATCTTCCAGCTAATGAGATCTCACTAACTATTCTGGGGCCTTTGGTGGAAATTGGCTCCTTAGAAACCTGGACAAGTATATGTTCCTTCTTTTTAAGAACATCATCAATAAGGCCATCTTTATTTAAATTTGGAAAAGTTTTTATATTATTAAGAGACCATTTTGAAGTCTTAGCAGACATAGTCTGTTTTACAAAATTCGAAAAAGTATTATACTGAGGACCTAAGTCATGATAATGCAGAAATCCATCTTTTTCATAGCCAACATTCACAAAAGCTGCATTCAACTGAGGTGAGGTTTTTTTAACTTCACCCAAATATATATCACCTATTGAAAAACTGTTTTCAGGTAGTATTTTATGCAATTCTACTAACCTTCCACTCTTCAATAAAGCAACATCTATATTATCTCTGTTATTTCTAACTATTAATTCACTAGCCACACCACAATATCTTTTTTCCTAATACTGGCCGTATACAAAAAAAAATTACTTCTTTTTTTTATGTCTATTCTTTCTTAAACGTTTTTTTCGTTTATGAGTAGAAATCTTATGTCTTTTTCTTTTTGAGCCACTAGGCATATATCTAATACTTTTATTTACTATTTTTTTGCATAACTTTTTGAATAAATGATTTTGAGGCCTTAAAAGATGGCGCTATATGTTCCGGAATAATTATAGTTGTATTATTCGAAATATTTCTTGCTGTTTTTTGCGCTTTTCTTTTAGGTCCAAAACTCCCAAAACCTCTCAAGTAAATTGTTTCTCCATTAGCAACAGAATCTTGTACATTAATCATCATCGATTCTAAAACAGCAACTACATCCTGCCTCTCTATACCCGTCCTTTGAGAAATTTGTTTTACTAATTCTAATTTTGTCAATTCAATAAAAATTATGGCAGCAAATATACTATTTTTAATAATATATTAAATACAATCATGACAAATAATGAAATGTTCAGCCAATTAATATTACATTGGTATAAAAAAAATAAACGCAATTTACCATGGAGAAAGACAAAAGAGCCCTATAAAATATGGGTCTCTGAAATAATCCTTCAACAAACACAAATATCACAAGGAACAAATTATTATTTAAATTTTATTAAAACATTTCCGAATTTAAAATCACTTTCAAAATCCACAGAATCTAATGTTTTGAAAACATGGGAAGGTCTTGGTTATTATTCAAGAGCTATCAATATGTTAAACAATGCAAAATTATTAGTTAAACAAAACAAAACCTTCCCAAATAATTATGATGAACTTATAAAACTAAAAGGAATTGGTGAATATACTGCATCAGCTATTAGTTCAATTTGCAAAAATGAAAAAAAAGCAGTTCTAGATGGTAATGTTTTTAGAGTAATAAGCAGAGTTTTTAATATTTCTGATCCTATAAATCAATCTAGAGGGAAAAAAAAAATTCATAAAATAACGTTTAAGTTATTACCCAAAAAAAATATTGGAGATTATAACCAAGCTTTAATGGATTTTGGATCAATTCACTGCACTATAAAAAACCCAAAATGTGATGTTTGCCCTATTAAAAATATGTGTCAATCATTTAAAATTCAAAACATACAATCTAGACCTGTTAAATTAAAAAAAAACACAACAAAAAAAACAAGAAATTTAAATTATTTGATTATATCATGTAAACAAAATTTATATATAAAAAAAAGATTGCAAAATGATATTTGGAAAAATTTATATGAACTTCCTATGATAGAAACAAATGAAGGAATAAGGCATAAACTCATTATACAATCCCTAGCATCTTTATTTAAAGATTTTAAATTAAAAGACTTTGTTTTGATAAAAAAAACACAACATAAATTATCACACCAAAATTTGAATTTATTTTTCTGGAAAATAACTACATCAAAATTAAAGGAAAAAAAATCAAGTATTTTACTAAAAGTCCCTTTTAAAGAGGTTTCACAATACCCTTTTCCTAAACCAATTTCAAAATATTTAGATGAATATTTAATTACATAATTGGATTTTCTATATTTGTTAATAACAAACACCTAAATTAAAATGGCTGGTTCGCTCAATAAAGTAATATTAATTGGAAGGTTGGGTCAAGACCCTGACGTTCGTGAAGTAGGAACTTCAACCGTAGCTAACTTCTCTATAGCAACAGATGAATCATATACGGATCGAAATGGAAATAAAGTAGAAAAAACAGAATGGCATAGAATTGTCATGTGGAACAAATCTGCTGAAACAGCAGGTAAATTTTTGAGAAAAGGAAGTTTAGTATTAGTAGAAGGAAAATTAGAAACTCGTTCTTGGGAGAATGATGCAGGAGAAAAAAGATATTCAACAGAAATCAAATCATTCTCTTTTCAAATGCTCGACAATAAAAAAGATGTCACTTCAAACCTTGAAAATATAACTTTAATAGAAAAAGAACCTATAATCCAAAATTCATTTTCTGAAAAAAATGATAACGAAGAATTAGCTTCAAAAAAGAAAGAAGAAGAAACAGAATCATCCGATGGAGATGATTTACCTTTTTAACTAAATTAGCATAAAATTGGACGACCCCTCAATTTATTTTTTAATTATTTTCTGGATACTTCTAATCATCTCTTCGGGGTTAGTGTCAGCATCTGAAGTGGCTTTTTTTTCACTAGGTCCCTCTGATTTATTAGAATTAAAAAAATCTAATACAAGAAGGGATCGTACAATTATTGGCCATTTAAATCACCCGAAAAATTTATTAGCAACTATTTTAATTGGAAATAATATAATTAACATTGCTATTGTAATTTTATCTGCTTATATCTTTGAAAGTAATCTGATAAATAGCATCCTACCTTTTCTTAATGAAACTTTATTTCAAATAATCTTTATAACATTTATATTGCTTTTATTTGGAGAGGTTTTACCAAAAATATTTGCTAATAACAATGCCAAATTTGTCGCAAAGAAAATGTCAATACCCATACAAATTATTTCTAAACTTGTTTCCCCTTTGTCATATTTATTGATAAAATTAACTGGTTTTTTAAATAATTCTTTTGAACAATATAAAGAAAACCCATCTATAGAAAATTTATCAAAAGCCGTCAATATAACTTCTAATGAAGAAGAAGATGAAGAAAATAAATTTCTAGAAGGAATTGTGCAATTTGGAAAAACAGATGTAAAGCAAATCATGAAATCACGACTAGATGTGTTTTCAATTGAAATAAAAACTCCTTTTCATCAATTAATTACACAAATTTTGAAATCTGGATATTCTAGAATCCCTGTTTTTGAAAATAATTTAGATAATATTAAAGGGGTACTTCACATAAAAGATTTATTACCTTATTTAGAAAATAAAAATTTTAATTGGAAATCTGTTTTAAGACCTCCATTTTTTGTTCCTGAAACTAAAAAAATAGATGATTTATTAAAAGAAATAAAAAAAATCAAACAGCATATGGTAATTGTAGTAGATGAATATGGAGGCACTTCAGGGATTGTTACATTAGAAGATGTAATTGAAGAAATTATAGGTGAAATTAGTGATGAATTCGATCAAGAAGATATTATTTATTCTAAATTAGATACTCACACTTATATCTTTCAAGGGAAAGTTACATTAAAAGATTTTTATCGAATTACTGGATTAAATGAAAATCTATTTGAAGCAAAAAAAGGTGATGCTGATACATTAGCTGGATTTATAATAGAGAACTTTGGAATGATTCCAGAAAAAGGAGAAACATATTCATTGAAAAATTTGAATTTCACAATAGAGGGGGCAAATAAAAAAAGAGTCACTTCAATAAAAGTTAAAATCAATGAGAATTAACCTTTACTTCTTACTTATAAATATTTTTTGTATAACATTTTTTTCTTGTACAACAAAAAATAAAATTGTTCCATATGCTCATTTTAGAATTGATTTTCCAGAAAAAAAATACAAAATACATGATTTTGAAAGTTGTAATTTTTCTGTAGAAATACCAGAGCATCTAACAATTTCAATTAATCCTCAAAATAATTGCTGGATTACTTTAACAAATGAAACTAATAATATTAACATTCATCTATCTTATCATAAGATTAAAAACAACCTAGACTCTCTACTTCAAGATGCTCATAACTTAGTATACGAAGGTCATTATAGAAAAGCTGATGGCATTTGGGAAACATCAGGTGTTAATTCAAATTTTACAATTTATGAATTAAGTGGAGAAGTAGCTACACCAATTCAATTTTATGTAACAGATAAAAAAAACCACTTTTTAAGAGGGTCAATGTATCCTAGCACTATAAAAAAAATGATCAAAATAAATAGAGACTCTTTAAGACCTGTGATAGATTTTTATAAAAAAGATATAGAAAAAATTATTGAAACTATTCAATGGAATTCCCAAAATTAATTTTCAAAAAAAGATTAAACTGAGCTCCAAATAAAATAAATGCTGAAAACAAATGTGTTAATTGAGCCAAGCCTGGAAAATTAAAAGCAAACATAATCACACCACTAAACATTAAACAAATTAATGTAATTAGAATAAAGAATACTTCTTTAGGAATTTGTTTTATAGAATTGTGTTTTCCTGCTATAGAAACACATAAATAAACATTAAAAATAAAAATAAAAACAGCAATTAACTGATGAATTTTAATTTGGCTGTTTTCTATTTGATATATCCAAGTGGATTTATCAGAAGATAACCCGTCAACAAACTCCCTTACTTGAGTTCCAAAAAATATTTGAATTAACGAAAAAACCAAAGTTAAGATTAGAAGAAAATTAATATTTTTTTGATAAGTTATAATTTTCCGAGAATCCAATTTAGATGTAATATGAATTAATAAAAAAAGAATACAAACTATAATTAATGCAACAAACATATGTATTGTTATTTTAAATGGATTCAGTACTGAGAAAACAACTTCACCTCCAATCCAAGCTTGTAATCCAAATAATACCAATAGACTTAAAGATCCTATAAATTCATATGTCATATTTTTTTTAAAAATCGAAAGAAAGAATAACGCTAACACAAACAATCCAGTTATGGCTCCAATACACCTATTAATATACTCAGCCCAAGTATGAAATGCATTAAATTTTGCATAATTATGTTTTTTATAAGGCTCCCAATTTTTTCGATCAAAATTAGTATTTGAAATAAAGTTACCTTGCGATACCCAAAGAGTATCATTATGAATTAACATTTGACCAATGTTATATTCAATATTTTTTTGCCAAGTAATTTCAAATTCAGAAGTTGGAGGAACAAAAAAACCAAAACATTTAGGCCAATCTGGACAACCCATCCCAGACCCCGTCATTCTGACAAAGCCTCCAGCTAAAACAATAAAATATGTAAATAATAAAGCAAGCTTGGCTAATTTAGAAAACAGCCTAGATGATTTCATGAATAAAATTAAGTGTTATTTTTTGTTTTTTGAACACTCTTTTTTTGAACTAGAGCTACTACAACATCCAGAAGATTTTTTATCACAATTCTCAACCTTATTACCTGTTTTTTTACAGCATGATTTTCCTTTACTACAAGATTTAACTTCATCTTTTAAAATTGAAGCTTGATAAGCACCACCTTTAAGATCATTCACAAAAGAAAGCACTTCTTCTTCTTTAGTTCGTTTTTTTAATATTATCTCTCCTGCTGATTCAGTGAAATTAATATTTGCCTCAACAACACCATCCATGTTATTTAACTCATTCTGTATATACATAGCACATCCAGCCGCACAGTGCATTCCATCAATTTTGATTTTCATAGTTTTTTTCTGAGAAAATAAAGTAAATGAAATAAAAAATAATGCTGCTGTAATTATAAAAAACCTATTTGTTGTAACCATAATTTATATCTTAAATTTAATAATCATTTTATAGCTTATAAGTAGCTAATTCACATTTCAAATATAAACATTCTTCTTTTAAGAAAGTTGTTTTTTAATAAGATAAAACTTTATAAACCATTAAATGCAACATTGTTGCATTTAAAAAAATTATATATTTGCAGTCTAATTATTTGTATAATATATGACCTCAATTGTATTAAAACCAGATGCTGTAGGATCTTTAGCTAGTATACTCTGTTTAATTCATTGTATTAGCACTCCATTTATATTCATTACACAAGCATGCACAATTTCATATTGTGCAGAATCGCCAATATGGTGGCATTCACTTGACTACATTTTTATTATAATTTCCTTTTTTGCAATACTTAGATCGACACAAACATCATCAAATAAAATTATAAAGATTTTATTATGGACAACTTGGTTGATGTTTTTTATCTCCATAATGGATAAATCAATTCAACTTGTTAATATAAATAATAGTTTTATTTATGTGACAGGTTTACTACTTGCATTACTCCACTTATATAATCTTAAATATTGTCAGTGTAAAAATGAAACATGTTGTAGTAAAAAAAATAATTATACTTTATTAATTAATCTGAAAACTAAAACAAAATCATAACAATCCAATGATTTAAGATTTGAATTTTTAAGTAGCAAAGTGTATAAAAACATTGTATAAATACATTCTTTTATTATATTTGCAATCCAAAATTCAGAAAATGAAAGCTATTGTAGAAATAAGCGGAAAACAATTAAAGGTTGAAAAAGGACAAACTTTTATAGTAAACCGTTTAGAAAAAGAAACTGGTAAAAAAATATCTTTTGATAATGTTTTGCTCATTGAAGATAAAGGAAAGACCACTATTGGAAACCCTTCATTAAAACAAGCAACTGTTTCTGCTTCTATAATTGATCATTTAAAAGGAGAAAAAGTTATTGTCTTTAAAAAGAAGAGAAGAAAAGGTTATAAAGTTAAAAATGGACACAGACAATATCTTACCAAAATAAAAATTGAAAACATTTCTTTAAAAAAAACCTCTGCTAAAAAAGTAGAAAATAAAGAAAAAAAATAAATAACAATGGCACATAAAAAAGGAGCTGGTAGTTCAAAAAATGGAAGAGAGTCTCATTCTAAACGACTAGGAGTGAAAATTTTTGGTGGACAAAAGGTTGTTGCAGGAAATATTATCGTAAGACAAAGAGGTACAGTTCACAGTCCAGATGTAAATGTAGGGATGGGAAAAGACCATACATTATTTGCTCTAACTGATGGTATCGTTCAATTTAAAAAGAAACGAAACAATAAATCTTATGTTTCTGTAGTAAATAAGTAAGTCTTTCTATTTTATTAACTTTATACTTTATACTTTATATTTAAAGAAAATATCTCTATTTCTTTTAAAATAATCTATTAACTTTATATCTGTTTTAAAGAAAAGTTATGCTTCGCACAAGTATCATAAAAGAAAATACTCCTGAAATAATTTCAAGTTTAAAGAAAAAGAATTTTGATGGCCAAAAAATCATTAAAAAAATTATTGAAACAGATAATATTCGAATTAAAATTCAAAAAGAATTAAATAGCCTACAAAATCACATGAATTCTTTGTCAAAAGAAATTGGAATATGCTTTGCTAAAAACAATAAAGAAAAAGCAGAAAAATTAAAATCTGAATCTGGAAAATTGAAGATTTTAATTCAAACGAAAAACGATGAGCAAAAAATTGCTATAAAAAAAATAAACCAATTATTAATTCAAATCCCTAACATAGCCAATAAAAATGTGCCCATTGGAAATACAGAAAAAGAAAATGAAATTATAAAAAATTTTGGAACAATACCAAAACTTGAAAAAAGTAAATTACCCCATTGGGAGCTTGCAAAAAAATATGACATAATTGATTTTGAAAAAGGTAATATTATTACTGGGGCTGGATTCCCGTTATATAAAAACAAAGGTGCAAAACTACAAAGGTCCTTAATTAACTTTTTTTTGGATTTTAATATTTCAAATGGCTATACGGAATACCTGCCTCCTCAATTAGTGAATGAAGCATCTGCTTTTGGAACAGGTAACTTTCCTGATAAAGAAGGACAAATGTATCACATAGAAAAAGATGATTTATATTTAATTCCAACAGCTGAAGTGCCTTTAACCAACATATTCAGAAATGAAATTATTAATTCAGTTAACTTACCTATAAAACTAACTGCATACACTCCTTGTTTTAGAAGAGAAGCTGGGTCATACGGAAAAAATGTCAGAGGTTTAAATAGATTACATCAATTTGATAAAGTAGAAATAGTTCAATTAGCACATCCTGAAAAATCGTATTCAAATCTAAAAGAAATGGTAAAACATATTTCAAATCTTCTTGAAGAATTAAAATTACCATTTAGATTAGTTAAATTGTGTGGAGGAGACCTTAGTTTTTCTTCAGCTTTGACATATGATTTCGAAGTGTTTTCTGCCGGTCAAAATAAATGGTTAGAAGTAAGTTCTGTTTCTAATTTTGAATCTTTTCAAGCAACTAGAACAAATATAAAATTTAGAGAAGACTCTAACTTAAATTTTTGCCATACATTAAATGGAAGTGCTTTAGCTTTACCTAGAATCATGGCTGCTATTTTAGAAAACAATCAAACCGAATCTGGAATTAAAATACCTGAATCCCTCTATAAATACACCGGATTTAAAATGATATCATAATGGTTGGTCACATAAACAGTATTCGTTATTTATTTTTAATAAGTTTTTTTATTTTCAATCTTAATGTTCAAAGTCAAAACATAAGCATTGATGTTAATAAAGCAAAAAATTTATACGCAGAAAAAAAATATGATCAAGCTGTAGTTTTATTTGAAAAAATTTATAAAAAAGAAAAGACATCAAGAATATATAATTCATACTTAGATTGTTTAGTTAAATTATCCGAATTTGAAAAAGCAATAGAACTAGTAAAAAATTATTATAAAAAACATGGAAAAAACCCTAGTATACTGATTGATTTAGGGGAATTATACATATTAAAAGGTGATGAGAAACTAGCACAAAAACAATTCGAAAATGCTATTGAAGAAATTGAAAAAAAACCGAATTTTATATTATCAGTAGCCTCTAATTTCTACAAAAAAAAAAATTATAATTATGCATTAAAAGCATACCTAATAGCAAAAGAAAAAAATCCAAATAATTATTCACTACAAATCTCTAATATATATTCCCAGTTAGGACAAGTGGAAAATATGTATAAAGAACTATTAGATTTATTACTAATTTCCCCCTCATATTTACAAACCTGTAAGTCTAGAATTATTCGAACAATTAATACCGATTCTCAAAATGTAAATAATGTTTTATTAAAAAAGAATATCATTAAAAAATTAAAAAAAAATGAAACTGAAGCATTAAATGACTTACTTGTCTGGGTTTATTTACAAGAAAAAAATTTTTCAGGAGCTTTAGAGCAATTAATCGCTCTAGACAAAAGATTCGAATTTTATGAAAACAATATATATGAAATAGGGGAAATCTCCATGTCTAATGAGCAATTAAATATAGCTGAAAGTGCATTTGACTATCTGATAAAAAAAGGCGAAGAAGGAATTTATTATGAAGAAAGTATTTTAAAATTAATTAGTATAAAATACTTGTATTTTAAAAAGATTCCCTTAAAAACAAATAATGATATTGAAAAAATAATTAAAGAATATGAAAATGCAATTACTATATTAGGTGAAAGCAACGAAACTATTTTAATTATTCGAGATTTAGCACATATTATCGCTTTCTATCAAAAAAATAAAGAAAAAGCAAAAAAAATATTAGAAAAAATATTAGAAAAAAGATATTATTCTAATCAAAATTTAGCACATATAAAAATAGAATTAGGAGATATTCTTTTGTGTGAAGGAAAAAAATGGGATGCAATATTATATTATTCACAAGTAGAAAAAGGATTTAAAAATGACATTATTGGTCAACAAGCAAAATTCAAAAAAATAAAAGTAGATTATTTTAATGGTGATTTTAATTGGGCCCAAGCACAACTTGATGTTTTAAAAAAATCTACCTCAAAACTAATTTCAAATAATGCTATTGAATTATCTCTACTTATAACTGATAATTTAAACTTAGACACAACAAAAACAGCTCTTGAATTATATGCAAAAGCTGAACTTTATATTTTTCAAAATAATTATGATGACGCATTAAATACTTTAAAAAATATCGAATCTGTTTTTCCAGATCATAGCTTAATAGATGAAGTGTTATTTAAGAAAGCTTTAATTAGTATCGATAAAAAAAAATATAACGATGCATTAATGTTTTTAGAAAAAATATGTCAGCAATATGGAAGCGAATCTATTCTTTTTGATGATGCATTATATAAACAAGGTTATATTTTAGAAACAATTTTTGAAGATAAAAAAAAAGCAAAAGAAAAATATGAAAGAATACTACTTGAACAACCAGGAAGTATCTTTTTGGCAGAAGCCCGAAAAAGATACAGAAAATTAAGAAACAATTAGATGGTTATTTATAAAGTAATTATACATATCCAAAAAGAGATAGAACAAGATTGGTTGTCTTGGATAAAAAAAGAACATGTCCCAGAAATAATGTCTCTTAATATCTTTATGAAAAGTAAAATATTTCAAATTTTACATCCTAAAAAACATGATTTAAAATCTTATTGTATTGAATATCATTGTAACTCAATAAATGACTATGATAAATACAAAAACAATTACGCAAAAAGTATTCAGAAAAAACACTCTGAAAAATATAAAGGAAAATTTAATGCGGAAAGATTAATTATATCACTAAAAAATGAATTCTAACAAGCAATTTAGAACAAAAAAAAAATATGGTCAGCATTTCTTAACTAATGAAAAAATTGCAAGAGAAATTGTACAGTCCTTAGATTTTCAAAATCATAAACAAATCTTTGAAATTGGTCCTGGAACAGGAGTGTTGTCAAAATATTTAATTAAACATTGCAAACCCACACTTTTTGAAATTGACAAAGAAGCTGTAGATTACTTAAAAAAAAATATTCCAGAATTAGATAACATAATTTTAGGTGACTTTCTGAAAATAAACTTAAATCTATACTTGAAAAACACAAATGCTATAATTGGGAATTTTCCTTATAACATTTCAACACAAATTTTATTTAAAATTTTAGAACACAAAGATGCTATTCAAACTGTTATTGGGATGTTTCAAAAAGAAGTCGCAGAAAGAATTTGCAGCGAACCTAATAATAAAAAATATGGTATAAGTTCAGTTTTAATTCAAGCTTATTATAATTGTAAAATAATTATTAACATAAGTAGAAGAAATTTTAACCCACCACCTAATGTTGAATCCTCTGTTATAGAATTACGAAGAAACTCAACAAAAACTTTAACTTGCAATGAAAAAGAATTTATTAAAGTTGTTAAAATGAGCTTTAATCAAAGAAGAAAAAAAATTAAAAATTCATTAAAAAATTTAGTTTTTAATTCTAATAAATCAATTGAATGTTTAATGGGAAAAAGACCCGAAGAGTTAAGTGTAAATGATTTTATTTTACTAACAAACAATATTATTAAATAATGAACTTCCAATTAACAGAAAAATTTATTAATCAAATTCAATATTTAATAAAAAATAAGAATGATAACAAAATTAAAGCCATCCTTGCTGATTTTTTTCCGCAAGATCTTGCAGAAATAATTTCTAATCTAAATAGAAGCGATGGAAAGTACTTATTTGAATTATTAAAAGAAAATTCTTCCGAAATATTAATTGAATTAGAAGAAAATTTAAGAGAAGAAATTCTATCTAGTTTAACAACAAAAAAAATTGCAAAAAATCTCATTGAGAATCTTGAAACAGATGATGCCGCTGACGTAATTCAAGAAATGTCAGACCCAATGCAAAAAGAGGTGTTATCACAAATAAAAAATCAAGAACATGCAGAAGATATTGAAGATTTACTTTCTTATTCTGAAAACTCAGCAGGAGCATTAATGGGAAAAGAGTTAATTAAAGTAAAGAAAAATTGGAGTATCATAAGATGCTTGGGAGAGATGAGAAAGCAGGCTGAAAACATTGACAAAGTATATACTATTTATGTGATTGATAAAAATGAAAAACTTCTTGGTACAGTATCTTTAAAAGAACTTTTAATAACACCAGAAAAAACATTTGTAGAAAAAATTTACAATAAAAACATCATCTCTGTTTCTACTGATCAGAATGATGAAGAAATAGCAAAAATTATGAATAAATATGACTTAATTGTTTTGCCCGTAGTTGACAAGCAAGGTGTATTAGTTGGACGTATTACAATTGATGATGTGGTTGATGTTATTAAAGAAGAGGCTGAAAAAGATTATCAAATGGCTTCTGGTATAACAAAAAACATTGAGTCAAGTGATACAATTTTAAAATTGACAAAAGCTAGAATCCCATGGTTGTTAATTGGTCTAATTGGTGGTATTCTGGGTGCGAAAATAATACATATTTTTTTAGATCCAAAAGACTCATTGCAACTAGCTTTTATACCTTTAATTGCTGCAATGGCAGGAAATATTGGTGTTCAGTCTGCAGCCATTGTGGTACAAGATATTGCAAGTAAAAATTCAATAGAAAATTGGAAATATAAATTTTTCAAAGAACTTGCTGTTGCAACAATCAATGGCTTAATTTGTGGAATTATTATTTTTATATTTTGTTATTTTTACTATGGAAATAATGAAACCAATTTTGCTTTTACACTTTCAATTTCACTAATTATTGTCATGATTTATGCTGCATTATTTGGTACTTTTATTCCTCTAATACTAAACAAAGTAAACATAGATCCAGCACTTGCCACAGGACCATTTATTACGACCATGAATGATGTAATTGGTTTGTTAATTTATTTTTTAATTTCTGAATATATGTTTCTATAATGAAAGTGCTTTTTCTAGATAAAATAGACCCTGATTTAAAATGTAACTTAATTGAAAAAGGTATTATTTGTGAAGAAAAAATTACTGAAAATAAAAATGAGATAATTAAAATAATTAATGCCTTTGATGGTATTGTTTTAAGAAGTAGAATTAAAATTGATAAAAACTTTATTCAAAACTCTTCACATTTAAAGTTTATTGCAAGATTTGGGTCAGGTATGGAAAATATTGATGTTTTAGAAGCCAAAAAATATAAAATAAAATGTATCAATGCGCCAAAAGGAAACAGTAATGCTGTTGGAGAACATACTTTAGGTTTATTATTGTCCCTTATGAATAACATTCAAAAATCTAACTTGGAAGTAAGAAATGGAAAATGGAAAAGAGAGTCAAACAGAGGAATGGAATTGTCCGGAAAAACAATAGGAATTATAGGGTATGGAAATGCTGGAAAAGCATTTTCGAAAAAATTAGTTGGATTTAATTGTAAAATTTTAGCCTATGATAAATACAAAAAAAATTATCAAAATAAATTTGTGAGACAAAGTTCTATGAAAAACATTTTCAAATATGCTGATGTATTGAGTCTACACATTCCACTAAATGAAGAAACAAAATACCTAATAAAGAATAATTTTATCAATAAGTTTTCTAAAAATATTTTTCTCTTAAATACTTCAAGAGGAAAAATAGTAAAAACCACTGATTTAATAACTAATATTAAATCAGGAAAGATAATTGGAGCAGGATTAGATGTCCTAGAAAATGAAAATGAAAATTTTGAAAAATTAAATAAAAATCATGAATTAGAATTTTTAAAAAAATCTTCCAAAGTAATTCTAACCCCACACATAGCAGGATGGAGTTTTGAATCTAATAAATTAATGTGTCAAATTTTAACAAAAAAAATATTATCTCATTTGAAAAGTATTAAGTAGTTTTGTAAAAAAAATTATCATGAAAAAATTTATACTTGCTTTTATATTTCTTTCTCATATTTCTATTTTCTCTCAAAATGCTTTAGAGGATTTTTTAAATAATGTTATTATTGATGGATCCCTTCATGATAGTGAAATAATCTTAGAAGGATATATGTCTCCTCTAGGTGCTGTTCTAGGATCGGGATTAAATGGAGGGTGGTATAGCACTGCAAAGCCTCATAAATTAGGAGGTTTTGATATTACTGCCGGAATACATTTGATATCTATTCCTACAAGCGCAAAAACGTTTAACCCATCTGGAGATTTTAATCAATTTGAAATTCAAGGAGATCAAAACATACCAACTTTTGTGGGATCAAATAACACAAACTCTACAATTAACTTAGAGGATGATATCTTTCTTTTTAACGCACCAGTTGGAACTGACGTGCCAGCTATTCCTATTCCATACTTTCAAGGTAGTATAGGAGGTCCAAAAAAAACTGACATTTTATTCCGAGTCTCTCCATTTAAATTAGATTTTGGAAAACTAGAATTTGGATATTGGGGTATTGGCTTAAAACATGATTTATTACAATGGATTCCTATTGCTGATAAAATTCCTATTGATTTATCTTACCTAATTTCTTATTCTAAATTATCTAGCACCTTTAATTTTTACGGAGATAAAAATTTAGACTTTAAAGTAAGAGGGTTAAATCAATATATTTGTTTAAGCAAAAAATTAAGCTTCATTACTCTTTATACTGGAGTTGGATATCAATTTTCAAATAGTCGATTGAAAATAAATGGAGATTACACGATGATTTATGAAAATGGGGAGGACGCTGGTATTTTATCAGACCCTATTGATATTAACTTTGGAGGAATTAATGGATTTAAAACTGATGTTGGTGTAAGAATGAAAATTTTAGTTTTTGCATTAAATGCACAATGGACAAAAGCAGAATATAATATGTTCACATTTGGTGTTGCGTTAAGTACTGATGGATTATTTTAATTTCAAAAATGCTGAGTTTTAATAAATTTTTTGAAGAAGAAAAATTACATCAAAGTCCTGTATTTAAAATTTTAAAGGATATCTCTGAAGGATCCATGATAATAAATGAAATTTTATTAAATGGGAATCCAGAACACTTAAAATCTGAAGGAACAAAAAATATACAATCAGAAGATGTTCAAAAATTAGATGTTATTGCAAATAATGTTTTCTTAGATTTTTTTCTAAAAAATAAAGAAATAAACGGCGTTCTTTCTGAAGAAAATGAAAATATCATTCAGGGACATAAAACTGGTGATTTTTCAATTGCTATGGACCCATTAGATGGTTCTTCAAATATTAGTGTAAATATTCCTGTAGGAAGTATTTTTTCTATACATAAAAAAGACAATATAAATACCGTTACTTGTGAAGCCGATTTTTTAAAACAAGGAATTAAGCAAGAATGCGCAGCATATGTATTATATGGGACGGCAACAATATTAATAATTGCCATTAATAATCAAGTTAATGGATTTACATTAAACTTAAAAGAAAAAAAATATTATCTAACATACCCTAATATAAAAACACCTGAATGGGGAAATATATTCTCAATTAATGAAGGCAATATAAAGACAATTGATCCCGAAATCATTCAATATGTAGAATGTTGTAAAAAATTAAATAAAGATGGAAAACGAACACATACAGGAAGGTTTATTGGATCATTAGTAGCAGACTTTCATAGGAACATGATGAAAGGTGGGATTTTTATTTACCCAAAAACTGCAGACAAACCTAATGGACAATTACGTTTAATATATGAATGTAATCCAATCGCATTAATTGCTCAATTTTCTGGATCTAAAAGTTCCGATGGAAACGAATTGATATTAGAAAAAACACCGAAAAACATTCATGAAAGAACAGCCTTTATTGTAGGGTCAAAAAACATGGTAACTAAACTTTTGAGTTTTTACAAAAAATGAATAAAGAAGATTTATTAAAGATATATACTCAATCTTCATTTATCAAAAATTTGTCTAATCAACTAGACTCAACATCAAATATAAATGGGTTTTCCGGATCTCAAATTGCATTTATAGCGGCAGCTTTATATAATTTAAATAATTGTAATTATTTTTTTATTTTTCAGAACAAAGAATCTGCTTTAATTTTTAAAAATGATTTTGAAATTATTTCAAAAGAAAACGCCTTACTTTTCACTACTAATAATGAAAAGATAAATTCTACTAAAGACATTACACAAAACACAAGATCACTTTTTGAAATAAATGCAGATAAAAAAAATATTCTGATTTCATTTAAAGATGCTATAAATCAAAAAACTCCTAATAACTCTAATTTTCAAAGTAAAATTTT
>CACAKI010000005.1 GCA_902533035.1 uncultured Bacteroidota bacterium | reverse complement strand
AGAAAGAAGATAATTATTACTTTCATTAAGTATTTTTTTTACATAGGAGTTTTTATAAATAGAAACAACACCATTTGAAATTCTTAAAAAAGAAAAAAAAGAATAAACATCATCAGATATAACACAAAAAACATCGTGGTTAGAAAAAGAATTACTAACAACAACGGATTTTTCTTTAAAACTAGTTAATAAAATAATTTTATCTTTTTCTTTTTGGGCTAATTCAAAGTTTAGTTTTTTAGAAAAAAACCCCATATTATTTTTAAAGTCCCGCAAAAGGGGTTTAAAATTACCCCTTAAAAAAACAGTGATTTTTTTTATTATATTATTATAATCAACCTCACTTTGCTTACCAGAACAAGGCCCAAAACAGCGATTAATTTGACAACTTAAACAAATGTTGTTTTTTTTAATAAAACGCCGACTTAACACAAAAGAACAAGTAATAGTAGGGTATAATTTTTTTATAATACTTAATAATTCATTTGCTTTTTTATTAGAAAGAAAGGGCCCAAAATACCACCCGTCCTTTTTATTTTCATTTCGTGTAACAAAAACCCTTGGAAAGCGCTCTTTTTTTATTACAATCCAAGGAAAAGACTTATCGTCCCTTAATAAGATGTTATATTTTGGTTTCAGGTTTTTAATAAAATTATTTTCTAATAAAAAAGAATCACTTTCGTTTTTGGTTACAACAAAATCAACAAAAAAAACCTTAGAAACTAAAGACGTTGTTTTTACACTGTGTTTTTTTGAAGAAAAATAAGAAGAAACCCGGTTTTTTAAAACAGAAGCCTTACCAACATAAAGAGGGGTGTTGTTTTTGTCATAAAAAACATAAACACCGGGTTTTTTAGGAACCCGGTTTTTAAAACCAGAATCACAGACTTTTAACAACGAAGTAAAGTTTTGTTAAAAATATTTAAATAAAAACAAAAGAACAAAACTATTTTTTATATAAATAAAAACAAGCGCTCTCATTGTTTTTTACCTTCTTAAAAGAAGAGTCAAGTTTGTTTTTTTTAATTAAATCATCGAGGTTTACTGGGGGGCTATATCTATCAAAATGAATGTGGGGAGCAATAACTAAAGCAACAATACTCATTAATTTTATTAATATATTCATAGAGGGTCCAGACGTATCCTTAAAAGGATCACCAACCGTGTCACCAGTAACAGAGGCCTTGTGAGAATCGGTGCCCTTTTGACCATCTGCCTCCATAGATTTTTTAGCATTATCCCAAGCGCCACCAGCGTTGTTTTGAAAAATACCCATCAAAACTCCTGAAACAGTAACTCCCGCAAGAACACCACCCAAAACCTCGGGGCCAAACACAAAACCAACCAAAACAGGAACAACCAAAGGAATTGCGCCAGGAAGCAACATTTCACGAATAGACGCTTTTGTTGAAATCTCAACACACTTCTCATACTCAGGGGTTGTTTTTCCCTCCATTATTCCAGGAATTTCTTTAAACTGTCTTCGAACCTCCTTCACCATATCCATAGCGGCCTTACCAACAGCAGCAATAGCTAAAGAAGAAAAAATAAAAGGTATCATTGCCCCAACAAAAAGCCCAGCCAAAACATCAGCTTTAAAAATATCAATAGAGTTTATTCCAGCCAAACTAACAAATGCAGCAAAAAGAGCCAGGGCGGTTAAAGCGGCTGAAGCAATAGCAAAACCTTTTCCGGCGGCAGCGGTTGTATTACCAACAGAATCAAGATTATCAGTTCTTTCTCTGACAACTTTTGGCAAACCACTCATTTCAGCAATACCGCCGGCGTTGTCAGCAATAGGGCCAAAAGCGTCAATAGCCAACTGCATTGCGGTTGTTGCCATCATTCCCGCGGCAGCAATAGCAACACCATATAGTCCAGCAAAAAAGAAAGAAACAAAAATACCACTAGACAAAATTAATATAGGAACAACAGTAGACTCCATACCAACAGCCAAACCACCAATAATATTAGTTGCATGCCCAGTTGAAGACTGTTTAACAATAGAATCAACGGGCCTTTTCCCCATAGCGGTATAATACTCTGTTATAATTGACATTAAACCACCAACAACAAGGCCGGTAAAAATAGCCCAAAAAACATCCATATTAGAAATAACCAACCCACCATCTCCAAAATACATTGTTTCAGGGAGAACCCAACGAACAACAAAAAAAGAAGCAACAACGGTTAATATAATAGAAGACCAATTACCTATATTTAAAGCCTTTTGAACAGAGTCTTTTTCTGATTTTATTCTAACAAACCAAGCGCCAATTATAGAAAAAACCAAGCCCAAAACAGCAATAATCATAGGTAAAATAATAGGACCTATTCCACCAAAAAAATCTTTTGAAACAACTTCATTTCCCAAAACCATTGTTGCTAAAATCGTAGCAACATAAGAACCAAACAAATCAGCCCCCATGCCAGCAACATCCCCAACATTATCCCCAACATTATCAGCAATCGTTGCGGGATTTCTTGGGTCATCCTCAGGAATACCAGCCTCCACTTTTCCAACAAGGTCCGCCCCAACATCAGCCGCCTTAGTGTATATACCACCACCAACTCTAGCGAACAAAGCAATAGACTCTGCGCCTAAAGAAAAACCAGCTAAAACCTCTAAAATCCTCATCATTTCTTTGGTGTTAGCTTCCGCCGCAAACTGAGGCATAGAATAAAAAACAATAAACAAAACACTTAAACCTAAAACAGCTAAACTAGCAACACCAACCCCCATAACAGTTCCCCCAGTGAAAGAAACCCGAAGGGCTTTAGGTAGGCTTGTTCTGGCCGCCTGAGTGGTTCTTACATTTGCTTTTGTGGCAATATTCATACCAAAATAACCAGCAAGAGCAGAGAAAAAAGCACCAATAAAAAACGAAACAGCAATCAAAGGAGAAGAGTTGGCCTCAGGAACAGTTCCAGATAGCGCTAAAATAATAGCAGCAAAAACAGAGAATATAGCCAAAACCTTCCACTCAGCCACCAAAAAAGCCATAGCCCCCTTTGCAATATGATTAGACAAACCAACCATTTTTTCATCACCAGGGTCTTGTTTAGAAACCCAACGAGACTTAATAAACATCACAACTAAACCCAAAACCCCCATAGCAGGGACGAAATAAATTAAATTTTCTTCTAAAAATACCATGTCTTATAAATTTTAAGGGCAAAGATATAAATTAAAAACAAAATAGATGAAAAAATTAAACAGATACAACAGATAATTTTTTATAAAAAACCAACCCCAAAACACAACCAATGGAAATATAAGAGTCAGCCAAATTAAAAATGGGTGGAAAAACTAACGTGTTACCCAACCCAAAAGGGGCCCAATCGGGCCAAACAAAATTAAAATGAAGCATATCAATAACATTACCAGAAAAAAACCCACCACCAAGGTTGCTAACATTCAAATTAAAAACCTCATAAAAAACACTATCAATACAATTACCAGAAGCGCCAGCAACCAACAAACCAAAAACAAAAAAAGAAAGAAAAGACAACTTTTTAAATTTAAAAAACACACAATAAAACATAAAAACAACAACAAATAATCTAAAAAAAGAAAGTAAAAACTTTGTTACAAAACCAGCGTTTTTTAACCAACCAAAAGCCACCCCAGAGTTTTCTAAATAACGAATTTCAAAACCAGGAACAGCCTCCCACCACCAACCCGGCTCACCAAAACCAAGGTGGTTTTTAAAAACCCAAATTTTCAAAACCTGATCTAATAGTATTAGAAAAAAAACAAAAAAAACAAAATGATTTTTTCTCAAGCTTATCTTTTTCTTTGGTTTTTCTTAGCCTCAATACTAAGGGTTGCGTGTGGAACAAGCTCAAGCCTTTTTTTAGATATAAGGGCGCCGGTTTGTCTACAAACACCATATGTTTTGTTTTCTATTCGTATTAAAGCAAACCTTAAATCACGAATAAACTTCTCTTGTCTGGAAGCAAGAAGGGTGTTGGATTCTTTAGAAAGCGTTTCTGACCCCTCCTCAAAAGCCTTAAAGGTGGAGTATGTATCGTTTGTTCCATTTGAAGAGGAATTATCAAAAGACTCTTTTAAAAGACTTAAGTCTCTTTCGGCAGACTCTATTTTTTCCAAAATTATTTTTTTAAAATAATCAAGGTCTTTTTGAGAATACCGTGTTGATACATTTTTAGCCATTATTAGTGTTTAATTTTATCGCAATATACACTTTAGAACCATTAATTTCAACCTCCTCACCAATATTTGGTTTATTTTTTTCAAAAAAAACACTTTTGGCCAAAACCTCAGATTTAACATATTCTAAATTTTCTTTTATAGAGGCGGTTGTTTTTTTATCACAAAAAACAAAAACATCTATAAAATCAACTACTTTAAAACCAAGGCTTTTTCTTAAGTTTTGAACCCGGTTAACAAACTCACGAGAAACCCCCTCCATTAACAATTCATCCGTTATTTTTGTGTCCAAAGCAACAGTTATGTTCCCACCACTAACAACAGACCAACCAGGAACAGATGTGGTTTTTAAAACCAAATCCTCTTCAATAAGGGTTATTTTTTTGTCACCCAAAACCAACTTAATAAGTTTGTTTTTTTCAAAAAAAACAACATCCTTTTCTTTTAGGTTAGAAATTAAAACAACAAGCTCCTTCATTAAGTTTTTGTGTTTTTTTCCTAAAACAGGAAAATTAGGACTAAGTTTCTTTTTTACAAACGAAGAAGACTGAGTAACAAAATTAACAGACTTAACATTTAGTTCTTTTTTTAGAATTTCTAAAAAACCACCACTAAAATCTAATGACTGTTTATTGTCTAAAATTACAGAAACAACAGAAAGGGGTTGACGAACACGAAGTTTTAATTTTTTTCTTAAAGACAACCCTAAAGAAGTAATTAATTGAACAACCCTCATTTTTTTAATTAAATCAAGGTCTTTTTTAAAATTATTAACATTAGGCCACAAACTTAAATGAACCGACTCCCCCCTTTTTTCCAAAACAGAGCAAAGGTCTTTAAATAAAAAATCTGTATAAAAGGGAGAAATAGGGCTGGAAATTTTAGAAACAACAAACAAACAATCATAAAGAGTTTGAAACGCAGAAACCTTATCTGGCCCATATAAACTTTTCCAAAAACGCCGCCTACACAAACGAACATACCAATTACTTAAATTATTAATAACAAAAGCCTGAATATCCCGTCCGGCTTTTGTGGCGTTTAAACCATCATACGACCGCTCACAATCAGAAATTAAAACACTAAGCTCAGACAAAATCCACCGATCTAACAACGACCTCTCTTTAAACGGAACCCTTTTTTCTGAATATAAAAACCCATCAATATTAGCGTATAAAGCAAAAAACGAATACGTGTTAAACAGGGTTCCAAAAAACTTTCTCTTTACCTCCTCTACCCCCTCAATATTAAATTTTATATTTTCCCAGGGGTTGGCGTTTGTTAACATATACCAACGAACAGGGTCAGAACCATACTTATCAATCAAAACAAAAGGGTCTATTGCGTTTCCTAGTCGTTTTGACATTTTTTGACCAAAACTATCCAAAACCAAACCATTAGAAACAACACTCTTAAACGCGACGCTATTAAAACACATACTTGAAATTGCATGTAGAGTAAAAAACCAACCCCTTGTTTGGTCTACACCCTCCGCTATAAAATCAGCAGGAAATCCAATATTGTTGTCAATTATATTTTTGTTTTCAAAAGGATAATGAACTTGTGCAAAGGGCATTGCGCCGGAATCAAACCAAACATCAACCAAATCCGGTTCCCGGTACATTTTTTCACCAGCACTAGAACAAAGAACAATATTATCAACAATATGTTTATGTAGGTCGATCGATTCGTAATTTTCATCTGACATATCACCAACAATAAAGTTTTGAAGTGGGTTTTTTTTCATAAAACCAACCGAAACAGATTTTTCACACAACTCAAATAACTCTTTCAAAGAACCAACACAAACCAATTCTTTTTCATCTTTAGTTTTCCAAATAGGAATAGGGGTGCCCCAAAACCTTGACCGTGAAAGGTTCCAATCATTTAACCCCTCTAACCAATTTTTAAACCTTCCATCACCAGTACTTTTAGGTTGCCAAAAAACAGACTCATTGTTTTTTAACATTTTAGTTTTTTGGCTTGACGTCTTAATAAACCAAGAATTAAGCGGGTAATACAAAATTGGCTTATCAGTTCTCCAACAATGAGGGTAGCTGTGGGAGTGCTTTTCCACACGAAACGCTAAGCCAAGTTTTTTTAACTTAACGGCAATGTCAACATCTAAAGATTCTTTTTCGGTTTTCGAAAAATCTTTTTTTACATAACGCCCCGAAAACTCACCCATACAATCAATATATTGTCCTTTTTTATTAACAATAGGAACAGGTTTTTTTTTATTATCCAAAACCAACATTCCAGGAATATTGTTTTTTTCAGCAACCAATTTATCATCAGCCCCAAAAGTTGGCGCCATGTGCACAATTCCCGTACCACCATCTGTGTTAACAAAATCACCATGTACAACAACAAAAGCGTTTTCGGTTTTTTCAAAAGGTTGACAAAACTTTAACAACTGTTCATATTTTGTTCCAACTAATTTTTCCCCATATATAGATGTTAATGCTAAATAAGGTATTTTTTTAGCATCAAAAACCATCTCCTTTTCAGAAAAAACCTCAACAAAACCCCTAAGAACCACATTTTTTAATTTCTCTGCAAAAACAATATTTATACACTCTTTGGTATATTGATTAAAAGTTTTAATTAAAATATACTTTATTCTATTACCCACAGCTAAAGCCGTGTTAGCCGGCAGTGTCCACGGGGTTGTTGTCCATGCTAAAAAATAAACAGACCCAGAGCAGGAGTTAATAAAAGGGTGGTTTTCAGCCTTGAATAGGGCGGTAACAGAAGTGTCTTTAACATCTTTATAACAACCCGGAAGGTTTAGTTCATGGGAGCTAAGCCCGGTTCCGGCAGCTGGGGAATAAGGCTGAATAGCATAGCCCTTATAAATTAAATTTTTATCATATAAACGTTTAAGTAAATACCAAACTGTTTCAATATACTTAGAGCTGTAGGTTATGTAGGGTTTTTCCATATCAACCCAATAACCCATTTTTTCTGTTAGCTCGTTCCAATGAGAGGTATACCTCATTACGGTTTTTTTACATTGATTGTTATAATCCTCAATAGATATTTTTTTATTTATATCCTCTTTGGTGATACCTAATTCTTTTTCAACACTTAACTCCACAGGAAGCCCGTGGGCATCCCAACCGGCCTTTCTTTCCACACGAAAACCCCGAAGGGTCTTATACCTACAAAAAAGATCTTTAATTGTTCGCCCCATAACATGGTGAATGCCAGGCATTCCATTAGCAGAGGGGGGCCCCTCATAAAAAACATAAGGCTTTGAGTTAAGTTTGTGTTCAATTGATTTTTTAAATAAATTTTCTTTTTTCCAAAAACTCAACACCTCAGAGTTAATTTCAGATAAATCAAAACTACTATATTCTTTAAATTTTTTCATAATCTAGACGGCGGCAATTACTTTTAACTCTATTGCAATAGGTGTAGGTAATGACAAAACCTCAACCGTTGTTCTACAAGGAAAACAACTTGAAAAATGCTGCTTATAAAGAGAGTTGAACTTTTTAAAATCACCAGACATGTTTGTTAAAAACACAGTTACATCAATAATTTTTTCCCAATCAGAACCACAATCCTCTAAGATTAACTTCACATTATTAAACGTAGAAAGCGTCTGTTTTTCAATATCATAATGGGCTATTTCACCATTATTATTAAGGGTCACCCCAGGGATGTTTTTAGACCCCACGACCCTTGGGCCAACGCCCGATAAAAACAATAAACCACCTACTTTTTTTGCGTGGGGATAGTAGCCTACGGGCTCGGGGGCTTTTTTTGATAAAAAGTTTTCCATGATTAAAAAATTAAATATAAAATCTTTATGTTTCAGAATCAATCTTTAAACAAACATTTTTACTTTCTGTAAAAAAATTTAAAGAATCAAACCCCCCCTCTCTTCCTAACCCAGAGCTTTTCATTCCACCGAATGGAATTCGAAGATCACGAATCAACCAACTATTAATCCAAACAACACCACTTTTTATTTTTGCCGCAACACGATGGGCTCTAGAAACATTTTCAGTAAAAATGCTTGCTGATAAACCATAAATAGTGGAGTTGGCCATTTTAACAACCTCTTCCTCAGAGTCAAAAGGAATTAAACAAACAACGGGCCCAAATATTTCTTCTTGATTTGTTTTTGATAAATAATCTAAACCTTCAATTATTGTAGGTTCCACAAAATAACCAGCCTTTAATTTACCGGACAATATTTTTCTTTTTCCACCAGTCAAAACAACCCCCCCCTTCTTTTTTAGCATACGAAATTTTAGTTAAAATATTTTTCATATGATCTTTAGAAACAACAGCGCCCAAAAAAGAATTTTTTTCTTTTGGGTCTCCCACAACCAAACTCTTTGTTTTTTTAACAAAAAGGTCTTTAAATTTCTCATAAACAACACTCTCTATAAACAATCGAGACCCACATAAGCAAATTTGCCCTTGATTTAAGAAAGAAGATTTTATAGCCCAATTGACAGCTTTATTAATATTAGTATCAGAAAAAACAATATTAGGGTTTTTCCCCCCCATCTCCAAAGATGTTTTTTTAAATTGTTTAGAGGTAATACTTGCTATTCTTTTCCCCGTTTTTGTTCCCCCGGTAAAAGAAATAACAGAAACAGACTTGTGTTTGACAATTTCTTCACCAACACTACCCCCTAAACCATGAATAATATTTATAACACCGGGTGGAAGACCGGATTTTTTGCAAATTTTACTAAAAAGAAAAGCCGTATAAGGTGTGACCTCAGAGGGTTTAGCAACAACCGTGTTACCCGCAGCTAATGCGGGCGCTATCTTCCATGTTAAAAGGTATAAAGGAAGGTTCCATGGTGAAATAGCCCCAACAACACCAATAGGTTCTTTTAGCGTGTAGTTTATAGCCTCACCATCCATTTCATGTACCTTGGAATCAAAATGAAGGGATGCGGTTGCAAAAAATCTAATATTTTCAGAGCAGCGTGGAATATCAACAGATCGTGCTAACCACTCAGGCTTACCAGTGTCAATACTTTCAGCCTTAACCAAAAACTCAAAAGAGTCTTCGATTTTTTCAACCAAATTCATTAATATTTTAAAACGCTCTTTTTTGGTTTTCGCACTCCAAACAACAAAAGCCTTTTTTGCGGAACGAACAGCTAACTCCACATCTTCTTTTCCACTATTTGGAGTTAAACTATAAACTTTTCCAGTGGCTGGGTTAAAGTTTTTTAAATATTTTTTAGATTTAGGCTCAAATAGTTTACCGTCAATATAATTTTTTATTTTTTTCATAAATTATAAAAATATTGAATTTATAAAGAACCAGTTCTACCTCCATCTACAGGAATGTTAACACCATTAATATAAGAGGCTTTTTTAGATGCTAAAAATGTCACAATGTTTGCAACATCATTAACAGTCCCAAGTCTTTTTAGTGGAACATTATTTATAATATTTTGTTCTATTTCTTTAATGGGTTTGTTTTGAGAAGATGACATTTTTTCAAATAAAGACTTTAATCTCCCGGTATTTGTGTATCCCGGTAAAACATTATTAACAGTTATTTGAAACCCACCCAACTCATTTGCCATGGTTTTGGACCAATTGGCAACCGCCCCACGAATTGTATTTGAAACACCCAGTCCGCTTATAGGTATTTTAACGGATGTGGAAATTATATTAATAATTCTACCATAACCCAATTTTTTCATTCCAGGAACAACAAAAGAACATAGAATTTGATTACACAAAACGTGCATATTAAAAGCGTCAACAAATTCACCAGTTGTAGCCTTTTCAATTGGTCCAGACTTAGGGCCGCCGGTGTTATTTATTAAAATATGAACGACTGTTTTGTGTTTCTTAAAATAAGAACCTAGCTCCTTTTTTAATTCACCAGGCTTTGAAAAATCAACACAAATAAAAGAGTGTTTCTTGGGCCGCTCTAATGAATTAATACAATTAATTAATTTTTCTTTATTACGCGCGATAAGAATTAAATTAACACCCTCTTTAGCAAACTCTTGAGCAATACCCAAACCAATACCTTGTGTTGCCCCACACACAATAGCGGTTTTATTTTTTAAATCTAAGTTCATTTGTCAAATATAGCATAAAAAAAAAGTGTAAATTGGTATAAATTTTTTTTTATGTCAACAAAAATTAAAAGCCCATTTAATCTTCAAAAATGGATTAATGAAAACAGACATTTATTAAAACCCCCAGTTGGAAATAAAAATTTATATGTAGATGCTGGTGATTTTATTGTAATGATTGTGGGTGGGCCAAACGCCAGAAAGGATTATCACTACAACGAAACAGAAGAGCTTTTTTTTCAAATAGAGGGTGATATTATTGTTAAAACACAACAGAACAACCAGATGGTTGAGGTTAAAATTAAGGAAGGTGAAATGTTTTTGTTGCCAGCAAAAATACCACATTCACCAATTCGCCCCACAGGATCAATTGGATTAGTGATAGAAAGAAAAAGAAACCCAAAAGACAAAGATGGTTTAATGTGGTTTTCAGAAACAGCAAATGAATTATTATATGAAGAATACTTCCATTTAACAAATATTGAAAAAGACTTTCTACCCGTATTCAAGCGATTTTACTCAAACGAAAAACTCAGAACCTGCCCTAAAACAGGAGAGGTTATGGGTATAGATGAACGATTTTTATAATGGCAAACCCCAAACTAATATTTCATTATGAGTGATTCAATTAAGCACGAGTGTGGCATAGCGTTAATTCGATTATTAAAACCGATAGAGTACTATAAACAAAAATATGGCACAAAGCTTTTTGCGTTAAATAAAATGTTTTTAATGATGCAAAAGCAGGTAAATAGAGGGCAAGATGGAGCGGGGTTAGTAAGCTTAAAACTTGATGTAAAGCCAGGCCAAAAATACATCAATAGAATTAGATCCGTAAACAAAAACTCAATAGAAGATATTTTTCAAAACGTTGAAAAAACATACTTTGAATTAAAAAAGAAAAACCCAAATAAAATTGACAACATCGATTGGTTTAAAGAAAACTATAGATACACAGGGGAGTTATATTTAGGGCACCTGAGGTATGGAACTTATGGTAAAAATAATATTGAAAGGTGCCACCCAGTATTAAGAGAAAATAATTGGAAAACCAAAAACTTAGTAGTGGCAGGAAATTTCAACATGACAAATGTTGATGAATTATTCCAACAACTTATTAATCTTGGTCAGGCGCCAAAAGAAAAAACCGACACCATAACAATTTTGGAAAAAATAGGCCATTTCACTGATGAAGAAAACACGAGGCTTTATTATAAGTACAAGAAAAAAGGATTAGGGAAAATAAAGATTTCAAAAAAAATAGAAAAAAACTTAGATATAAAAAACATTTTAAAAGAGTCTTGTAAAAAATGGGACGGTGGTTATGTTATTGCTGGAATGCTGGGTCATGGGGATGCGTTTGTACTGAGGGACCCAAATGGAATTCGCCCAGCGTATTATTATAAAGATGATGAAATAGTAGTGGTTGCCTCGGAAAGACCAGTTATTCAAACGGCCTTTGGTGTTCCAATTTCGAAAATAGAGGAAATAACTAGGGGGTCGGCTTTAATTATAAGAAAAGAAGGAAAAACATACCAAGAACAAATAATTAAACCTAAAAGAAGAAAATCATGTTCTTTTGAGAGAATTTATTTTTCTAGAGGGAATGATATAGATATTTATAAAGAACGAAAAAAATTGGGAAAAAAATTAAGCTCAAGAATTTTAAGTAGTGTGAAAAACGATTTTCAAAACACGGTTTTTTCGTTTATACCAAATACCGCAGAAATAGCTTTTTATGGAATGGTGGAAGAAATAACAAAAGCTTTAAATAAATCAAAACAAAAGGCTATTGATGGGGTGAGTAAACAAAAACGCGCAACGATATTAAACCAAACCTTAAGAATAGAGAAAATAGCAATAAAAGATGCAAAATTAAGAACTTTTATAACAGCGGATGAGCATAGAGAAAATTTAGTTGGACATGTTTATGACACAACATATGGTTTGATTCAAGCAAATGATAATTTGGTTATACTAGATGATAGCATTGTTAGAGGAACCACACTAAGAGAAAGTATTTTAGAGATGTTGGGTAGGTTAAACCCTAAAAAAATAATTATTGTTTCCTCTGCGCCACAAATTAGATATCCTGATTGTTACGGAATAGATATGGCAAAACTAGGAGATCTTATAGCTTTTAAAGCGGCAATATCGCTTCTAAAAAGAACAGAGGGTGGTAAAAAAAAGATTCAAGAAGTTTATAAAATTTGTCAAAAGGCCATTAAATTACCAAAAGAGAAACAAAAAAACGAAGTTCGTGCAATTTACAATTCTTTTTCTGCAATAGAAATATCAAAAGAAATAGCAAAATCGTTAAAACCCCAAAAATTAAACTCGAAACTAGAAATAATATACCAAACCATTGAAGACCTTCACTTATCTTGCCCTAATCATACAGGGGATTGGTATTTTACAGGAAAATATCCAACTCACGGGGGTAACGCTTTTGTAAATAAAGCTTTTATATACTATATGGAGGGTAAAAACAAAAGAGCATACTAATTATTAATAAAATTAGAAATCTTATTGGCAAAAAGTTTCGCACTTTTTTTATTAAATCTAAACCAAAGCTCAGGCTCTATTATTTCCAACTCTGAAAGGACCGGTTTTTCATTTTGGTTATATAAAATATCCACCCTGGCATATAAAGGTTTTTCAGGACAAAAACGAACCATTTTTTCAGCAAAAAGTATTTCATTTTCAGTTGGTTTATAAAAAGAAACACTTCCCCCAAAATCATCCTGGACCCGGTAGTCATTTTTTTTTGCTTTTTTTAATATCGCGTGAGAAAACTCTCCCCCAAAAACAATAAGTGAAACCTCACCACTAATCAACACATTAGCTTGAAACTCTTGAACAATCATATTATGTTCTTTTTTTAATTTACAAAAAATTAACTCTAGGTTATTTAGGTTTTTTTTGGAAACACGATATGTGTTCCATGCTGCTGCTGAAATAGAGGGTTTTATTACCATTTCTTTCCATCCGGTTTTTTCAAAAATGTCTTTAAGAGATTTTTTTTCATTCAATTTTAAAAAAACACTAGGAACAATATCTTTTTCGGGAAAATCTTGTAAGTAATTTTTATCTAAGTTCCAGAGAATTAAATCAACACTATTTATAAATTTTATTTTTTCAGAATAAAATTTAATCCAACTTAAAAACTCATCTAATCTTTCAAAATAATCCCAAGTGGTTCGGAATATAGCATAATCTACAATGTTCCAGTTGAAATTTTTAGATGACCAACTAACCCTGTGTGCACTAAGGTTTAATTTTTTTAATTCATTTAGTAATAATAAATCTTCTTCAAGAATATTATTGATATACCAGTCTTTTTTTGTTGGGTTTTCATACCTATCTTCCGTTAGGAGAACAATGGTTTTTTTCACTCGACTACATCTGTTGTTTTTTGTTCATCGGCCCTTTCGGTTGTATATTCTTGCCCGTTCCAAAAAAAAGTTTTTTCTCCAGCCCTCCACGCTTTTAAAAAAGCCTCCCCAAAAGAAACCTCGTTAACTTCCTTTGTTTTAATTTCTTTTGTGTTCCTCGGTTTTTCAATCGTTGGATTAGATTTAACTAAAGTCATCTCATTAATTAAATGAGAGGCCCCCGCAAACTTATCAATTATAAAAAGAATATATTTAGCGTCTACAGATATAGTTCTGTTTAGTTTTGGATCAAAAGCAATGTCACCGCTCATACCCTCCCAGTTTCCATCAAAAGCACAGCCAATTAAATGCCCACTTCCGTTGATTACAGGGGATCCAGAATTACCTCCGGTTATATCATTATTAGACACAAAGCAAACTGGCACAGATCCATTTTCTTCATAAGGACCAAAATCTTTATTTTCAAAAAGAGTCACTAGCTTTTCAGGAACCACAAATTCTGGATCACTATTGTTCATTTTTTTTATAACCCCATCTAAGGTGGTTTTATAATTAAAAACCCTTCCATCATCCATGGTGTAACCCTGAATACTCCCATAAGTCATTCTCATGGTAAAGTTAGCATCAGAGTAAAGGTCTTTTTCGGGATACATTTTCATTAAAGCCTGTATGAATAACCGATTTGCATTATCTAATTTATCCCAGGCCTCAGCCATTTCAGGCCGGGTTGTTTTTAAATACACAGAATCTATAATCGATGCCTGCGCTATAAACATTGGGTCTTTTAATAAACGGTTTTTCATATTAATGGTTGATCTTAAAAAATTATTCATTTTGTTTTCAGAAACAAAAATAGAATTTGCATATACATCTTCTGCCCATTGTTTTAAATCAACATTTTCAATCAAAACACCAGGTAACTGTTCTTTTGGGCAAATTTTCACATAAGATTCCATTCCAGATAAAAACAAATCAGCATCAACCTTTGTGTCGTACTCTGTAAAAAACTCAGATACAAAACCCCTTAATGAGCTTACGGTTTCCCTAATAGCATCCAGATCATTAGAATTCACTGCACTAAGAAGCTGGGATGAAAATCTTCTAGAAAAACGAAGAGCGTCCGGCCCGCCCCAAGCGCCTTCATAAAAACAAACTTCAGATAAAGTGAAATCACTAATAATTTGATAAGCTTCTTCAATATCACTCAAAACATTTCCGTATAATTTTTTATTTTCTTCATTCTTATTGACAAAATTTAAAAAGTCAGCTTCAATTTTTCTTTTTTGATCATAAACATTAAGTGCTTTTAATTGTTTAGACTGTCCTTGATAATATTTCCAATAATTTGAAATTCTACTTTTTTTTGACGCATAATCAATATTGATTTCTGGATCTAAACTCATGTGTTTTTTTAAAATATCAAGTAATCCCGTTCTAATATCAACAACTGTGGGGTTGTATAAATCAAGAGCGTGGTTAATACCAAATGAGGATAAGTATCTATCTGTTCCACCAGGATAACCAAAAATCATTGAGAAATCGTTTTCTTGAACCCCATCTAAAGAGATAGGTAAATGGTGTTTGGGTTTTAGGGGAATATTATTTTCACTGTATTCCGCAGGCTTTCCATCAGGCCCAGTGTATACCCTGAACAGTGCAAAATCCCCTGTGTGCCTTGGCCACATCCAGTTATCAGTGTCCCCACCAAAAGAACCAATAGATTCAGGGGGAGCCCCAACTAAACGAACATCATTATATCTTTCATATACAAACAAATAGTATTCGTTTCCACCAAAAAAAGATTTTACGCGAGACCAATAATGACTATCTTCGGTAGAAGATTTAGTGATTTCTTGGATATTGTTCGCAATAATTGCAGACCTATTTGTTGTAGTATCTGTTCCCGCTAAAACTAAGCTGGTTACATCTTCCATTTTAATCAAAAAGTCCACATAAAAACCAGGATTAGTTAACTCGGTCTCTTTATTTTTTGCCCAAAAACCATTTTCCAAATAATTTTGTTTTACTGAGCTATGATTTTGAATGGCATCATATCCACAATGATGATTAGTTAACAACAAACCTTGATCGGAGATCATTTCCCCGGTGCAATACCCATTAAAACTAACTATTGCATCTTTCAATGAGGCGTTATTAACGCTATATAAATCATCAGCAGATAATTGTAACCCCATTTTTTGTAGGTCAACATTTTTGAGTTTCTTAATAAGAATAGGTAGCCACATTCCCTCATCTGCTTTAGTGCTTGAAAAAGAAAATAACAGGCAAAAGAAAAATAAAATAAATTTTTTCATAATATCAGTTTTTAAAGGGTTCTAAATAAAGAAGACCTAATTTACATATTTTTTATTAAAGGAACATTGGAACAAGCTTCACCATAGAATAAACTCTTTACTACAGGGGATAACTTGTGGGTAATTATAGAAAATGCACCCACCGGCAAAGACGCGTCACCACATCCTTTAATAAAAACTCGCTTATTTTTGTAAAAAGAAAAATCCAAGTTATTTACAGACCTCTTAAACAAGATTAGAATCAAATCTTTTTTACTTCCAAAAAATATATATTTTGTGAAAGGGGTTAATTTTGTTTGTAATAATAAGAATGCCCAGGTAGGTATAATTACATCTTTTGAACAATGAATATATACACAGCTATTTTTAAAACTAGACACATCTAACTCACCTAACTTTTTTTTAAAATCCAATTCCTTGATAATTAATTCATCTACAAGCCAGCTTTTTAAATCAATTTCTTTTATTTTTTCTTTGGGAGCGTAATCGAGAAGATCAATAGTAACAAGCCCGGCCTCAGCAACCTTATTTCGGATAACTTTACTCATTATAAAAAACCTAATTCTAATTTTGCTTCCTCCGACATCATGCTTTTTTCCCAGGGAGGCTCAAAGGTAATCTCTACTTTTACAGAATTAACACCAGTTATTTTTTCAACTTCTTGTTTAACCTCTTCGGGTAAGCTTTCAGCCACCGGACACGATGGGGATGTGAGCGTCATTATTATTTGAACGTCGAAATTTTTATTAATTCTCACATCATAAATTAACCCTAATTCATAAATACTAACAGGTATTTCGGGGTCATAAATTTCGTTCAGTTTTTTTATAATTAAATCCGAAATAGAGTGTACTTTTTTATTCATTTTTTAATATAATTTAAACAATATTCATGTATTTTTTTAATCATTGCATTAATTCCATTTGAGCGCGTCATTGACAAATGTTTATTGAGTCCAATTTCATCTAAAAAAGAATTATTTGTATGAATAATTTCTTTTACTGAACAATTGTTAAAAAGCCGAACCAACAAAGCAACCAATCCTCTTGTAATAATAGCATCACTGTCGCCCATAACATTTAACTTTTCATTTTTAATTTCACAAACCAACCAAACGTTAGCTTGGCAACCTTCTACTAAATTACTATTATTTTTAAAATCTAAATCTAGAGGCTCTAAGGATTTACCTAAATCAATTAGGTGTTCGTACCTCTCTTCCCAAGAATCAAACAAATTAAAATCACTTACAATTACAGACTTATTAATTTCAAACGACATATTTATAAAAGCTTAATTACTTTTTTTAGGGCAGACACAAATAATTCAATTTCTTCTTCTGTATTATAAAAACAAAGAGAGGCCCTAACAAAACCGGTGCTATTTAATTCTTTGATCGCGGGCTGGGCACATAAACTACCCGTTCTGACACAGATATTCATTTCGTCTAAAAGGGTGCCAACATCATAACTATGAATTCCTTTGACGTTGAAAGAAAAAACAGGAGATTGGGGGGGCGCCTTTATAGACAAAGCAATATTATTCATGGCTTTTAAAGCGCTCCACATTTTTTCTGCTAATAACTTCTCCGCTAATTTTATATTATTAAACCCTAAGGATGATATATAATTTATTGCCGCACCAAGCCCAATAACACCCGCTATATTTGGGGTGCCGGCTTCTAATTTCTGTGGAAGGTCGCCTAGAGAGCTGTTAGAGAAAGAAACCCGGCCAATCATGTTGCCTCCAAAAAGAAGGGGAGTCATTCTCAGTAATAAATCTTTTTTACCATACAAAACACCAACTCCAGTTGGCCCAAAACATTTATGTCCTGAAAAACAATAAAAATCACAATTCAAACTATGTACATTAACTGATTTGTGTGAAACAGCCTGTGCTCCATCGACCAACACAAACGCATTATGTTGGTGTGCAATAGAGCAAATTTCCTGAATATTATTTTCATGACCAGTTATATTTGATATATGTTGAATAGCAATAAATTTAACCTTAGAGTTTATTTTTTTTTTAAAATCACTCATGTCGATTACTCCATTTTCAGAAGATTCTAAAGGAATGATTTTGGCCTTTAATCTATTGCTGGCAATTTGCCAGGGAACAAGATTAGCATGATGTTCCATTTTTCCAATTAAAATCTGATCGCCGGGCTTGATGAACGTATTTAAAAAGCCAAAGCAAACCATGTTAATCGATTGAGTGCAGCCGCTAGTAAAAATAATTTCTTCATTTAGTTTTGCATTTAAAAAAGAACGAACAATAGATCTCGTGTCATTAAATTTTTTTGTTGACTCATCGGCTAAAAAGTACATACCCCTTTCAATATTACTGTTGTAATGAGTGTAGAAATCACAAACTTCATTTATTACTTCTTGTGGTTTCTGTGTAGTTGCGGCGTTATCAAAATAAATAAAAGATTTTTCGTTTCTTTTTTTAGAAAGAATAGGAAAGTCAGATCTAATTTTTTTCAATTCAAACATTATCTTGTTTTAAAAAAAGTGCAGACAGTTCATTTCGGATTAGTTTATTTTCAATTCTCAAAATCAACTCACTTAAAAAAGCAATGATTAGCAAATTTACAGCTTCTTTTTTTGGAATCCCGCGAGATCTTAAATAAAAAAGAGCAACCTCATCAATCGCCCCAATAGTACACCCATGAGAACAAACCACATCATCAGCAAATATTTCTAATTGCGGCTTAGTATTAACACTCGCTTTTTTTGAAATCATTAAATTGTTGTTTTGTTGAAAAGCTTCAGTTTTCTGAGCCCCCCTTTCAACATAAATTTTTCCACAAAACACCCCAGATGAAGCCTCAGTATAAACTGATTTAAAAAATTGGTTGCTTTTACAATTTTCCGCCAAATGCGATATTGTTATAAAGTTATCTAGGTGGTCGCCCCCCCCCCTAATAAAGACGTTCCAGAGATGTTGCAAGAGCTTTCACTTTCCATTAATTGTACAGAAAAGTTATTTCTAATTAATCTTCCACTTAAAGAAAAAACATTAAAGTTCGTTTTACTTTTCTTTTTCTGAGTACAAAAAACGGACTTAATTATAGATGAATCTTTCGAATCATTTTGAGTTAAATAAAAATCTAAATCAGAGCCTTCTAAACAAATAAATTCAGAAACTAAATTAAAAATAGAGTTTTTTTCACCGAAATTAATAAGGTCTTCTTGTAATACCACTCGGGTGTTTTTTTCAATTAGAAATAACAGTCTACTTTGATTAAAAAAGGAGGCGTTATTAGAAAATCCGGATATGATTTTTAAAGGCTGGTCACTATGATAAGATTGAGAAAACTTTAATTTATATGGAGAGTCAGTCAAATAAGCGTTCAGCTCAACAAGTTTAGTGTTTTTTAAAAAACCATCAAATCCAGAATAAGAATCATCCACATGTTCATTAAAGCTTTCCCCCAACCGATCCATATAAAGAGAGCTTACGGTGTTTCCTCTATTTTGAATTTTTGTGATTTCTAAACCATTCGGAAAATCAGATAAATCTTGTTGAAGTTCTCCGTCTAGAAAAAAGACAACATTTTTTTTAGGTAAACTTTGATGGCCATTTTTTTTTAAATTTTCCAATAAATTTTTATTATTTTGTGCCCCAAAGGGTTGAACGCAAATGTTTTTAGGCATGAACTTTTTGATGTTTGTGTATTTCCAATCTTCATTTTTAATGCCAGGTAAAAAACCAGCTATAAAACTAGATTCATCAGCGATATTAAATAGAGATTTTTTATTAGATCCACTCATATCCTTTTTCTTCTAACATTTTCGCAATTTCTGGGCCACCAGATTTTATTATTTTTCCGTCACTTAAAACATGAACAAAGTCAGGTTTTATATAGTCTAAAAGCCTTTGATAATGAGTAATGATAACAAAAGATGATTTTCCATTTCTCAAGCGACCAACTCCTTTTGCAACAATTTTTAAAGCATCAATATCTAATCCGGAATCAGTTTCATCTAAAATAGAAAGACGGGGCTCCAACATCAACATTTGAAAAATTTCAGCTCTTTTTTTCTCACCTCCCGAAAACCCAACATTCACAGATCGTTTTATAAAATCTAAATTAATTTTCAAGATTTTAGCGTTTTCTTTTATTCTTTCAAGAATGAACTTAGGAGATAGCGTCTTTAATTTCAGGGCCTTTTGCTTTTGATTTAGGGCGGTTTTTATAAAATTATTTAATGAAATTCCGGGTATTTCCACTGGATATTGGAAAGATAAAAAGAGACCTAAAACCGCTCTTTCCTCAGGTTCAAGTTCCATTAAGTTTTCACCAAAAAATGTAATTTCCCCAGTTTTTATTATATATTTTGGGTCTCCTGAAATCACAGAAGCTAAAGTACTTTTTCCTGATCCGTTTGGTCCCATTATAGCATGAACCTCACCTTCATTTATTGTTAAATTCAAGTTTTTAAGGATCTGAATATTGTCAGCTGTGCTAACGTTTAGGTTTTTTATTTTTAACATAATTTTAAATTTATCCCACACTACCTTCTAGTGAAATTTCTAATAATTTTTGTGCCTCTACCGCAAACTCCATGGGTAGTTTTTTTAATACATCTTTGCAATAACCGTTTACAATTAATCCGATCGCTTCTTCTTCAGGTATCCCGCGTTGCTTACAGTAAAATAACTGATCATCACTAATTTTAGACGTTGTGGCCTCGTGCTCCACAATAGCACTGTTATTATTTGATTCAATGTACGGAAATGTATGTGCTCCACAATTTTGCCCCATTAATAAAGAGTCACATTGAGAAAAGTTTCTTGCATTTTCAGCAGATTTAGCAATTTTAACTAAACCCCTATAACTACCATTACTTTTCCCAGCACACACCCCTTTACTTATTATAGTGCTTTTCGTATTCTTTCCTAAATGAATCATTTTGGTTCCAGTATCAGCTTGTTGGAAATTATTTGTTACAGCAACTGAAAAGAACTCACCAATAGAGTTGTTACCCTTCAAGATACACGAAGGGTACTTCCAGGTTATTGCTGATCCTGTTTCAATTTGAGTCCAAGAAATTTTAGCGTGATTAAAACAAATACCACGTTTGGTCACAAAATTATATACACCACCATTTCCCTTTTCATCTCCAGGGTACCAATTTTGAACAGTTGAGTATTTGATTTCCGCCCCCTCTAAAGCAACAAGTTCCACAACAGCTGCATGTAATTGATTCTCATCTCGCATCGGGGCGGTGCAACCCTCAAGATAACTAACACAACTATCTTTTTCAGCAACTAGTAAAGTTCTTTCAAACTGCCCTGTTCCGGCTTCATTAATTCGAAAATAAGTAGACAGCTCCATTGGACAGCGAACACCTTTAGGTATATAACAAAACGAGCCATCTGTAAAAACAGCTGCGTTTAGAGCAGCGAAATAATTATCAGTATATGGAACCACAGAACCTAAGTGCTTTTTTACTAATTCAGAATGATGTTTAATTGCATCTGACATAGAGCAAAAAATAATACCTAGTTTTTTTAATGTTTTTTGAAATGTTGTTGCAACAGAAACGCTGTCGACAACAATATCAATAGCTACGCCAGTAATTTTTTTTTGCTCATCTATGGAAATACCTAATTTATTGAATGTTTTTAATAATTCTGGATCCACCTCATCTAAGGAGTTATATTTTGGTTTTTTTGGAGCGGCATAATAAATTATTTTTTGTAAATCAATAGGTTTAATTTTTAAGTTAGCCCAATTTGGTGGCGTCATTTTTTGTAGAGCATCAAAAGCCTTTAGTCTGTATTCAAGCATCCAAGAGGGCTCATCTCTTTTAGATGAGATTAAGGATATGATTTTTTTATTTAAACCAGGTTTAAATTTTTCTGTTTCTATTTTTGAAACAAACCCATATTGGTATTTGTTTTTAGTGATTTCTTTTAATGTTTTGTTTTTTTCAGAGCCCATATTCTAGAGATTTAAACAGAAAAACTTTCTCCACACCCACACGTTCTATTTGCATTAGGGTTTTCAAAAACAAACCCCTTGCCATTCAATCCACCAAAATAATTCAAAGTGGTTCCGGCTAGATATAAAAAACTTTTTCTATCAATTATAACTTTAATGCCATTGCTTTCAAGTAATTTATCAGAATCATTTTTCTTTTTGTCAAAATTTAATTTATAAGAAAGGCCGGAGCACCCCCCGGTCTCGACGCCAATCCTAACAAAACAATCCTCATCTAAACTATCTGCTTTCATTAAGGATAATAGTTGGTTTTTTGCAACGCTAGTGATTTGAAACATTATTCAGGAATTAATTTATTGCAAATATACCAAAGAAATAATTAAAACAATTCATTAAATTTAAGAAAGAAGAGCAAAAAAAAAACATATGTTATGGAAGAAAAAAAAACAACAACTAAAATTTCAGAAATAGGAGAGTTTGGGTTAATAAATAAATTAAAAAAAACTATAGACGTTAATAATAATTTAATTATTAAAGGAATAGGGGATGATAGCGCGGTAATAAAATCACAAAAAGACCAAGAAATATTAATGAGTACCGATATTTTAATTGAAGGGATCCATTTTGACACTACATATATGTCGCTATCTCATGTTGGTTATAAGTCAATTATTGTTAATTTATCTGATATATGTGCAATGAACGCAATGCCATCACAAATTATAATTAGCTTGGGAATCCCGAATAAGTATAATGTAGAAGATATAGAGGCCCTATACGAAGGAATAAACAAAGCCGCTAGAAATTATCATGTAAACGTTGTTGGGGGCGATATAAGTGGATCTTATACTGGTTTAATAATTAATGTTAGCGTGGTTGGTTTTCAAAAAAAAAGAAACATTGTTTATCGAGATGGGGCAAAAAAAGGTGATTTAATTGTGGTTTCAGGTGATCTGGGCTCATCATATTTGGGTTTAAAAATTTTACAAAGAGAAAAAATGGTTTTATCAGAACACAAAATACCCAAATTTGCTATAAAAGATGTTGAGATGAAGTTAAAAGAATATAAGTATTTAATAGAAAGGCAAATTAAACCAGAAGCAAAAGTAGAAATCGTTAATTATTTTAAAACTAATAATATTAACCCCACATCCATGATTGATATTTCAGATGGATTATGTTCCGATTTAAATCATATTTCCAATGCATCGGGCTTAGGATATAAAATAATGGAATCAAAAATACCAATACACCAACAAACAAAAAACGCATCACTAGATTTTAATATTGACTATATTTTTGCTGCTTTGTATGGAGGAGAGGATTACGAATTATTATTTACTATCCCCCCCCAACAAAGAGATTTAATTGACGCAACAAAAAAAATGTCAATTATTGGAGAATTAACAGAAGAGACAGAGAAAAGAATAATGATAGGTGTTAACGGTGAGGTTACCTCAATTGACAAACGAGGTTGGGATCATTTTAAATTATCATGATTTAGCCGTTCAATGCATTTTCAATTTCCTCCGGCTCAATTAAGATGTCACCCATTAGGTCAATGGTTTCATTTGTGGAAACAAGAATATCGTTTTCTAAACGAATTCCCAGATTTTCTTCTGGTATATATATGCCTGGCTCACAGGTCAGAACCATTCCCTCGGAAAGGGGTTTGGTGGAGTCAGAAACATCATGAACATCTAGGCCTAAGTGGTGTGATGTGCCATGCATAAAGTATTTTTTATAAGCAGGCAGATTCCCTTGTCTTTTTATATCTTGCATTGAAATAAGGCCTAAGTCTATCAATTCTTTTTCCATTAATTCCCCAACACTCTTTTCATAATTATTTAAAAAAGTTCCGGGTTCCAACATTTTTGTTGCTGCGCGCATCACCCTTAAAACAGCGTTATAAACATTTTTTTGTCTTGTTGTAAACCGTCCACTTACAGGAACGCACCGTGTTAAATCAGATGCGTAATTATTATATTCCGCCCCAAAATCCATAAGAATTACTTCACCATCCTTTAAAGGCTGGTTATTGTCAGTATAATGTAGAATACAGGCGTTTTTACCTGATGCAATAATTGGCTCATATGCAAATCCTCTAGAGTTTTTGTTGATGAACTCATGGATTAATTCTGCTTGAATATTATATTCAAATATACCGGGCCTAATAAACCTCAAAATTCTATTAAATCCGTTTTTGGTAATGCTGCAAGCTCGCTTTATCATATCGACTTCTTCGGCCTCTTTAATAGATCTGATTTGATGCATAATTGGTGCAGACTTCTTAAACTTACTGTTTGGGAATAGAGATTTTAATTTACTGCCAAGCCTAGCGTTTTTGGTTTCCACAACAACATTTGCTCTAGGGTGCTCGTTGCTACTTAAGTAAACGGAGTTAGATTCAGGGATTAATTTTCCCAGAACATTTATAAACTCATCATTCCATAAAACTGTTTTAATTCCAGATTTTTTTTTAGCCTCTTCTTTGGTTAATTTATGCCCTTCCCAAACACGAATAGTATCGTTTGTTTTTTTTATGAACAGCACCTCTTTATAATCTTGATTTTTTGTTTCAGGGAAAATAATTAAAGAAGTGTCTTCTTGATCAATCCCTGTTAAATAAAATAAATTATTATTTTGTCTAAAAGGCATTAATCCATCTGCATTAGTTGGCATTTGATCATTAGATTCAAAAACACACATTGCCCCAGGAACTAAATTTTTTACTAGTTTTTTTCGGTTCTTTTTGAACAATAAACTATCTAACATAATTTTGACTTTAACATATTAAATATAGTTATTTATTGAATCAAATTACTAAATGTAAAAAAATGTTGTTTTGTTGTTTTTCTGTAGTAACTTTGCGCTTAGTAATATTTTAAATTATGTTAAAGTCTTCGATAGGAAGAAAGTTTCTGATGGCCCTTTCGGGGTTGTTCCTAATAGTTTTTTTAACACAACACTTTATCATTAACATAACCTCGGTTTTTCCAGATGACGGGAAAACATTCAATGCGCTATCTCATTTCATGGGAAACAATTTAATTGTTCAATTTGTTTTGCAGCCAGTATTAATTTTGGGCGTGATGGTTCATTTTAGTTTAGGTATTTATTTAGAAATTCAGAATCAGCGATCACGTCAGGTTTCATATGTAAAGCGCTCTATTAATAATGGAGCCTCTTGGGCTTCAAGAAACATGATAATTAGCGGCTTGGTAATCCTAAGCTTTTTAATTATGCATTTTTATGACTTTTGGGTTCCGGAAATAATGTATAAATACGTGGACCACAATCCACTAGATGAGCATAGGTATTTTCACGAACTACAAGTAAAGTTTCAAGAGTTATTTAGGGTTGTGATCTATTGTGTTTCTTTTATTTTGTTGGCCCTGCATTTATTACATGGATTTAGCTCTTCTATGCAGTCTATGGGTATTACCAAGGGGCCAATAAAATTGGTTTCGACTCTTTTTGCAGTCATTATTCCCGCTGGATTTATATTTATTGCAATTTTCCATTACATATAGTATTAAAATATTATGAAATCTAAAAACCCCTCAAAATGGACAAAATTAGACAAAACTAGACAATTAAAGCTGTTTTGTAGTAAAAATTTATTAAATTTAAGAAAGACAAAAATGGACAAAAATGGACAAGGAGAATAAAGTTTTTAGTATAAACGAATTGGCAGAGTATCTAAAGGTTTCAAAAAAAACGATTAGACGCCACATATCTTCTGGTAAAATAAAATGTTCTAAAGTTGGAGGTGTCTACAGAATTTCACAAGATGCGTTAGATGTCTTTTTAAATCCTGATGGAAATTTTTCTGAACCCGCATTAAATATTAATCCCGAAAAAGGAGAGGCGAAGCCGTTTCCAATAGACAGTAAAGTACCATTTGGTTCAATGGAAAATAAATGGAAAAACCACAAACAAAACATTAATTTAGTTAGCCCGGCAAATAAGAGATTAATTGATGTGATTGTAGTGGGGACCGGCCTCGCTGGGGCCTCTGCTTCGGCAACGTTAGCTGAATTAGGATATAATGTAAAATCTTTTTGTTTTCAAGATTCATCTAGGCGCGCTCATTCTATAGCGGCGCAAGGAGGAATTAATGCTGCTAAAAATTATCAGGGAGACGGAGATTCGGTATATAGGTTATTTTATGATACCGTAAAGGGGGGTGATTATAGATCAAGAGAAGCTAATGTTTATAGATTAGCAGAAGTGTCTACAAACATTATTGATCAGTGTGTTGCTCAAGGGGTTCCGTTTGCTAGAGATTACGGAGGGTTATTAGATAATAGGTCCTTCGGTGGCGTGTTAGTTTCCCGAACGTTTTACGCTAAAGGCCAAACCGGGCAACAACTCTTGTTGGGTGCCTATTCAGCCATGAATAGACAAATTAACAGAGGGAAAATAGAAATGTACTCTAGGCATGAAATGTTAGAATTAGTTACTGTTAATGGAAAGGCAAGGGGGATTATAGCGCGTAATTTAGTTAATGGAAAGCTAGAAAGACATGCTGCTCACGCGGTTGTTATAGCGAGTGGTGGGTATGGAAATGTTTTCTTCCTTTCTACAAATGCGATGGGAAGTAATGTGACGGCATCTTGGAAAATTCATAAAAAAGGGGCATACTTTGCAAACCCGTGTTTTACCCAAATTCACCCTACCTGCATACCAGTTTCAGGGGAAAATCAATCTAAATTAACATTAATGTCGGAATCACTAAGAAATGATGGAAGAATATGGGTTCCTAAAAAACTAGAAGATGTAAAAAAATTAAGATTAAAGAAAATCAAACCAACCGAGATTAAGGAAGGGGATAGGGATTATTATTTAGAGAGAAGATACCCCGCTTTTGGAAACCTTGTACCAAGAGATGTTGCCTCTCGTGCAGCTAAAGAAAGGTGTGATGCTGGGTTTGGTGTAAACAAAACAGGAGAAGCAGTTTTTTTAGATTTTCAATCTGCTATTATTAGATATGGAACAGAAAAAACACATTCTTTAGGGGGTGACCAAAATGATAAAGAGAATGTACAAAACCTAGGAAAACAAGCTATAAAGGAAAAATATGGAAATTTATTTCAGATGTATGAAAAAATAACAGATGAGAACCCCTACGAAACACCAATGATGATATACCCAGCCGTTCATTATACTATGGGGGGTGTTTGGGTGGATTATAATTTAATGACATCTATACCGGGTTGTTATGCAATAGGTGAAGCAAATTTTTCTGATCACGGAGCAAATAGATTAGGGGCATCTGCTTTAATGCAAGGTTTGGCCGATGGGTATTTTGTGTTACCGTATACTATTGGAGATTATTTATCTGCTGATATTAGAACCGGAAAAATCTCGACAGATTCTCCAGAATTTAAAAATGCAGAAAGAGACGTTCTAGAAAAATTAAAAGGTTTTATTCAAAATAAAGGAACGAAGCCCGTAGACTATTTTCATAAAAAATTGGGCCGAATTATGTGGAATAAGTGTGGAATGTCAAGAAATAAGACAGATTTAAAAAAGGCAATTAATGAAATTAAAGAGCTAAGAGAAGATTTTTATAAAAATGTGTTTGTTCCGGGCGAATTACATGAATTTAATGAAGAATTAGCAAAAGCAGGAAGGGTTGCAGATTTTTTAGAGTTAGGAGAGTTGTTTGCTATTGATGCCCTTGAAAGAGAGGAATCGTGTGGTGGGCATTTTAGGGAAGAACACCAAACACAAGAAGGGGAGGCCTTAAGAGATGATCAAAATTTTAATTTTGTTTCTGCTTGGGAGTATAAAAAAACGGAAAAAGCTAAACTGCACAAAGAAAAATTAAAATTCGAATCAGTCAAGTTAAAATCAAGAAGTTATAAATAGAAATATATGAAACTTAATTTAAAAATTTGGAGACAAAAAAATAACAAAACCAAAGGAAAAATACAGGACTATATTTTAGATGGAGTAGAGGAAGATATGTCTTTTTTAGAAATGCTAGATTTTCTAAACAATAAGTTATTGAATGAAGGTGGTGAGCCCGTGGCATTTGATCACGACTGTAGAGAGGGAATATGTGGCTCCTGCTCCTTATTTATTAACGGGGTGGCTCATGGCCCAGAAAGGGGGACCACAACCTGTCAATTACACATGAGAAAATTCAAGGATGGTGATACAATATTTATAGAACCATTTAGGTCAAGGGCTTTTCCGGTTATTAAAGATTTAATTGTTGACAGGTCTTCTTTTGATAGAATTCAACAAGCAGGCGCATATGTTTCTGTTAACACTTCTGGGAATACTCAAGATGCAAACGCCATTCCTGTATCTAAGGAAGATGCAGATGAGGCTTTTAATTCAGCAACATGTATAGGTTGCGGGGCCTGTGTGGCTTCTTGTAAAAACTCTTCAGCTATGTTGTTTACTGCGGCTAAAATATCACAGTATTCTCTTTTACCTCAAGGAAAGGTAGAAAGAAAGCAAAGGGCTTTAAATATGGTGAAGCAAATGGATTTAGAGGGTTTTGGGGCCTGCACCAACACGGGCGCTTGTGAGGCCCAGTGTCCTAAAGAAATCTCAATAAAGAATATAGCTAGAATGAATAGAGAGTACCTAATGGCAAACATAAAAAAATAAACACATATAGTTTTCTATATACTTATTCTATAAAAACGTCGATCTCCCAATCTTTTTTGACTTCAATTGTTTCATTAAAGAACTTTACTTTCTCGGGGGGGGTTAAATTTTTAATATTCCCAGAGTCCCATAAATTATTTTTGTTTAAATCCTCAAACATTCTGAAGGAATAAATACCAACCAATAAACTATCAATATTTATAATATTTGAATTTATATTAAAGCAAAAAACAGAACTGTCTCTTAAAATTAACTCACCTATATATTTAGTACTTTCATAAATTTCTTTTTTAAAATTTAAATTAATAGAACCCGTACTTGAAGTATCTTTTTTTGTTTGTTGGTAAAAGCAGTTCAATGTATTTTTTTTCAAGAAACGGTCTTCAATAAATAGAGGAATGTCAAATGTTTGATTGCCATCAACATTGATCATAATAGGCATTGAAATCGGCTCTTGTTCTTCATATTTTTTACTTAAATTTAAATCCTTAAATGCATATAATATATAATTACCTTTTTTCAAATTAGAAAAGTTATAATTTCCTATTTGGTCTGAAAAAATAAAATAATCAGGTGAAGAGGTTCTCACTAATGAATCATAATTTACAATTAATTTATTCTTAAAAAGTCCAACTATCACATCCTTGCTTTTTTGGTTTGATATTAGATCAAACACCAAGCCGTTTAATTTACAGGTATCAATCATGTTTCCCGTAGAGAATACATATTGAAAATTTTGCAAAGGGTTTGATTCATTTAGGTCTATAATTGTGCTATTAAAATTAATTATATGTGTCGTGTTTAATTTTAATTCAGTTAAGAATTCTATAATAATTGACTTTCCTTTTATTTTGATACTTGGCCTTGGTTGTATTTCAGGGAAGAAATTAATTTCGGATTTGTTTTTTAATTGAATAAACTCATCAAAAAATAATGTAACGCTATTTCCATTAAAGTTTATTGTTTGGTTTTCTGGGATGACACTCAATACTTTAGGGGGAGAAGAGTCTTTTTCCCCACCGGAAGGAGGCACTACTGTTGCGCAAGAAGACAACAGAAACAATAAACATATATAAAAAACTATATGTGTCATTTAAATAAGGATTAAATCTAACTCGCCCCTTTGTAGGTTAATATTGTTGATTTCAACCGACACTTTCTTTCCTAAAGATAAAGCTTCTCCTGATAATTTATTAACCATTTCTATTTTATTACGATTATAATAAAAATTACCGATAGCTCTTAGGGAATTTAAAGAGATCATTCCCTCACAAAGGTATTCATCTAACTCTGCATAAACACCCCACTCTTTTATTGAAGTAATTGTTGCTGTTGTTATGCTACCAACACTATCTTTTACTAACCACATTAATATAAATCTCATATAATCCCTTTCTGCTTTAATAGCGCACCTCTCTTTTTGTGATGATTTTTTGCACAATGATTGTAATTCAGAGTTTTGTTGCTTTTCTTTTTCCAAGATATTATAAAGTATTCTATGAACTAGAATATCAGGATATCGCCTTATGGGAGATGTAAAGTGGGAATAATTTTTAAATCCAAGCCCAAAATGACCAATGTTTTGAGTGGAGTATTCAGCCTTGGCCATTGAGCGTAAGATTAATTGATTAATCAACTCTTTATACTCACTTTCCTTTATTGAATTTAAAAGCTGATTAATAGATTCGGTTAAATTTTTTTTATTCAAATTAAAATTAATATCGATTGTTTTTAGAAAATCAGTAACAGATTTTAATTTTTCAAAATCAGGATCATCATGTATTCTATAAACACCACCAGATTCTTTATTAAAGTATTCACAAACAAACTGATTTGCTAAAAGCATAAACTCCTCTATTAATTGATTTGTTACAAGTGTTTTTTTAAAACATGGTTTTACAGGCTCATTATTTTTAAATTCAATAAAAAGTTCCTTTTTTTCTATGATGATGGAGCCATTATTTATTCTTTTATTTCGTAATTTTCTTGAAATAGTATTAAGAATATTTAAGTCATTATAAAACTTTCCCTTTTCCTCATCTAAAATATTTTGAGCCTCTTGGTAAGTGAATCTTTTTTTAGATTTGATAATTGTTTTGCCAATCCAATTAGATAACACATCTCCATTTTTGTTTATATTAAAAACAATTGAAAAACAAAGCTTATCTTCTAGCGGCCTTAAAGAACAAAGTTGATTTGCTAGTTTTTCGGGCAACATAGGTATAACTTTGTTGGCTAGATACACAGAGCACCCCCTTTCAACAGCGTCTTGATCAATTATAGTGCCGGGCTTTACATAATGACTTACATCAGCAATATGCACACCAATTTCAAATATGTTTTTCTTGATTTCTTTAACCGACAAGGCGTCATCAAAATCTTTAGCGTCTTCAGGGTCAATCGTAAAACAAGAATGGTTCCTGAAATCTTTTCTGTTTTTCAAATCAACATCTTTAATTTCAGAACTTAAACTATCTACATAGCTTAAGGTTTCTTTACTAAATTCTTGAATAATATTATGTTTTCTTATTATAGATTCTAATTCAGACGAAAAATCACCACTTATTCCTAATATTTCTGTGACCTCTCCAAAAGGACACTTTGCGCCTTTAGGCCACTCAAGGAGCTTTACAACCACTCGGTCATTATTAGAGGCATTAAGGCATTTTCCCGTAGGAATATAAAAATCTGTTTTCAGATTTTTTTCTATAGGCAAAACAAAAGAAGTATTATTTTTTGTGCTAAATGTCCCTACAAAAAAACTCTTAAACCTTTTAATAATTTTCTCAACCTTGCCAATAGTTTTCTTTTTTTTATGTGTAGACGTTTTTATTAGGACATAATCATTAATTAGCGCGCCATTTAAAAATTTATTTGGAATAGGAATTAAATTATTACTTATTTCACATCGACAAAAAAATTCTTTTCTATTCCCTTTCTCTAAGTTTCCTTTTATAATATTTTTAGACTTTAACTCTTTGCAATAAAACTTAAAGTTTTCATTAACAAGTATTTTTTTTTGTGATACTAACTCATTTAGGATTTGTAAAAAATCTAACTTTCCACTTTCCTTGATTGTTATTTTTTTACGAATTTGCTTGTGATTTAAAGGCCTTCCCTCTTCCATTAAAATATGGAAAATTTCAGATTTTAATTTTTTATTTTTTTTATCCTTGTAGTTCTTCATTACTATATTTAAACAATATAGTTAAATTTGTATTATTAATTAAGGCTGACGTAGCTCAGGGGCAGAGCACTTCCTTGGTAAGGAAGAGGTCGGGAGTTCAAATCTCCTCGTTAGCTCCAATAAATAATAAAGTTTTCAATGAAAAAAACATTTATACTATTACTCATTCTTTTTACTTTTTCATGTGAAAGAGATGATGATCATAATGACATATCTTCAAAACCATTGATAGAGGTATCGGTTTTTTTGTCTGAATCATGTCCAATTGCTCAATATATGACATTGCCAATTAAATCCGCTTATAATGAGTTTGCCGCAGATTCTGTTGTGTTTATAGGATATTTTCCAAATTTACTATCAAATGAAGAAAGCATTTCTAATTTTGTAGAAAAATATTCTATTCCATTTGATTGCATAGATGATAATAACGGAGAAATGGTATCTTTGTTGGGTGCCAGCGTATACTCTGAGGTTTTTATCAAGTTTGATGGCGTATTAATTTATAAAGGAATGATAGACGATAGCTATTCCGACCTTGGTCAATGGAGTCCAGCAGAGAATAACTATCTTTATGATGTTTTAGAACAGCTTCTTCAGGGAAAAAATGTAGAATATTTTGAAACGGAAGCAATAGGCTGCTTAATTTAAAATTTAAAACACTTATGAAAATAAATAAATACTATTTCGTACTATTTTTTGTTAGTTTAATTACTTATTCACAAACATTTGAAGAGGTTTCGGAAATTGTATATAATAAATGTACCAGTTGTCATAGACCAGGAGAGTCAGGGCCAATTAATTTTACTAATTATGAAGAAGTTGCAGGCTTTGCTAATATGATAGAAGAAGTAACGTCATCTGATTATATGCCACCATGGCCGCCAGATCCTAATTATTCTAATTTGTTAGATGAACGATTTTTAACCGATGATGAAAAACAACTTATTTCTGATTGGGTGCAAAATGGAGCCCCACAAGGAAACCCATTAGAAGAGGCTCCAATGCCAACGTTTACAGAGGGCTCTTCTATTGGAGAACCAGATATAGTTTATGAAATGGAAGAGGCATATTTAATAGAGGGAAATAATTATGATGATTATAGGGTTTTTGTTTTTCCTACAAATTTTGAAGACGATATGTATATATCAAGTATAGAATTTAGACCGGATAATAGAGAAATGGTTCATCATGCTATTATTATGGCGGATGTATCGGGAGAGGGCGCGGCATTAGATAGTCAAGATGACACTTATGGATATGAATCTTATGGTGGATTTGGTTTATCTGTTCCCCCAACTCAATATGTATTTTTGGGTGGTTATGCTCCAGGGATGAACCCTATTGTTTGGTCTGGAAATTTAGGAATGAAGATTCCTGCAGGCTCAGATATATTGTGTCAAATTCATTATGCCCCATCATCAATAGATGAATGGGATCAATCATCTATTAATGTGTTTTTAAAAAACGCAGAAGATGTAGAAAGAGAGGTGCAAATGAAAATGTGGGTAGAGTTTGACTGGGCAATACCCGCGGGTGACCCAAACTATGTTGTAGAAAGGTGTCTAGATTTTGATAATGGTATATTTCAAGAGGATTGTTCTTTGCCAGAGGATTGGAGCGTATTAGGTTTTTTGCCACATTCTCATTTATTAGGTAAATCTTGGGAGGTTTTTGCAGAAACACCAAACGGAGAAGTGGTCCCTTTTATTAAAATTCCAAATTGGGATTTTAATTGGCAGGGCTTTTACTATTCTGACTATATGTTACATGTTCCTGCGGGATCACAAATAAAAGGTATTGCCACTTATGATAATTCAGAAGACAATCCATTAAACCCAAATAATCCACCACAAACTATGAATTGGGGAGAGCTCACTACTGATGAAATGTTTTTCTGCCCAATATATTATCTTCCATATGAAGAGGGTGATGAAAATATATATTTAGGCTCTAATGAATCATCTTCTAATATAAAAGAATCTGTCATTGAGAACATAGAATTATACCCGAGCCCAGCATCAGAGTATATAGATTTAAGTTTCACGCTGAACAATCTTTCTGTGACAGAAGTTCTAATTAAAATATATGATGTGGCAGGAAGAGTTGTGCACAAGGAAATAATTAATCAGTTAAAAAACAACAATAATAATTATAGGATTGATTTAATTAGCTTAAAAAACGGGCAATATATTTTAGAAATGACGTCAAATGAGCAAAAGATGATACAAAAATTCACTAAACAATAAAACACATATGAAAAACTATATATGTATATTTTTTATTAGTATTATTTTCTTGAGTTCTTCTCAAGAGAGTATAAATATAGAACCATATGTTGTTACTGGGTGTGGGGGTTCGTTACAGGGATATTCTATGGTAAGTTTAAAATCGGATTTTACTTTAGGGGATATAGCTATAGAAACTATTTCTTCTGAAAATTTTATGTTAACACAAGGATTTCACCAACCTAGCTTGGGTATTATTGGGTTAAATGAAAGCACACATAGTAAAATAAGTATATATCCTAATCCAACTGTAGATATTCTAAATTTAGAATTAATAGAGTTTGAAAGCGCATATGTTCAGGTTCAGATTTTAGATTTATCAGGTAAAATAATATATTCTTGTATGGTTTCCACAAATGATCAAAAACATCAGATCAATACTGGTATTTTAAGCTTAGGCTCTTATGTTTTAGAGGTAATAGGAAAAGAACAAAAAGATGTATTCAAAATTCAAAAATTAAAATAAAAAAAGATGAAAAAAATATATTTACTTTTATCGGCGTTATTCATGTTTTCAACAATTTGTATTGCTCAGGCACCTCATACATTTTCGTATCAAACGGTTATAAGGGATGTAAATTGGGGTATTATGCCAGATAGAGATGTTAGCATTTTAATTAGAATTCTGGAAGACTCTAGTTTTGGTGCAGTTATATATTCTGAAGAGCATTATATTGAGACGTCACCAATAGGTTTGGTTAACTTGGAAATTGGTGGAGGTGAAAATTATAGTGGCTCATTTGAAGACATAGATTGGGGAAATCATTCATATTTTTTAGAAGTTTCAGTGGATATTAACGCAGGAAACAATTATTTATTAATGGGAAGTACGCAATTAAAAAGTGTTCCCTATGCGCTATTTGCGGAGACCAGCGCCAATCCAGGAAACCCAGGACCTCAAGGGGAACAAGGACCTCAAGGTCCGGTGGGGACTCAAGGTTTACAAGGCGCTCAAGGAAATCCTGGCCCTCAGGGACCTGAGGGTCCTGCTGGAGTTGGTTTAGAGGGACCGGCAGGTCCATCTGGAGCTGATGGGGTTTCAATTCAACAAGTTGAAATAGTAAATGGAGAATTAATAGTGACTTTTTCAAATGGACAAGTGCAACCACCAATACCACTAGATTTACCGACTCCTTCTACAATACTAGATCAAGCACAGTATACTTTAAATTTTAATGCTGTATTTACTAATCAATTAGAATTAGAAATTATTGATCCTATAATTTTAAATTATTATATACAGCTTGGAATTTATCAAAAAGTTTTTGATCAATTTGGGAATCAGGTAGGAGAAAGTTATACTCCTCAAAACGCAGAAACGATTACGAATTTTTTAGTTCCAGGAGGAGGGTTAAATTCAGGAGAACTATACACTTTTCAAATAAGTTTTATGACATCTGATGGCATGATGATTATTAACCACCCATTAGTTGCACCTTAATCTTGAGATATACTTTTTTAACTACGCTTAATTTTTTTGAGATTGAAAAGATACAATCATTATTAGCAGAAAATGGGATAGACTCAAAGATAGAAGATCCTTATCATTTTAATGTGACAGCTGGTTGGGTAGATCCCTTTTGTAACAACAACGAAAGAAATATTTTTGTTTTAGAGAAAGATTTACAATTAGCAAAAAAAATTTTATCAGATAGCTTGTAAATGAAAATTTTCCAAAAAAAAATCACATTAAATTCTTTTCCTAGAGGAACACATCTTATTACTAAACAAATTAAAGATAACATTACAGAAATAAAAAATATTCAAAAAGGCATATTACATATTTTTTTACAACATACTTCAGCCTCTATTACGATTAATGAAAATGCAGATCTAACCGTTAGAGAGGATATGGAAAATTATTTTAATCAATTAGTTCCAGAAAACGAACCGTATTTTAAACACACATATGAGGGAAGCGATGATATGCCAGCCCACATTAAGTCTTCCATATTAGGCTGTGAACTTAACATACCAATAACAGAGGGTGAATTAAATTTAGGCACTTGGCAGGGGATATATTTATGTGAACACAGAAACCATGGAGGCACAAGACAATTAGTATTAACGTTAATGGGCAATTAACTTCTATTAATTCTAAAACCAATTTTTGTTCTTTTCACTTCTTCGGCACTATCTTCAATTTCTTTAGTTGAACATGAGGAAACCCTAAGGGATAACCCTAAATGATGAGCTAAAAGATCATGATATTTTTTTTCTTCTTCAGAAAAAGTTCCGTCAGCACGCGCAATATCCCTTATGTGAAGCAATAACAACTCTTTTTGAATTAAAGAAAAAGTATTTTCTTTCATTAAATAATCTGCCATAGAGAACATGATATTCAATCCTTCGTTTTTTGATGGATTTGTTTCTTTAATCCAGTCCATGGTTTCGGAAATAATTGCTTCACTACTCTTACTATCTTTGGTCCATTCATTCAAATAGTTAATAATTTTTCTGACTTGAGATGGATTAAAATCATCATCTGTATTTGTAGAAAAAGAATAATAAATAAAATACAAACAATGTAGAGCCCCTAATTCTTTTTCGGATTTATTCATTTTTATAACAATTGGAATTAAATTTATAACAAAACAGTTAATTATTATGTATCTTTGAAAATAATAATAATATAATACCAATACTTACAATGAAAAAAGGAACAGTAAAGTTTTTCGATGATGACAAGAGATTTGGATTCATTACAGAAGACGGTTCAGAACAAGAACATTTCGTTCACGCAACAGGATGTGTAGACAGAATTACTAAAGGGGATTCAGTAGAATTCGAATTAGCAGAAGGTCAAAAAGGCATCAATGCAGTGAATGTTAAGTTAGCTCAATAAGCTTTTCAAAAAATATATAGATTAAAATCTTCAACTTTATTGTTTACAAAATTATTTGTTATAAATAATAAGGTAACAGTATAGTTATGCAAGAATTTAAAATTTATTTTAAGGAAATATTAGATCGAAAGGAACTATCATCCATAGATTTAAATTTACTAAATAAAGCAGAAGAAATATTAAAAAAAGCATATGCGCCATATTCGAAATTTAATGTTGGTGCAAGTTTATTATTGGAAGATGGGACCTATGTTCTTGGAAATAACCAAGAAAACGCCTCCTTTCCTTGTGGTATTTGTGCAGAACGGGTAGCTTTATTTGCTACCAAAGCAAATAATCCGCACTTAAAAATTAAAAAAATCGCTATCACTACTAAATCAGAGGAGTTTAACATAGAAAGCCCGATAGCTCCTTGTGGAATGTGTAGGCAAGTTTTATTGGAGTATGAAGAACAGCAAAAAGAACCAATAGAAGTGTTGTTATTCAATGAAACAAAAATTTTAAAATTTAAACAAGCTAAAGATTTATTACCTTTACACTTTAGTGAAGATAGACTAAAAAGAAAATAACCTAGCGTTATTTACCCTAAAAAACAATTTATGAAAAACTGGATTTATATATTATTGCCAATTTTTTCTATGGCTCAAATTAATTTATGTGATTCTATATTTGTTGATTTAATTGATTTTAATGACAATAATTTTCAAGTTGGGATAGACACGGAATATACTACTCAATATTGGTTTGGGTATTGTGGATTAATGATGACTAATAATCAAGGAGACACAATTGCTTTGGAAAATATAAATAATGCGGCAAATGTATATGGCCTTGGACCTAATATGAGCGAGCCTAGGTATTTAGAAGTTCAACAAGAAAATTTAGATTTTCCGGTAGATGGTCAAATTCATTTGGTTGAAAACTTTTTTGCTGGAAATGGGTATATAGTGTGTTCTTGGCCTTTTTATTTTGAAGGAGAAAATAATTCACAGATTCATGAAAACAGAATTGACAATCATATAGTAAAAACAATTGATTTTTTAGGAAGAGAAACCAATCAGAATGGGCTACATATAAACCTGTACAATGATGGGTCAGTAAAAAAACTATTAAAATGAAAAAACTACTTACTTTATTATTAATTCCAGTTTTAAGTTTTTGTCAGGTAGCAATACCGGATCAAAATTTTGAAAACAAATTGATTCAATTGGGCTATGATAATATCATGGATGGTCAAATAGGTTTTCATCCAGATGTTTACGACTTGGATTTGTCGGGTTCATATATTCAAGATTTAACAGGAATAGATGCCTTTCCTAATTTACAAAATCTAGATGTTTCATATAATTTACTTACTCAAGTAGACCTAACTCCTTTATACACCGCGGGAATGGAGTCTGGTTTAAATGATTATCTCTCTTGGGGAACATTCTCTCTAAACTTGGAATTTAATCCAAGTCTTAATTTTTTAGACTTATCAGGATTTACTGTATTTGGCGGATTTTCTATAATAGGGACTAGTCTTTCTTGTATACAAACCTATTTCCCTGGCACTAATTCAGATACAGTTCCTTCTTATTCTGACTTTTTTGCTACAGAATGTGGTTGCACAAATCCAGAAGCATCAAATTATGAATTTTCTGCCACTGGGGATGATGGATCTTGTATAACATATGGCTGTATGGATTCTTTAGCTTGTAATTTTGATGAAAACGCTACTAACGAAATTAGTGGCATTTGTGAATATCCAGAGGAATATTACGATTGTGACGGAAATTGTTTAATAGATTTAGATGGAGATGGAGTGTGTCATGAATTGGAAATACCAGGCTGCACGGATTCAGAAGCAGATAACTTTAATCCACTGGCAACAGATGATGATGATTCGTGTTACTATACTATTTATGGCTGCACAGATCAGCTGGCTTGTAACTATGATGAATTAGCTAATGAAGATTTGGGGGGGGCACTATGTGAATATTCAGAGGAATATTATGATTGTGATGGCGGGTGTTTAGTTGATTTAGATGAAGATGGTATTTGTGATGAGCTTGAAGTTTCAGGTTGTACAGATTCAGAAGCAGATAATTTTAATCCACTGGCAACAGATGATGATGGATCTTGCTATTATATTATTTATGGTTGTACAGATGAAATAGCATGTAATTATGATGAATTAGCTAATGAAGATTTGGGGGGGGGGGTTATGTGATTATCCAGAAGAATTTTATGATTGTAATGGAGATTGCTTATTGGATACAGATTTAGATAATGTATGTGATGAGTTAGATAATTGCCCGGAGAATTATAATCCTTTTCAAGAAGATTTTGATTTTGATGATGTTGGGGATGCTTGTGACGGACTTTCTTTAAATGAAGCCCAACAAAAAAGAAAATTAATTAGAATAACAGATATTTTAGGAAGAGATACACAAGAAGATGGTAAAGAAAAAATTAGATTGTATATTTATGATGATGGTTGGGTAGAGAGAAAAATAAAGCTATTAAAATAAAACCTGCATAAAGGTAACGCTTGAGAAATTAACACTTATTTAAATTGGCGTGTATGTTTGTGGTAGCTAGGGCGGGTCTGGTTTTCGAAAGGAAATTGCAGAATTACCGAATTAACACAACTGCGCCAGAAATGTTTTATTGGAATTTCTCCAAGCCTTTATGTAGGGTTTATTTTAAATATTATTAATATATTATTTTTCAAAAAACAAATAAAAAAACCCCCTATATTTAGGGGGCTTTTTTGATGAATAGATTTTAAATAAATTATTCAGCACTTTCTTCTTCCATCATTTTTTCTGCAAGACATTTTTCCATTTCTTTTCTAAATTCAGCATCAGCTTCTCCTTTTTCTTCACAAGGCTTCATCTTTTTTTCCCATTTTGCTTGCATTTTTTCTCCCTCTTCTTCACTCATGTCAAGGTTTGAGAAAGCTTCAGTTAGAGCTTCGATTGCCATGTCTGCGCACCCACAAGCAGTAGGCCCAGAACCAGAACAAGAAGATAAAAATAAAACAGCGATTAACGATAGTAATAAATTTTTCATGATATATATATTAGAGTTCAGTATAAAGATATAATTATAAATTATTCTGTACTATTTATTGATGGATTTTCTTTAGTATCTTCATCCATTATTTGAATTAAACATTTTTGAACTTCATTTTCAAAATCAGAATTTTCTTCCATTTGTTGTTGACAGGGTGTTAATTTTTCTTCCCAATCAGCATTTATTTTTTCTTGTTCTTCAGCAGACTTAGTTAAATTTTCTAGAGTTCCACTGATTCGTTCATTAACCATGTTAGCACAATCACATGCGCTTGGCCCAGATGATCCACATGAAATTAAAAACAATAATGCAAATAATAGAATTGAAGTTTTCATAGAAATTTTGTGTTAGTTAATTTTTTTAAAAAAAGAATATCTTTTTTCTACTTCACCATTTTCATATAAATATATAAATATTCCTTGTTTATTTTGATTTATGGTCCTGCCTAGAAAATCTAATGTTTTAATTATTGATTTCTTATTATTATTTTCTAGGATACCAGTGGAGTTATTCTCTTCTAAAGCCCCTTCAGATACCCATTGAATTATAAGATCTACCTCTTCGCTAGTTAAGTTGTTCCCAGATCCATATGGTGGCATGTAACCAGTGCTAATATAGTTTTCTAGTAAACCAGTGGAAATAATACCACCAGCAGAATAACCACCCTCAACTAGTTCATTGTAACTTGTTAGAGAAAGCCCGCCATAATAAGCCGCTGCTCCCTGATGACAGCTCACACAATTAGCATCTAAAATAGGTTGAATTTCTGTATTATAATCTATTTGAGAAAAGATTAAAAAAGGAAATAATAATAAAGTAAAAATTGTTTTCATATTGATATTTTTAATGTTAATGATGATGGTCGTGGCCGTGATGATGACCGTGGCCGTGATGATGACCGTGTCCATGATGATTTTCTTCAGGGTCTGTGACAGTATTTTTTCTTGTAAACTCTTCTAAAGCACCTTCATATGCCACAAACTCTACTTTTCCATTTATTAACATAATAACTAAATCACCTTGTTTAGAAAAAAACCTTTCTTTTGTTCCAAATTTGGATGCCATTTTTTGATAGCTTAATTGCCCATTTTTATAAAATTCTTCTATTAAAGTACGGCCACGAATTTTGTTTTCATGAAAATGTAATTGTCCATTTTTATAATAGGTTTTAGTAATAAAACTACCATTTTCAATAGTATGAATAGATTTAAGATTACCATTTTTAAAAAATTCTTTTTTAGGTTCATTTTGAGAAAAGCTAATTGAAGCCAAAAAGAATAGAACTATTATAGACTTTTTTTTCATCTTATAAAGATAACAATTCGACATTTAAAAATATTTTTTAGTTATATAAAAGGTTCCAAATGGAATAATGGACGCCAACAGAATATAACTAAAAATTTTATTTTTCCAGTTAAATTTAGACCTTAATATAAAAGCAAGTAAAATGTAAATTAAAAACAAAACACCATGAGGCATTCCAAGTATTTGAACATAAGATTCATTTTCTAAAAGATACTTTATAGGAACAGCAATAAACAATAATAAAATATAAGACCAACCTTCTAAAAATGCAATTATTTTAAATATGTTTTCCATGAATTATCTTGATTGTATGTATTTAATTTCAATGTTTTTTTTCTCATTAAAATAATTAAATATTATATCACTTTCCTTTTTTGAAACTAAGAATTTAATTTTACAATTTATTTTTAAATCACTTTTTAAGATATTTAATTTCCAGTCTTTTATTTTTTTCATTACAATATTTAACGATTTATAATTAAAAAATAAGTCATATTCTTCTTGAATATCTTTTGTTGTAATTCTCGTATTTTTTATAGCTTCAATAGCTGCCGTTTTGTAAGATCGTATTAACCCTGGAATACCTAGTTTTTTCCCACCGAAATAACGAACAACAACTATTAAAATATTTGTTAAGGCATTAAATTTTATTTGACTCATTATGGGTTTTCCTGCAGTAGAAGAAGGCTCTCCGTCATCTGATAACCTAAAATCAGATCCATCGGGCTTCAAAACATAAGCATAACAATAATGATTAGCAGACTTTTCTTTTTTTTTAATGCGATTTAATTGTTCCGTTACCTCTTTTTTATTTTTAACTAAAAGGCAATATGCAATAAATTTACTTCCTCTTTCTTTATATAAACCAATTGTGTCGAATTCAATTTCTCTATATGTTTCATTAAATAACATTATATCATCAACGCATTAATTTGGTCTATATAAAGTTTACCATTCATCCAATTACTTTTTAATTCTGCATTATATTTTTTATAAAAATTAATAGCTGGAGTATTCCAATTTAACACTTGCCAAACCATTCCATTCGCATTAATTTTCTTTGTGACCCGCAAGCATTCTTCAAACAATAAGCCCCCAACCCCCTTCCTGCGAAACTGTTTTTTTACGATAAAATCTTCAAGATATAAACTTTTTCCAGACCATGTGGAATAACGAATATAATAAAAAGCCATTCCTATAATTTCTTTATTAACCTCAGCTATTATAGTCCAGTATAAAGGATTTTCCCCAAAACCATCATTTTCTAAATCTTTAATTGTAATTAAAACTTTATTTAATGATTTTTCATACTCAGCCAGTTCTTTAATTAAATTTAAAATACTGGGTAGATCCGATTTTTTTCCATTGCGAATATTTATTTTCATTTTTATTCGTTCCAGTTTGCACAATTTAAAGAAATTTCAACATCTGCAGAAGGTGTGATTTTAATAGACTTATATGTACTGTTTTTTTGTTGATTAAGGTCTTTATGCTTTCCATCACAAAAGGGTAATCGTTTACTCACACCACAAGAACAAATACTGTAGCGGTTTCCTTTTTTCAACTTTAAAACTATTGGCTTTTGGATATTTTTCAAAATGGGAATAAGGAGTTAAATTTTTTATTTTATAAAAAAACCGACAACTTCCCAATTACCGTCAGATCCTTTTGACAATGTAATTGTTTCAATCCCGGAGTTTTTCTTTTCATAAGAAACGTTAAATGTGAGAACATAATATTTACCATCAGGAGCACCTGGAATTTGGGCTTTATAATCAGCTGAATTAAACTCTCTATAAATTACATTTCCTAAAGGAAGTCTACTAGCAGTTAGCGCAGCTGACCATCGGTCTCTTTGGATGCTATTTTGAAAATATTCTCCAGTAGAATCCCAACTCTCAGCATACTCTCCATTATCAATTTTTAACAACCAAGTATTAGCTGTTTTAGTTGCTTTTTTTTGCTCTTTTTTATTTTGCGAAAAAATAAAAATAGGGACTAATAAAAGTATAAAAATTAAATTTCTCATAATCTATAGTTTTTAATAACAGTTCCATCATCAAAAATTTCAATGTAGAACTTACTATTTGTGTTTTCTCTTCCTAAGATATCAATAGTTTTTAGTAATACTTTATTATTAGGAACGAAATCTTTTAATTCAGTATTTTCCAATTCAAGACGAATATTGTCTATATATAAATAATTTCCATTTTCTCCCGTAAACTCAAATTTTATTTTTATACTTTCATTTCCTGCCCAAGGATTTAGATTAACATATTCTTCTTCCCATTGATCATTATTGGGAACAAAAGCACTAGAAATATATGAACCACCATTTGTAATTAACTCATTAGTTGTTAAATCTTTTCTTTCAGTCCATGATAAACCACAATCGTCCGAGATTAAGATCCTTAATAGATCATCACTTTGGCTATTTCGTTGTGCATAAGCGTAATCAAAGTATAATCTTACAGGAGTTTGATATTGACTTATATTAATAAATGGAGAGTATAAATTATGTTCATTTTCTCCTGAAAAAAACCGACTCCGTATTCTCATAGAGGACAAACCGTTACTAGATGCACTTTCTGTTCTATCCCATGTATTTTCAGTTTCTTGTTCCAAAATCTCCCAATCACTTAATGGATTATCTGAAATAGGAAAATTAGCAGATTCAAAACTTTCTGAAATAGATGATAAAATAGGATTGTTGTCAGAAACAGTAATAAAATTATTAATTGTTTCGTATGTGGTTCCAGCTTCTGTAGAAATCGATAAAGAAACATTAAAGGATCCTGGCGCATTATAAGTAACAACTGGATTTTCTTCATATGAATTTAATGGTGTTCCACCCGGAAAAGACCAATAATAAATAGGATTCTCCCCAACATTAAATGAGTTGTTAAAATATTGAATTTCATTATTCACACAAACATTACCATTAGGTATATAAAAGTCAATAGTTGCTAAACATTCTTCTGCTTGATAATCAGGATGTGTACCTGTTTCCCATAGATTGTCTTCTTGCCATAAATCTACTCTGTCACCAACACCAGAATTTAAAGAAGCCTGCATTCGTGTAACTTGGCCCTGTGTAAACATACAAGTGCAGCTGGAGTAATCCATAAAATTTTGCACATTATCTAAAGACTCACAGCTTGTTGAAGAAAGCACACATGTACTATAAGAGCCAATACAGTTTGGGGTATCTGCAACAAAGTCATCTTCATTACAATTAGAGGAAAGTCCTACATCCGACCATTCTGCCCACGTATGTTCTAAATTAAAGAAGTGACCACATTCATGAGAAAGCGTGTGCTTAACGTAACTACTATTACTACCAGTTCCAATACTTCCTACATATTCATGATCGGCAATAATCCCGTGTCTAAAATTTGGACCGCCCGCCGAAGGAATATATGTATATGCTGCAGCTCCAATACTAGCGTCAATACTTTTCACTACCCAAATATTCAAATAAGAAGCATCATCCCAAAAAACAACTTGTTTTGCATCATCATCTGCTGAACCCGTTCCCTCCCAATAAGTTCGAGTAATTCCTTCTGTGCAATTTCCATAAGGGTCAATTTTAGCTAACTTATACACAACATTAACATTTCCTATAATTCCTTGAAACTCATCAATTACATTTGATAAGTCTTCATTCATGGCATTAAAATCTTCATTCATAAGCCTAATAGCATCTTCAATTTGTTCTTTAGAAATATTTTCATTTACCCCAACAGGGTTTCCTTCATGTAAGACATGAAAAACAACGGGAATAATTTTTTCTGGCTCACCAAATCTAGCTTGAGAGTTAAATAAATTAGTAATGGAGTCTAGTTTAAGTTTATTTTTCAAGAAAATTTCAGGGTTTTTCTCAAAATTCTGCTTATTCATTATGTGAGTGGCGCAAGGCAAGATAGTTTCTTGGCAATAAGTTCTTGTTGAGAACAAGAACAGAATAAGTAATGTTATGATTTTTTTCATATTATTTAGCAATGGTAATAGATCTAGTTCCTAAAATTTTTTCTGAAGATACTTTAATAATATATAAACCAGAATTATTTTCATTAATAAAAGTATTTAATGAATAAGAATTATTTCCAGCTATAAATGACTTTTGATCATCTAATAATTTTTTCCCATATAAATTATAAACAGATATATGTAGAATGTCATTTTCAGGTAAATCAAACCTCAAGTATCCATTATTTTTTGAAAGAGGGTTTGGAAAAACGTCTAGATCAATAGTTTCTATATTACTCGACGGTTCCCAATCACCGTTTCCAATTCTAATATTATCAATATATAACCAATTTCCACCCACATTATCAGTAATAATTGTTCCATTATCAATATTAAAGGCTTCCTCTTCTTGCAAAATACCTTTTCCTGTAAAGGAAAATTTGATAATTACACTTGATTCTTCTGCAGCAGTTTGAATATTTACTGATCTTTCTTCCCAATCAGAAGCAGAGGGAACATAAGGATTAAACACAATACTGTCACCTTTAGTATTTAACTCATTTGTATTCCACTGACCTCTTTTTATCCAGCTCTCTCCACAATTTTTTGATACATAAACAGACAACACGTCATCTATAATACTAATTCCATCTTCTACGGTATAGGGTAATCGTTTAGCATACGCTAAATCAAAATATAAAGACAGAGGTTTTTCAGATGATGTAGTTTGTGTAGAAAAATCTAATTCTGGGCTAACAAGTTCATGAATCACATCATTAGCTGAAAGATATTGACTGCTTATTCTTATAGAGCCCACCCCATCAGATGAGGCGAAACCTGTTCTTGCCCAAGATGGCTCGGTCCCAGTTGGTTTAATATACCAGTTGGAATTAGTACTGTTTTCTGGAAAATTAATATCTTCAAATTGTTCTAAAAAAGGTGCAGCGTCACTATCTAAAATGGTAATATAATTTTCTTTAATTATTTCAGAAGAACCAGATTCATTAGTTACAATTAATTTTACATCATGAGAGCCAGGAAGGGTATAACTTATTATTGGGTTCTCTTCATAAGAAATAGAAGGGGTGGCTCCACTCCCAAAATCCCAGTAAAAAGAGTCAAAGCTATCTGCATTATAACACATTTGTTCAAAAGAGATGGTTATATCATTACATGCTGATTGTGTATTTGAGGTAAAGTCGGCAATAGGAATACAGATATTTTCTTCGTAGTTATCGTGTACCCCGGTATTCCATAAATTATCTTCTTGCCAAAGTAAATTCCTACCCCCAGAACTAGAGTTTAATGCAGCATGAGCCCTGTCTTTTTGTCCATTTGTAAACATTAATGCACAATTTGAATAATCCATAATATTTTGAACATTATCTAAAGTGTCATTGCAAGAGATTTGTGTTAACGGACAATTTGAATTTGAAACCCCAAATGTTAGTGGTGTGTCGTCTACACCATCATCAATAAGGCAATTATCAGGAATTCCATCATCGTCATTATCATCATTTCCTGGGCTGTTGGAACTTCCCCAAGGATGAGCTAAATTAAGATAATGCCCTACTTCATGAGGCATTGTATGACGAGACCAATTACCGCTATTTGCTGTACCAGTAGTTCCAAAATAATCATCATCACAAATTATACCTTCATGGTTATCAGGGGCAGAGCCAGGATAATATGCATATGCAGCCGTTCCATCACTTGCTAAGTCAGCAACTACCCAAATATTCATGTACATATCATTATCCCAATATGTATCATCTTTTACATTCTCTCCACCTTCATATGTTAAAATAGACTGATGGTATGTAATTCCATCTGTGCAATTTCCATCAGGATCAAGTTTTGCTAAACGAAACTCAATACCCATATCAGAAATCAGATTACTAAACTCATCTATAACAGCGGTAATATCATCATTTAATGAACTAAAATCATCATTCATGCTTTTCATACAAGACAGAACCTGTGTTTTAGAAATACGTTCCGGTCCATAATTATGTATAATATGAACCACTGTTGGGATAATATAAGTTGTATCAGATTGACGACACAATTTTTTTTGTTCAATAAATTCTTTTGTGAAAGCATTTAAATTCTTCAAAATTTGTCTTTTTTCAGGAAATTGCTCTAAAGATTTTTGTATAGCCTCTACAGAACCACAAGTTTTATTTTGAGAAAAAGAAAAAGTTAATCCTAAAAAAAAAAAAAGGAAAAAACGAGTTAAAATCATCTAAATTATTTTGTGATAATTATACTATTAGTCAGTTGCTCTTTCTTAGTTATAACGTTAATAAGATAATTTCCTGTTGAGAGATTTTCTTGAATATCTTCCAAATCAAGGGTGTTTAAACCTTTTTGTAAATCAAACTCTTTTGTTGTTACAGACTTACCAAGAATATTGTATAATTTAATCATCACTTTTTGTGAAGATTCTAAAATAATTTCAATGTTGGCAGAGCCCTTAGATGGGTTTGGGAAAATATTTAATTTAGAATTGTACTCTTCATTTATATCAACAAAATTTTCACCCACTCTTAGATTGTCTATGTATAGCCAGTTTCCACCTACATTAACACCATTTTCATTTACGCCTATTCCTGTAAATTCAAATTTAATAATTACCCCTTCATCACCCGCAACATTATTAAGGCTAAATGATTTTTGAGCCCACTGACCAGGGTTTGTTTGGTCTCCAACAGGAATGAAATCATTGAATATGGTTAATGGATTTCCAAACTCATCAAAAACAGTAATTAAATCATCAGCATTATATGTTTTTCTAGCCATCCATGTTTCACCACAATTATCTGATGTATATATAATTAACTGATCTTGTATGTACAAATTTCCATCAAAATCTATTTGATTACTTTTGAGTGCATATGCAAGATTGAAATAGATTTGAGCTGAACTCAAATTACTTAAGTCTAATTCTGGAGTGGTAAATGTGTGACTATTAAGCTCATATCCAAAATACCTACTCCTAATACGTATAGATGTATCATCATTCCAAGACGCAGATGTAGTGGTTTCCCATGTCTCTTCATCATCTTGAGGGACAATATACCAACCTTCGTTCTCAGGAAAAGATCCAGCATCATTAGGTCCAAAATCCTGATTAATTCCAGCATCACTAGACACAGTAACATCATCCAAAATATAAATATAATTTTCTCTAGTTAGCTCATTACAAAAAGAATTTTCACCACCTAATGGGCCGTTACAAACAGTTAATTTAACATTATAAGAACCCTTTTCTTCGTAAACAACAATAGGGTTAGGGTCGTAAGAATATTGAGGATTTGCACCCGCTCCAAAATCCCACTCATAATAAATATTATCACTCGGGTGATTGTATGCAAATGATTCAAACTGTATTTGAGTGCCTTGACAACCTGTATTTG